>NC_010625.1:317482-634964 GCF_000020045.1 Paraburkholderia phymatum STM815 | reverse complement strand
CAATGCCGACGATGCGCGCCGAGCTATCCGAAATCGCATCCATCGTGTCGACGACCTGACGCACCACCTCGCCGCCGCGTGTCGCAATCTCGGACGCGCGTGTGGCAAGCGCGCTCGCATCGTGCGCATTGTCGGCATTCTGCCGCACCGTCGCCGTCAATTCTTCCATGCTCGCGGCCGCCTGCTGAAGCGAGGCGGCCTGATCGCCGGCGCGCATCGACAGGTCGCGGTTGCCGCTGGCAATCGCCTGCGCATCGTGCATGATCGCGTCCGTCCCCGCCCTGACCTTGCGCACCACCGCCACGAGGCCTTGTTGCATGTCGTTCAGCGAGTCGAGCAGATAACCCATTTCATTGCGGCGTTCCGTCTTGACGACGGCCGTGAGGTCGCCCGCTGCAATCTTCGCAAAGTAGTCGACGGCGGCATTGACGGGCGTGACGATCGCCCTCGTCAGCGCCCGATGCGCGAGCACGCCGACGATCAATGCGATCAGTCCGGCCACGCCGAAGCCGCAGAGCGCCATGTGAAAGCGCACGTTCGCGTGATCGAAACGCATGCGCTGGCGCTGCACCTGGAAATCCTCCAGCGAGATGAGCGCCTTCTGATATTCATCGAACAGCGCGACGGGCATTTCGCGCTGCGTGGTAAGGAAGTCGACCAGATTTTCTTCGTCGAGCTGCTTGAGCGCTTTCGAGAAAGCCTGCGCCAGCAGACGGTCGCGCTTGCCCGTCATCGCTTCGAGCAGCGTCGTTTCCTGCGCGTCAGGAGCGTGCAGCGCACGGTACGCGTCGAGCTCGCGATTACTCTCGCCGAGCAGCGCATGCAGCTGCTTGATCTCGGCGGCAGCCGGCTTGCCCGCACTGATCAGCTGTTCGACGTCGGCGAGCCCCGCGCGGAACACCAGCAACCGCTCGGAGCTGGTCTTCAAATGCACGACGGACGCGGTGTCGTCCCGATACATCGCGTCGAGCGCGGCGTTGCTCTTGAAGAGCGCAAATACGGCCGCCGCGATGACCAGCATCAATAGCAGCGTGAAACCCGAAATGGTGGCGGCGAGGCCGCCGCGAATCGTGGTGTTTCTGAACATGAGCGCAAAGCAGCGTGCGCGCCGCGAGGACGGCGCGG
Organism: Paraburkholderia phymatum STM815; assembly: GCF_000020045.1. Lineage (GTDB taxonomy): Bacteria > Pseudomonadota > Gammaproteobacteria > Burkholderiales > Burkholderiaceae > Paraburkholderia > Paraburkholderia phymatum. Next base: position 633,839 of record NC_010625.1, on the reverse strand, counting down.
GCAGCGTTTCTCCGGTAGTCAGAACGAACGGGCCGGCCATTCGATCGCAGGCCGTCTCCCGGACTAACGGCGGCGCCTCGATGCGTCTGCAATGCCAGCGCGACATCGATGCGACGAATTGCGACATCGGCGCGCGGCGCAACTCCCCAGCACGGTGCATCGTGCGCCGCGCGCGACCTCAGCCGCCAGGAAACTCCCCGCGCCGGTGCATCGCGGGCACATGTTCCCACACCCGACCGGCCGCCATCGCATGGCACGGCTCATGCTTTTTGAACCTTGTTCAAGTAACTTGAATTTAATTCCTTTAACTTTCACAATCGGCCCACTGGCCTTTCACAAGGAAGCGTCATGAACAAGCCTCTCCGCAGTCTGGTCTTCTCGTTGTTGGGCGGGCTCGCACTCGTCACGGCGACGCCGGGCTGGTCGCAAACGGACGACCTGCTGGCGCGCATCAGGACGAACAAGGAAATCACCATCGCGACGGAGGCCCGTTACGCGCCGTTCGAATACGTCGATAACGGCAAGATCGTCGGTTACGACGCCGACCTGATGGCCTACGTGCTGAAGTCGATACCGGATGTGAAGGTCAAGCAGCTGGACCTGCCGTTTCAGGGACTGTTGCCAGGACTCGATGCCAAGCGCTTCGACATCGTCGTGACAGCCGTTACAGTCAACAAGGACCGCGTCAATCACTTCGCTTTCACCGTGCCCGTCGCCGACGCGACGACGGGCGTGCTGCTGCGCAACGGCGACACGAGCATCAAGTCGCCCGAGGATTTGAACGGCAGGATCGTCGGGTCGCAGACGGGCTCGGCGCAACTGCAGGCATTGCAGGCGCTCGACAAGAAGCTGAAAGACGCGGGCGGTCCCGGCATCAAGCAGATCAAACAGTACGTCGCGTTCGACGAAGCCTATGCGGACCTCGCCGTGGGAAGGCTCGACGCCGTCGCGCAATCGGTCGCGAACCTGGGGCCGTTGATGAAATCGCGCCCGGGCGTATTCGCACTGCTGCCGCAGACCATCGGGCCAAAGAGCTATTTCGCCTGGGTCGCGCGTAAGGACAGCGACAGCGCAGCGCTCGTCAAACTCTTTAGCGACGGCATCGCCCGCGCGAACCGCGATGGCACGATGAAGAAGCTCCAGGAGAAGTGGTTCGGCTCGACGATGGACGTTCCCGTCGACGCAGTCCCCGCACCCTCGATCTGACTTGCCTCGATCCGATAGATGAACGCTCCCGATCTGCTCGCACGCTGCACCGCCTATCTGCCGCAGTTGCTGGACGGCGCACTGACAACGTTGTGGCTGTCGGCGGCCGCCGTGTTCTGCGGCTTCTTTGCCGGCCTCTTCATCTACACGATGTCGGCAAGCGACAGCCCGCTGCCCGCGGGCGCCGCGCGGGTCTATGTCAGCGTGTTTCGCGGCACGCCCGTGCTCGCGCAACTGCTCGTGATGTATTACCTGCCGTCGGCGCTCGGGCTCGCGTTGCCAGGCATCGTCGCGGCGGCCATCGGGCTGTCGATGAACACGGCTGCGTATCAGTCGCAGATTCTCGGCGCGGGCTTTCGCTCGATCGCCCGCGGTCAGATCGAAGCCGCCGTCACCTTCAATCTCACGCGGCGTCAGGTGCTGTGGCACATCGAAGTGCCGCAGGTGGTGCGGGTCACGCTGCCCGCGCTCGTGTCGGAGATGATCGATATCGTCAAGGCATCGGCTGTGGTGTCTGTGATATCCGTCACGGACCTGATGCGCGTCGGCCAGCAGTTGTCGTCGTCGACGTACCGGCCGCTCGAAGTGTACACGTGCGCCGCCCTCTTCTATCTGGCCATCACGACGCTGCTTTCATTCGCCGCGCATTGCTACGAGCGCCGCGCGGCGTCGCGCGCATGAACGGGGATCACACGCATGGATAACCTGCTCGCTCTCGTTCCACGCTTCGCCGACGCGATGCTCGTCACACTCGAAGTCAGCCTGATTGCGGCTGTGCTCGGCATGGGCGGCGGCTTCGCACTCAACGGGTTGCGCCTGCGTTACGCACGCGTGCTCGCCGCGCCCTATCGCGTGTTCGTCTGGCTGATTCGCGGCATGCCGTATCTGTCGCAATTGATGATCGTCTACTTCGGGCTGCCCGCTTTCGGTATCACGATGACGGCCGTGCAAGCGACGGTCGTGTCGCTCGCGATCTATGCGAGCGCGTATTTCGCGGAGATCTTTCGCGCTGCATGGGCCAGCGTGCCGCGCGGTCAGATCGAGGCCGCTCAGGCGTTCGGCGTGAGCCGCTGGGCCGCGTTCCGCGCGATCGAACTGCCGCAGGCGCTCGCCTTCGCGGTGCCGCTGCTCGCGAACCAGATCATTCTCGTCATCAAGGAGAGCGCCGTGGCATCCGTCATCACGGTCCCCGAGCTGACGATGACGGCCAGCGACATCGTCGCCTCCACTTACACCTACGTCGGTCCCTATACGCTGCTGATCGTGAGCTACTGGCTGCTCACCCAGGCCGTGTCGCTGCTCGTGCAGCGCGCGACGGCGATGATCCCTTTCCTGCAGAACGCCACGAATCAAGCTACATGAGCGCTCAACCCATCCTCAAGCTGCGTGCCGTAGGCAAGTCGTACGGCGCAACCCGCGTGCTCAAGGGCATCGACCTCGACGTGATGCGCGGCGAGATCGTCACGCTGATCGGGCCGTCCGGCTCGGGCAAGACGACCGCGCTGCGCTGCATGAACTTTCTCGAGCCCTACGACGAAGGCGAAGTCTGGATCAAGGGGCAACTGCTCGGCTATCGCTGCACTGGCCGCACGCTGCGCGATCGCGACAGCGAGGCGAGCGTCGCGGAGGTGCGGCGCCCCGTGTCCATGGTATTTCAACAGTTCAATCTGTGGCCGCACATGAGCGTGCTCGACAACGTCGCCGCGCCGCTCGTACTGGCCAAGAAGATGCGCCGCGCGGATGCGCGCGACAAGGCGCGCGCGGCGCTCGCTCGCGTCGGCCTGCAGCACAAGGCGGACGTCTATCCCGCGCGGCTGAGCGGCGGACAGCAGCAGCGCGTCGGCATCGCGCGTGCGCTCGCCATCGAGCCGGAAGTGATGCTGCTCGACGAACCGACATCGGCGCTCGATCCCGAACTCGTCGAAGAAGTGCTGAACGTGATCCGTTCACTCGCACAGGACGGCATGACAATGGTCATGGTCACGCACGAAATGAGCTTTGCCGCGACGATATCCGACAAGGTCGTATTCATGGAAGCCGGACAGATCGTCGAGTCGGGGCCGCCAGCACAGCTTTTTGGCAACTCGCGCACGCCGCGTCTCCAGCAGTTTCTCAAGCCGTGGTTCGATCGCAGCCTGAGCGTGACCGCGCCCGCAGGAAGAGCCGACAGCGTGGAGCAGACATCGGGAGCGTCGTCATGATGCGAACCGATCAACCTGCACACGATGACGTTGCACGGCGTGCCGCGGAAAGTATCGACGAGACACGCCTGCTCGCGTCGATCGAAACGCTCGCCGCATTCGGCGCGCGGCCCGACGGCGGCGTGAACCGCCCCGCCCTCAGTGCAACGGATCTGGATGCGCGCCGCTATCTGGTCGAACGTGCGCACGCGTTGGGCTGCGCCGTCTCCACCGATGCATGCGCGAACCTCTTCATCCGCCGGCCCGGCATCGACGATGCGCCACCCGTGATGACAGGCAGCCACATCGACACGCAGCCTTCGGGCGGCAAGCTCGACGGCTGCTACGGCGTGCTCGCCGGGCTCGAATGCATTGCCGCGCTCAACGATGCGGGCCTAAGCACGCGCCGGCCGCTCGACGTCGCGATCTGGACCAACGAAGAAGGCACGCGCTTCGCGCCGGGCGCCATGGGATCGAGCGCGTTTGTCGAGCCCGCGCGCATGCCCACTTACCTCGACGCCGCCGACGCCGGCGGCGTCACGCTGCGCGCCGCGCTGGAGAGCCATCGGCGCACCTTGCCCGAACTGCCGTCGCGCGGCGACGCGCCGCCTGCGCATGCGTTCGTCGAGTTGCATATCGAGCAAGGTCCGCAACTGGAAAATGCCGACGTGCCACTCGGCGTCGTCACGGGAATTCAGGGCGTGCGCTGGTACGCATTCCACTGCGAAGGCGTGGCGGCGCACGCGGGCACCACGCCGATGCCGATGCGTCGCGACGCGATGACGCTGGCCGTCGCGCTGCGGGCGTCGCTCGAAGAAATCGCCGTGTCACTGGGCGGCGAGCACACGCGCGTGACGTTCGGGCGCTGGAGTGTGACGCCGAATTCGATCAACACGATTCCATCCGACGTGACCTTCTCCGTCGATTTCCGTCATCCCGACGCTCATGTGCTCGACACGTTCGACACACTGGTCGCCGCTTGCGCGAGGCGCCACGGCGCGCGCATCGCGCCGCTTTTCGCCCATACGCCAGTGCGCTTCGACTGCGAGGTCCTCGCGCGGCTCGACGCCGCCTGCCGCGCGCTCGACGCGCCTGCGCTGCGCCTCACGTCGGGTGCGTTTCACGACGCAATGTATCTCGCGCAGCACTGCCCAACGGCGATGCTGTTCGTGCCGAGCCGCGACGGCATCAGCCACAACCCGGCTGAAGCCACGGACGCCCGTCACCTCGTGCTGGGCGCACGCGCGCTCGCGCACACCCTCACCACCCTTTGCAACGACTGACAAGGAACCCAGATGAGCACGACCGCCACCGACTCGCATACACACACGCATGCCCACCCGGGCGACGACAACGGGACGGAACTCGGCCAGAACGCCACCCTGCACGAACCCATTTCCGCCGATGGCACACCCGAGCCCGGCAAGACCTACACGGTGCCCGCGCGCTGCGGCCGCGCCGTGCGCGTCAAGGCGGGGCAAACCATCCGCATTTCGAACCCGCACGGCACGCAGGTCTGCGATACATGGATCTTCAATGCCACGCACCTGAACGAATTCCTCTCGTTCGAGCACACGCGGGCGTATATCGACAAGATCATTCCGCAGCCGGGCGACCCGCTCGTGACGAATCACCGCCGCCCGATCGCCGAACTGGTCGCCGATACATCGCCGGGCGTGCACGATACGCTGATCGCCGCCTGCGATCTGTACCGCTACCAGAATCTGGGGGTGGAGCGTTATCACGACAACTGCGCGGACAATCTGCGGCTGGCGTTGAAGGCGATCGGCATGCGCACGCGGGAAGTGCCGCAGCCGTTCAACCTGTGGATGAACATCCCCGTCAAACCGGATTACACGATCGAATGGCTGGCGCCTGTATCGAAAGCGGGCGACCATGTGGACATCAAGGCTGCGATGGATTGCATCGTGGTGATGTCGGCGTGTCCGCAGGATATCATTCCCATCAACGCACTCAACCCGGTCGAAGTCGAGTTCACGGTTCTCGCCTGATACTCGCCGGGCCGTTCATTTACGCTGATCGACAGAACGCAAACGGTGGCCACCAGAAAAACCTCCACGTCCAGCAACGGCGCTGCCCGCAGGCCGTCCTCACTTGCGCCGCGGCGGGCCGCCCAAGCGCCCCGCGCGGCGGCCTCTCACTCCGCACCGGGCGCGGCAGCCGAAGGTCTCGGCACACGGCTGCGGCACGCGCGCATGGTGCAGCAACTCACGCTCAAGGCGCTGGCGGAGCAGGCGGGCTGCTCGGAGAGTCTGTTGTCGAAGGTCGAGGGCGGTCACGCGACGCCGTCGCTCGCGACCTTGCACCGAATCGCGCTCGCGCTGGACACCAACATCGCTGCACTCGTGTCCGGTCCCGTTGCGACCGTCACGCCGATACAGCGTGCGAGCGAACGGCCTTCCGTGCGCTTTCCGGGGGCGCAGCAGACGGCGGGCCGGCATGCTCGCGCGCGAAGTTCGATCATGCTGGAACGGCTCGTCGTAGCGGGTCCCGGGCAACTGCTGCAAGGCGACATTCACGTGCTCGAACCGCTCGCGCGCAGCGACGAGCAGATCAGCCATGCGGGGGAAGAACTGGGTTATGTGCTCGAAGGCGAACTCGAACTGACGCTCGGCAGCGAATGCTACCGGCTGCAGGCGGGTGATTCCTTCTACTTCCCCAGCACCGAGCCGCACAGCTACCGCAATCCCGGCGACGTCATCACCCGCGTGCTGTGGATCAATACGCCGCCCACCTTCTGACGCGCGCAAGCGCAGCCAGATCCGGGTCGAGCGACCATCAAACAGGAGATCAATGTGACGGGAACCGATCTGGCACAGATGCAGCAGCCGCGCTTCGCGGGCATCCCGACCTTCATGCGCGTGCCGTTCAGCACGGACCCGAACACCTTCGACATTGCGCTCGCAGGCGTGCCCTTCGACGGCGGCGTCACGGCGCGACCGGGTGCGCGCTTCGGTCCGCGCGAAATCCGCAATATGTCCACGATGATGCGCGGTATCCATCACGTGACGCGCTTCAATCCGTTCGACGCCTGCCGCGTTGCCGATATCGGCGATGTGCCGTTCACCGATCTCTATCATCTCGAACGCGCGCACGATGACATCCGCCGCTTCTTCGAGCCGGTGTTCCGCGCGGGTAAGCTCGCGCTGACGGCGGGCGGCGATCACTCGATCACCTACCCGATCTTCCAGGCGCTGGCGCCGCGCGAACCCGTCGCGCTGGTGCATATCGACGCGCACACCGACACCTGGGATTCGTTCAAAGGCTCGAAATTCACGCACGGCGCGCCATTTCGCCGTGCAGTCGAAGCTGGTCTGCTCGACCCGAAGCGGACCATTCAGATCGGCATTCGCGGTGCGCAGAATTCGGACGAAGGCTGGCGTTATTCGCTCGATCACGGCATGCGCGTGGTGTTCATCGAAGAGTTCGACGTGCTCGGGCCGGCCGCCGTCGCGGCCGAGGCGCGGCGCATCGTCGGCGATGCGCCCGTTTATCTGTCGCTCGATGTCGATGGGCTCGACCCTGTGTTCGCGCCGGGCACGGGCACGCCGGAAGTGGGCGGTCTTACGACCCGCGAGACGCAGGCGCTGCTGCGCGGTCTCGACGGACTCAACTGGGTCGGCGGCGACGTGGTCGAAGTCTCACCGCCTTACGATCCGAGCGGCAACACCGCGCTCGTCGCCGCGACGCTGATGTACGAAATTCTGTGCCTGCTCGCGAAGCGCGCGAGCGAGGCAAACCGCTAGCCCGCCACCCGCGCGCTACTGCTTGCCCTTCCACGGCACGAGCTTGCGCTCCAGCACGCGCATGCCGAGATCGAACAGCCACGCAATCGCGCCGATCAGCACGATGCCCATCACGACGACATCGGTGCGCAGAAAGCTCGACGCGTTGAGCACCATCTGTCCCAGCCCCGCCGTCGCCGCGACCATCTCGGCGGCGACAAGCGTGGTCCAGCCGAAGCCGATCGCGATGCGCAGCCCGGTGAGAATCTCCGGCGACGCAGCGGGCAGCACGACGTGCAGCACGACCTGCCTGAAGTTCGCACCGAGCGACCACGCGGCATTGATCTGCTCGACGGCCGCGCTGCGCACGCCCGCGCGCGCGGCCATCGCAATCGGCGCAAAGCAGGCGAGCCAGATGACGACGAGCTTCGCCGTTTCATCGATGCCGAACCAGATCACCACCAGCGGCAGATACGCGAGCGGCGGCAGCGGCCGGTAGAACTCGATGGGCGGATCGAGCAGGCCGCGCGCAACCCGGCTCACGCCCATCAACACGCCGATCGGCACGGCCGTCACGCAGGCGAGCGCAAACGCGCCGAACACGCGGATCGCGCTCCACATCAAGTGTTCCGACAACGGCAAGCCGCCCTGAATGCGGCCGTTCCATGCGTCGGCGAATGCGCGCCGGACGGCGTCCGGCGACGGCAGAAACAGCGGCGGCACCCAGCCGAAATGCGATAAGGCCCACCACATCAGCAGCAACGCCGCGACGCACAACGTGCTGAGCGCGGCGGTCGGCCCTTCGCCGGGCATGCCGCGATTGGCCTTGCGCTTACGTGGGCGGGCCGCGCCGGCGTATGCGTTGCCACGATGCGCACCCGACAAGCGTCCCTCTACGCTGGGGCGCGAAGAACCGATCGAGTTCATCAGGCCGCCTCCCGCACCGTCTCGTGCAAGCGGCGTGTCAAACGCTCTCGCCACTCGATAAAAGCCGCCGACGACTTCACCGCACGCGCATCGCGCGACGCCAGGTACTCGCGTGCGAACGGCAATTCATGCACTTGCGCGACGCGTCCCGGACCCGGCGTCATCAGCACGAGACGGGTCGCGAGAAACAGCGCCTCTTCGACGCTGTGCGTGATGAAGAACACCGTCTTTTCGGTGCGCGACCACACGTCGAGCACAAGTTCCTGAACCGTTTCGCGCGTGAGCGCATCGAGCGCGCCCATCGGCTCGTCCATCAACAGCACTTGCGGGTCGCTCGCCAGGGCGCGGGCGATGCCCACGCGCTGCTGCATGCCGCCTGACAGCGCATACACCTTCGCGTTCGCATGCCGCTCCAACCCGACGAGCGCGAGCGTGCGCCGCGCGATCTCGTGCCGCTCGTCGCGCGCGACGCCGCGAAAGCGAAGTCCGAGCGCGACGTTGTCGAGCACGTTGAGCCACGGCATCAACGCGTGCTTCTGGAACACGACGCCCCGTTCCGCGCCGGGTCCTTCGATCGGCGCATCATTCAGGCGCACCTCGCCTTCCGTGGGATCGACGAAGCCCGCGATGCAATTGAGCAGCGTGGTCTTGCCGCAACCCGATGCACCCAGTGCAACGACAAACTCACCGCTGTCGATGCGCAAATCGACGCCCGCGAGCGCGGGTTCATCCGCGCCGTCATAAGTCACGCCGACGCCGCGGATCTCCAGCGCGCTCATCGCGCGGCCTGTTGCGCGAAGCGTGGGTTCACGGCGCCCGAATAGTCGGGCAGCACGTTCTGAATCGTGCCCTGCGTTTTCAGAAACGCGGCCGTCGCCGCCAGCGATGCCGCCGCGCCGGATTGCTTGCCGCCGCCGAGCCACGTCGGCGACGCCTGCTCCGCGGCAGTCGGGAACGCGTACAGCGCGAGGCTCGCGGGCACGTCGGCGGGCGTTGCGCCCGACTCCCGCGCGACGGCCTGCACTTCCTTCGACGCGGGCGTCCATGCCGCCTTGTGCTCGCGATACTGCGCATCGGTGCCGGCCAGCACCTTGACGAGGCCCGTCATGAACGCGGCGTTGTCACGCTCGAACTGACGCGCGGCGACGAAGCCGTCGAAGGTCGCCTTGCCCGATTCCTTCGCGACTTCACCCGACGTGATCAGCACCTTGCCGTTCTGCTTGACCTTCGCGAGCACCGGGTCCCAGATGTACGTCGCGTCGATGTTGCCGCGCTGCCAGGCGGCTGCGACTTCGGGCGGGCGCAGGTTGAGAATCTTCACCGTAGACGGATCGACGCCTGCCTGCTGCAACGCTACGAGCGCATGGAAGTGCGACGTCGACACATACGGCAGGCCGATCGTCTTGCCCTTCAGGTCGGTGAGCTTCTTCACACCCGAGCCGTCGCGCGCAACGAGCGCTTCGGCGTCGTTGATGTTGTCGAGAATCCAGAACAGCGACAGGTCCACGCCTTGCGACAGCCCCGCCGCGATCGGGCTGGAGCCTGCTTCGCCGAGCTGGATGGAGCCCGACGCGAGCGCGCGGATCACGTCCGCGCCGCTGTCGAGCTTGCGGTAGGTGACCTTGTAGCCCGTGGCTTTTTCGACGGCGCCCGTGACCTGCGCGTAGCGCCACGGCACGACCATGTCCTGATAGCCGATCACGACCTCGCGGGTTTCGGCGTGGACGGGCGAGACAGTCGCCGCCGACGCTACGACGAGCGTGGCGGCGTTCAACGCGCGGCGCAGGGAGGAGAAAGTGTGGTTCATCGGAAGGTTGCGTGCTGGTTATGGAAACTGCATGAGGCTTCCGACTATAGGCACTTCTCGCCGCCGTCGTTCGAATGTTTCGTGCGTAGCAAATCACGCCGTTGCAGCTTTGCTTTCCATGCCGAAACAGCAAATGCCGCCGATATGGCCGCGCGTGCGGCGGTCCGCGAGAATGGGGCTTGCGAGCATTCGCCGTCAAACTGGATCTGTTATCGCCGTCTGGTTGGATTGAAACGGATCGTGTAACGCAATTCATGCCAATGGACGCGTCGCTGCATTCGAACGTCAGTTCCGCTCAGCTACGAAACCCAGCCCCGTCGAATTGTGTCGTCCTGCTTCGGCGGCCCGATTGGCGATGCGCAACGTGGTCATCGAAGATTTGAACTCTGCTGTGGGTCAGAATGGCGAATGACCCTCGTGGACGCTATTGGCCGAGGGTGGAATCGTGAAGACTGAAGCTGCCCGGTGCCTGATTGCGTGCTGCCCGCGACTCGCGGGCAGCACGCGACGCAACGCGACGCTTACGCGAATTCCTGCCGGTGCATGCTCACGAAGTCGCTGACGGTTTGCGGCGCTTGTCCCGTGATCTCGCCGATCACGCCATCGGCGCCGGAAAAAATGCCGTTCTGGTAGTCGACGGCGATCGCGAGAAAGTGCTGGATCATGAATTCGGGCAACTGATACTTCTCGAGATGCGTGCGGTACTGTTCCATCGTCGAAGGACGGTAGACGATCTTACGTCCCAGCACTTCGCTCATCTCGTCGGCGATCTCCTGCTGGCTCAGTTCAACGGGTCCGAACAGCCCATACGTCTTGCCGATGTGCGCAGACGGCGTAGCCAGCACAGCGGCGATGAGGCGCGCCTGATCTTCCCCCGCGATGGGTGCATGCCTTCCGTCACCATAGGGCAGCGTGATGCGGCCTTCCTCTACGATCTGGTCGCGCACCCAGGGAAAAATCATCCACTCTGAAAAGAAGGTGGGGCGAATGTGCACGGTGGGCACGCCCGACCAGTCGAGCACGCGCTCCGCGATCCAATGATCGCGCGCGGCATGACTCTTCGAATCTTCGCGCGCGGAGATTTGCGACATCTCCACCACGACATCCACCCCGGCGCGGCGAGCGGCGTCCGCGAAATACGCAGTCGCCTGAATGAAGCCGGGCCGCACCGGGTAGCACAGATAGGCGCCCGTCACGCCGTCCATCGCGCGAATGATGTCGTCGTGTTCGAGCAGATCCCCGACGACGACTTCCGCACCTTGGGCTCGCAGCGCCTCGCTGCGCGCGTCCTCGCTGTGCACGAAGGCGCGCACGGCGTGGCCGTCCCGAAGAAGATGACGGATGGTGTGAACGCCCGTTTTCCCCGTGGCGCCCGTAATGAGGAATTTCCGCTGTTGCATGATCGTTTCTCCGCTGAAGAGGTGAGCACCCGGTGTGAGTGCGCTTGAGGTCCTGCTAAGTGCATACGCACATTCAAAAAACGGATGAGATGCTGGTGAGAATCCGGTGCTGCTTACATCGCGTTCAGGTGATGCCTGACGTCGCGAAGAATGTTGGCGGAAGCATCAGGGTCTTGAACGACGCGCGCCATCGTGACGGCGCCGATCATGGCCGACAGTGCGAACACCGCTTCGGCATGCGCGGCTTCCTTGCGCCGCCGACTGCTGCGCTTCGCGAGTACGCCGACAAGATCGTCGAAGCCTTTCGCGGCTGCTTCACGCGTTGCGTCATCGGCGCGAGCCAGTTCGCTGCCCATCCCGGCGAGGGGGCAACCGTCGGCAGGCGCATCGCGATGCGAGGCTGACACGTACGCATCGACAATGGCATCGAAGCCTTCCTTGCCGGCGCTTTCGCCTGCAGCGGCTTCGAGCTTCGCAATGATGGCGGCAAGACCCGCTTCGCAGGCTTCGGCAACCAACTGGTCCTTGGACTCGAAATGCCTGTAAAAGCCGCCGTGAGAGAGGCCTGCTGCCGACATCAGGTCCGCGAGTCCAGTTGTCTGGATGCCGTTGGCCCTGAACTCGCGCGCCGCGACTTCGACGATGCGGCGCCGGGTATCGGCGGTCTCGGCTTTGGATTTCCTCATGATGTCGCGCTGTGTGATGACCGTATTTAGATGTTATCCAACATCTAAATAAGCGTCAACGCGCGCGCCTGAAACACTGCGTTTCGAAGTATGAATCGGGCGTCCGGCCTGTCATGTGTATGAACCCGACGTGCAATGCCGTGTCAGACAGTTAACCGTTCGCCAGTGGTCCATCCCGAGTCTGCGCATCGACGATGAGAGCGGGTCAGCGTAACGGCGCAGGCCCACTCACGCTACAGTAGAAACCGGGATAGCTACACGGGAAAACGACAAGGACGGTGTCGGAACTTGGCGCCCTTGCGGAAAATTAAGCGTATTGCGTCTCGCGGCTATTGCGCCATCTCGAGGTCCTTGATGACGGCGGCGAGAAAGCGTGCAGCCTCTCCGCCCGTGACAACCCGGTGGTCGAATGTCAGGCTCAGCGGCAAGATCCTGTGCACGGCAGGCGCACCCTGATACGCCACGACCTGGTCGTGCATCCGCCCCGCACCGAGAATCGCAACGGTAGGCGGCACAACCACGGGAGCCGCATATTTACCCGCGATCATGCCGAAGTTCGACAACGTGATCGTATTGCCACGCATTTCCTCAGGCGGAATCTTGCGTGCGCGAATGTCGGCGCGCATCCGGTCGAGTCCGGCGCGCAGCCCGGCCGCATCGCGGTGTGCGACATCGCGCAATACCGGGACGAACAGGCCGTCCGGCAGATCGACGGCAATGCCGAGATCGATCTTCTCCAGCACATGGCGCTGCGCCATTCTGCCGTCGAACCATGCGTTCAGTCCCGGCTCGGCGCGGCACCCGGCCACCAGCGCGCGGATCAGGCGCATCGTCACATCGGCATGGGGAGGCCACGCATGAATATCGGCGTCGTCGATAACGGTCGCAGCCGCCACTTCGCACTGGGCGCGCGCCATGTTCTGCGCCATCGCGCGACGCACGCCGCGCAGCACCTCAGCCGGCCCGAGGTCCGCGAACAGCTTTGCCGCCCGCTGCACGTCGGCCGCCGTGATGACGCCTTCCGGCCCGGAAGGCGTTACCATCGCGAGATCGATGTCCAGCTTGCGGGCAAGCGCCCGCACCGCGGGGATCGCCCTGATAGCGCCAGGCCCCGCACCCGTGCCACTGCCGGGCGCGGCGGGCGCTTCCTCCATCCGTTGCGCGCCCACTTCCATATGGCCGACCACGGTGCCCGCATCGGCATCCCCACCGCCCTCGCTATCCCCTTCGAAAGCGGCAAGCGGCGCCCCCAGATGCACGATGTCACCCGGCTTGCCGAACAGCTTCGCGATGCGGCCGGATTGCGGCGAGGGAATCTCGACGATGGCTTTGGCCGTTTCGACCGACACGAGCGGCTGGTCCGCGCGAATCTCCTCGCCGCTCTTGACGTGCCATTCGACGATTTCCGCTTCCTGGAGGCCTTCGCCCAGGTCGGGCAACTTGAAGATCTTCATGGATTCACTGCGCCTCCAGTGCTTGCCTGATCGCGCCGACGATGCGCTCGATGCCCGGCATGTACTGACTTTCGAGTCGGTAAAGCGGGACCACCACGTCGTAGCCCGTGACGCGCTGCACCGGCGCAAGCAACGAATAGAGTCCGCGCTCGGCAATGCCGGCAGCAATCTCCGCGCCCACGCCTCCCGTACGCGCTCCCTCGTGCACGATCACGCAGCGTCCCGTTTTCGCTACCGACGCCAGAATCGTGTCCATGTCGAGCGGCTTGAGCGTGGCCACATCGATCACCTCCGCCATCACGCCCTCCTGGGCGAGCTGATCGGCCGCCCCAAGGACTTCCTGCAGCGCCCCGCCCCAACTGACCAGCGTCACATCCGCCCCGTCGCGCAGCACATAGCAGCAATCGAGCGGCAACGCTTCGCCGCTGTCTTCCACAGGCTGCCTGAAGAGGCGGTAGAGGCGTGTTGGCTCGAAGAAGATAACCGGGTCCGCGTCGCGAATCGCCGCTAACAGCAGACCATACGCGCGCGCGGGCGAAGACGGGGTAACGACGCGCAACCCGGGTATGTGCGCAAACAGCGCTTCCGGGCTTTCGGAATGATGCTCCGGCGCGTGAATGCCCGCACCGGCTGGCGACCTGACCACGAGGGGACACGCGAGCCGTCCACGCGTCCTGTGCCGCAGACGCGACGCGTGATTCAGCAAGTGGTCGATGGCCGGATAGATGAAGCCGCTGAACTGAATCTCCGCGACCGGCTTGAGGCCCATTGCGGCCATGCCGACTGCCGTCCCGACGATGGCTGTTTCGGCGAGCGGCGTGTCGACCACACGCTGTGCGCCAAAGCGCGCCTGCAAGCCCGCCGTTGCGCGAAACACGCCGCCGTTCACGCCGATGTCCTCGCCGAGCAGCACGACAGCGGGGTCATGTGCAAGCTCCCAGGCTAGCGCGGCATTGACCGCCTCGACCATGTTCAGGTCAGCCATGACCGTTCTCCGCGACGGGCGCAGCAGGCGCAAATCGCCGCGCCATCGCCAGCTGCTCGCGCATGGCAAGCGGTAGCGCCTCATAGAGATGGTCGAACATGGCGGACACGTCAGGCGGAGCAATCGCGAGATACGCGTCGACAGCCTGCGTAACCTGTGCGTGACACGTCTTGCCGAGTTCCTCCTCCCGCGCCTTGTCCCAAACATTCATACGGATCAGGTACGCGCGCAGCCGGCGCAGCGGCTCGGCTTCCCACTGCCTGCTGACCACTTCGGCATCGCGATAGCGTGTGGCATCGTCGGCCGTCGTGTGATCGCCGAGGCGATAGCTGAGCGCTTCGATCAAGGTCGGACCGTCGCCGCGCCGGGCCTTCGCGAGCGCAGCCGCCACCACATGGTGCACGGCAATCAGGTCGTTGCCGTCGACCTGCAGCCCGTCGATGCCCGCTGCAATCGCCTTTTGCGCGAGCGTTTGCGCTGCGCTCTGACGGCTGCGCGGCACCGAAATCGCCCAATGATTATTGTTGATGACCAGCACGAGCGGCGCGCCCCACACGCCGGCGAAATTCATCGCCTCGTAGAAGTCTCCCTTGGACGTGGCGCCATCGCCGAGAAGCGCCACCGCGACGCGCGGCTCCTTGCGCAACCTGAATGCATAGGCAGCACCTGCCGCATGGCAGACCTGCGTGCCGATCGGCACACAGTTGGGAAAGTCGAAACGGGCCACACTGAAATTGCTTCCGCGCTCGTCGCCACCCCAGTAGAGCAGACTTTCCGTCATCGTGACGCCGCGCAGCAATTGGGCCGCGTGGTCGCGATAGGAAGGAAACAGCACGTCCTCGGGGTGCATCGCACTGGCCACGCCGACGCCGATCGCCTCCTGGCCAACCGACGATGCGAATGTGCCGAGTTGCCCCGTACGCTGCAGCGCAACCGCTTTCGTATCGAAGGCCCTTGTCAGCACCATCGCGCGATACAGCGGCAGAAGCGCCGCGGGATCCCTCGCGAAGGCCGGAAGTGGATGCACCGGTTCGCCGTCGGGGCCGAGGTATTGTGTATAGCCGATGTGAAAACTGGCAGCCGTGGTCATGACGGCCTCCTGGGTGTTTCACACATCGTAGGCGTTCTGCTGCTTGTGTGCTTGTGCGATGCGCCACCGATAACCCGCTTTTCGTGCACGCTTTTCGGCGCCGATATCGCGCCATCGGCGCGTTCCCGCGAGCGCTAACGCTGCGAGCATGGCAGCCGGGTTACGCCGCCAAGGGAATCGTTGGATCGTTTTCCAGACAAGCGCTCCGATCTGCACGACCGTGATGTGATCCAGACTGGCCAGGGTCGAGCGCGTCGCGACGACGCGAGTCACAACTCGTTGCGCGATTGCGTGCGAATGGAACGGGGCGAACGCACGATACGATTCAGGCGTTCCGATGCGGCCGCCCCGTCCAGGCGCGCCATGACGTCAGCGGCCGCGGGTCTCCCTGTGGCGATGGCGACTGACCGTCTCCCAGAGCTTCTTCGCCTGCGCCTGTGCAAAGCGCGTGTGCTCATCCCTTTGAACGTGAGATTCCCCGTGAGCCGGGTCATCAGGGGCGCCTGTCACTGAACGCCGCCTGAAAATATCAGATAACTTTCGGGCCATAGCAGCCTCCGATACGGCAGGTGCGCCGTATTTGTAGTGTAGGCGGTTCATCGGGATGTGCGAGTTCGACACTCGATGCCCGACAGACGGGCGACCGGGGACAAAAGCCGCACGCGGCCCGGCAACGCGCAACGGACCGCGAATCAGGGCGGAATTGCCGCGAAATCCAGGAGCAGGTTGGCCGGGTCGAGCAGCCGGTCCGCTAGCCGAGGTTTTGACAAACTGAAGTTTGAGCCTCTGCCTTCTTGAACGCGTCTAGCGACATGTCATCGCATCCAGCTTCGCCAGGCGCGACTGCCCAATTGCAGAATTCCCGTGGCAACGTTGATCATAAAGACTGCGCCGAGAACGTATCGCATTGCTTGATTCACCGGTCGTCATGCCACGCCACAGCCATCGCTGCCGCTGCTCGCTTGTGCCATGAGTGAATGCCTCTGGCACGACGTGTCCCTGAGCTTGCCGCTGCAAGCGGTCGTCGCCTATCGCGCCGGCTGCGTTAAGGCCTTGTTCGAAGTCGCCCGGCTCCATCAGCTTGGCATTCAATTGCTGCGCCAGGCGTCGCGGCGCAGAGCGATATGCCCGAACATTGGCGGTGTCGCGCTCCCTACCCTTGTATGCCACCGGTCGCCAGGCCAACACCGATGTCTGCGACCGTCGCCGCTGGCTGTCAACTGTTTATCGAGTGCGTCAAGGTCCGTCGCGGTTTCTCGAGGCAAGGCCGAGCAACACGCGAGAACGGCTTGCCAACACCACGCATCAGCTCGTCGGTTCCGCGTGCAAGACCGACGACCTGATGCCCATCGGCGGCGAGCCGGTTTGACAACGGGCGCCCGATACACGTGCTGGCGCTCGCGACCAAAAATGTACGTCTGAGCATTGCGAAAACCTAAAGATCCAGGCGTAGTTCGCTTTCGCGATAGGCCGACGTCAAACCGGTATCGTGGAACATGGCCGCTACATAGAGCAACTCTGGGTCGAAGGCAATACTCTTTCGTTTTCCCAACAGCGCGCCTCAGACAATGACTACGGCGCGAGCGCGTCGGGTTTCGAGCGGAGCGCCGTGAGAATGCCTGTTAGCAGATCAAACGGTGACGGCGGACAGCCCGGAATGGCCACATCCACCGGAAGCAGATTCGACGGCGGCCCGCACACGGCATAGCTGTCCCTGAAGATACCGCCCGTGCACGCGCAGTCGCCTGCTGCAACGACGAGTTTCGGATGGGGAGTGGCCTGCCATACCCGACGTACTGCTTCCTTCATGTTCAGCGTGAGCGGACCGGTCACCAGCAGCATGTCCGCATGACGCGGACTCGCGACGAACCTGATGCCGAGACCCTCGATGTTGTAGTACGGGTTATTCAGCGCGTGAATCTCCAGTTCGCATCCGTTGCAGGAGCCCGCATCGACCTGGCGGATGCACAACGCGCGCCCGAGCACGTCCAGAATCTCTCGCTGTATCTGTTGCTGATGCGAGGTCGTCCACGCGTCGTTCGTGTCCGGGACGGAGCCGGCCGGAATATCCGTCCGCGCGATACGCTTGAGAAGTTGCCACATTACAGGTCGTGTCCTGCGTAGTTCAGGTTGAACGATTTGTTGATCAGCGGGAAATCAGGAACGATATTGCCGATGATCGCGTGCTCCAGCGCGGGCCAGTTCTGCCACGACGGATCATGGCAATGGCACCGGGAAATCGTCCCGTTTTCGCCCGTCTCGATGGCCACGAACACGTCGCCGCGCCAGCCTTCGACCCAGCCGACACCGTGCGATGCAGGCCGGCCGGTTTCGACCGGCGCGACGACGGCACCGTCAGGTAGACCGTCGAGGAGCACGCCAATCAGCCGCAACGACTCGTAGACCTCGTTGAACCGCACAGCGACGCGGGCAGCCACGTCGCCCCGGCTGTCGCTCATCATGTGAGGCTGGACCTCGTGATATGGGTCGTAAGGATGATCCACGCGGACGTCGATGCCCAGACCGCTCGCCCGCGCCGCCAGGCCGCACACGCTGAAATGCGCGGCGACGTTCGCCGTGAGTTTGCCCGCCCCCGTAAAGCGGTCCTGAAGGCCCGATTGCTCGTCGTAAATGCGCTGCATCGCGCGCACCGCGTCTTCGGTTCGCTCGCACTGTTCGATGGCAGCCCCGACGAACTGCCCAGCGATGTCGCGCGCCATACCGCCCGGCACGATCTGATCCATCAGATAGCGATGCCCAAACATCCCGTCGTTCACACGCAGCCAGTCTTCCTTCATCCGCGAGAACTGCGCGAGCCCGAACGCAAAGCCAGCGTCGTTGCCGAGCGCACCGAGATCGCCCAGATGATTGGCGACGCGCTCGCGCTCGAGCAGCACGGCGCGCAGCCACTGTGCGCGTGGCGGAACAAAGATGTTCAGTGCGCGTTCGACGGCCATGCAATACGCCCACGAGAAGGCGACCGTCGTGTCGCCGGCAATCCGTCCCGCCAGACGATGTCCAGTCAGCAAGGGCGTGCGCTCGAACAGCCGCTCGATACCTCGATGCGTATAACCGAGCCGTTCTTCCAGTCGCAACACCTTCTCACCAACGACTGAGAAGCGAAAGTGCCCCGGCTCGATAATGCCCGCGTGAATCGGTCCCACCGCAATTTCGTGTACACCGTCTCCCGAGACCTGCACGAACGGGTAGTCCGCTTCCTCGGATTGGAAGCGTTCAGTTCCGGACGACAGTTTCTGAAGCGGATAATAGTCGGCTGGCCAGTTACCGTGATTCAGCCACGGCCGACTGTCAGCCGCGCCCGTCGCGCGCAGCCCGAGCAGATCGTAGACGGCACGCTGCATGCGCGACGCACACGGAAAGATGGTCGACAGGTCCGGATAGCCGGCCGCTTCTTCGTTGCCCATCGCGACAGGCAACTGCACCCACAACAGGCCATCGTGCATCGCGTAGGCAGCCGACATCGTGAACGCACCCGCAACCGCTTCCACGCCTGCTTGCGCACCCCACAACGAGATCAGCCGGCCGCCCTGCTCTCGTGCGGTGCCGGCGATGCGGACCCACGTCGCGGCGTCGGTATGCGCCAGCCAGGCAGACGCCCTGCCGGCGGACGCCGACAGCCGCGTGAGATCCGAAAGTTCGAGTGAGTCGATCCGCATGCGTCACCCCCCGATCATCGCTGCCGCCTGCCGGTACCACGCGGCGAGATACGGCGGAATGTAAAGCCCCAGCATGAGACCGAGGCCCAGATGCACGAATACGGGCAGAAGCGCCGGTGCGTGTTCGAGCGGTGTTGCCGTCGTCTCGCCAAATACCATGTGCTGCACGCGCGCGAAGATGGTCGCGAACGCAACCGCAAGTGCGATGAGGAGCACAGGCGTCGCCCACGGCAGTTCGCCGATGGCAGTCGTCACGATCAGGAACTCGCTCGCGAAGACACCGAACGGCGGCATGCCGAGAATGGCCAGCGCACCCAGCATCATGCCCCACCCAACCGTCGGGCTCACGCGCAACAGCCCGCGAATGTCGTCGATCATCTGCGTGCGCGCTTTTTGGGCAGCATGGCCAACCGTGAAAAAGATCGCCGACTTGACGAGCGAATGCGCGGTCATATGCAGCAGACCGGCGAATGTCGCCGTCGGCCCGCCCAGTCCGAAAGCGAACGTCATCAGGCCCATGTGTTCGATCGACGAATACGAGAACAGGCGCTTCACGTCTTTCTGGCGCAACAGCGAAAAGGTGGCGACCAGCACCGACACCAGGCCGAACCCGACCAGCAGGCGCCCCGGCAGACCGTTTTGCAAGGCCCCGTCGGCGAGCACCTTGCATCGCAATACCGCGTACAGCGCCACGTTGAGCAGCAAGCCGGAGAGCACGGCGGAAATCGGGGTAGGCCCTTCGGCGTGCGCGTCCGGCAGCCAGTTGTGCATCGGCACGAGGCCGACCTTCGTGCCATAGCCGATCAGCAGGAAAACAAACGCAAGCGACATGATGGTTGGGTCGAGCGCGCCCTTTACGCCGCTCAGGCTGGTCCAGAGCAGTGCATCGCCGCCCGTGAGCTGCCGGCTTGCCGCGAGATAGAGCAGGATCGTGCCGAACAGCGCCTGCGCAATGCCTACTCCGCACAGGATGAAGTATTTCCACGCGGCTTCGAGACTTGCCGCAGTGCGATAGACGCTCACCAGCAGCACCGTCGCGAGCGTCGCGGCTTCCATCGCGACCCACAGGATGCCGACGTTGTTGGTGAGCAGCGCGAGCAGCATCGCGAACACGAACAGCTGGTACATGCTGTGATAGAGACGCATGCGCGCCGCCGTCATCTTGCCTCGGCTCTGCTCGATGCGCATATACGGCCGCGAGAAAATCGACGTGGTCCAGCCGACGAATGCCGTCAGTGCAACGAGGAAGACGTTGAGCGGGTCGACGAAGAAAAGCTTCCCGAGTGCGAAGGCGGGACCGTGGGCAACTGTTTGCGCGGCCAGCAGTATGGCCGCAATGAAGGTCAGGAAGCTGAACGCTACGTTGACCTCCGGCGCCAGACGGTGCTGTCCGACCAGTGCCAGACATCCGCCCGCGACGAGCGGAATGCCGAAGACCAGCAGCACAATCCACGCTTCAGTCATCTTTGAGCTTTTCCAGATGGTGGATGTCCAGGCTGTCGAACTGCTCGCGAATCTGGAACATGAAGACGCCGAGAATCAGGATGCCGACCAGCACGTCGAGCCCGATGCCGAGTTCGACGATCATCGGCATGCCGTTGGTCGCCGCTGCCGCCGCGAAGAAAAGACCGTTCTCCATCGAAAGAAAACCGATCACCTGCGGTATCGCCTTGGACCGCGTGATCATCATCATGAACGAGAGCAGCACGCAGGCAAGCGCGATGCCGAGCGTGCCACGCGCAACCGAAGACGCGAGCTGGCTGATCGGCGTCGCCACGTTGAACGCCACGATGACGAGCACGATTCCGATCAGCAGCGTCGTCGGGATATTGAGCAGTGTCTCGACATCGGTTTTCACGTTGAGACGCTGCACCAGCCGGTAAAGAATCCACGGGATCAGGCCCACCTTGAGGACCAGTGTCAGCAACGCGGAAACGTACAGATGAACGTCCTGCGAAACAAAGCCCAGCACGAAGTTCGCCGAGACGAGCGCGATACCCTGCAGCGTGTAGAGGTGAATCAGCGACAGGATGCGGCGCTGGCTGAGCATCGCAAACGACACCATCAGCAGAACAGCGGCCAACAGGTTAATGATCTGCGTGGCGAGACTGTGCATTCATGCCCCCAGCAGAAAGTGGACAAGCATGCCGATCACCGCGAGCAGAAAGGCCGTGGCGAGAAACTCCGGCACCCGGAAGATGCGCATCTTCGCGTTGGTCGTCTCCACCACGGCAAGCGCCACGCCGCCGACCAGCAGCTTGGCGAACAGCGTCGGGATGGCGAGCAGCAGCGCGACGGGATTGCCCGCCTCCGCGATGCCCCACGGCACGAAAAGAGACAGCCCGATGCACGAGTAGGCAAACAGCTTGAGACTCGCCGCCCACTCCATCAGCGCGAGATGCCGCCCGGAATACTCGAGGATCAACGCCTCGTGAATCATGGTCAGTTCGAGATGCGTGGTCGGATTGTCGACGGGCAGACGGGCGTTCTCGGCAAGCGACACCATCGTGAACGCAATGCCTGCGAACGCGAGGCTCGGATAGATCGCAAGCTCCCGATGACTCAGCGTGCCAACGATATGCGTCAGCAGCGTCGAGTGTGAAATCAGCGACGCGGAAAAGAGCACCATCAGCAGAGCCGGTTCGGCCAGGAACCCGACCAGCATCTCGCGACGTGCGCCCAGCGTGCCGAATGCCGTGCCGATATCCATTGCGGCGAGCGAGATCGCCACGCGCGCCAGCGCGAACAGCCCAACCAGCGCAACGGCGTCGGCAGCGGGCGACAACGGCAGATCCGTCGAGAGCGTCGGCACAATCGCGCACGCGAGCGTCATGCACCCCCAGATCACGTATGGCGCGCCGCGAAACACCGGGCTTGCATGATGCGCGACGACCGATTCCTTGTTGAACAGCTTATGCAGCATCCGGTACGGCTGCCAGATGGATGGCGCGCGACGGTTCTGCAGCCACGCACGGCACATGTTGATCCAGCCAGTCAGCAGCGGAGCCGCCGCGAGCGCCAGCAGGATTTCGATCAGTTGCGAGGCCAGTCCGGAGAGCGTGATCATCGTGTGACCAGTATCAGCAGAACAATCAGCACGAGAAAGCTGTACATCAGATAGACAGCGATGCGGCCCGCCTGAAGCAGGCCGGCCAGCGCCGCGATACGTCTGACAATACGCGCGATGGGCTCGTAAAGCATCGCCCACGTGCGGTCCGTCACCTCGACGCGATACGCGGGGCGCGCGTCGGAGGGGGACGGGAGTTGCCTTTCGATCCTGAACAGTGGCGCGAAGATCTCGCGGATCGGCTGGCCGAACCCTTCGGCCGTGTCCTGCATACGCGCGTTCACGAACGGATGGCCGCAAGCCCACGGAATCGCGCGGCGCAACCGCCCATGATAGAACCGTCGCACCAGCACCCAGGCCAGCGCGCAGCAGCCGACGAAAAACAGCAGAAAGACCAATGGCATGTAACTCGCACGACCGATATTCGTGGGTGCCAGTAGCAACCAGCCATTCCGGGCAACCGCCGGCCCGATGCCTGCGCCGACCAGCGCCTGCGTCACACGATCGAGCACGGCCACGAACTGCACAGGCAGCAGGCCGAGCAGCACGCACGTCGCCGCGAGCCAGACGAAGCCGACACGCTCCCACGGGCTGGCATCCCGCGCGTGGCTCAGCTTTGGCTCGCGCGGCTGCCCAAGGAAGATGATCCCGAAGAACTTCACCATCGTGTAACCGGCGAGCGCGGCAACGAGCGCGATCAGCGCCGCGACGAGCGGAACGATCATGTTCAGGAATGCGTTCGGCAGGTCGGGCGTGAACAGAAAACTCTGCAACAGCAGCCATTCCGACACGAACCCGCTCAAGGGCGGCAGTCCTGCACTCGACAGCGCGCCCAGCAATGCGACCCACGCGGCCCAGGGCATGAACCGGATCAGTCCGCCCAGGCGTCCGAGATTGCGCTCGCCCGTTGCATGCAGGACGGAGCCCGTCGATATGAACAGCAGGCTCTTGAAGGCGGCATGGCTTGCGATCTGGTAGAGCAACGCCGTCAGCGACAACGCGGCGAGCGCCGGCATGTCGAACACCCGGAACACGACCGCGAGTCCCATACTGACGAACATCAGACCGATGTTGTCGACCGACGAGTAGGCGAGCAGCCGTTTCATGTCGGTCTGGATGGCGCTGAACACGACGCCGAACAGTGCGGTGAACAGACCGAGCGCCAGCATCACGACCCCCCACCATGCGATCTGCACATGCAGCAGGTCGAACACCATCCGCAGCATGCCGTAAAGCCCTGTCTTCAGGACAAAGCCGCTCATCAATGCCGACACAGGCGAGGGTGCCGCCGGATGCGCCTCGGGCAACCAGACGTGCAACGGGAAAATCCCCGCTTTCGCCCCGAAGCCGAGCAGCGCCAGCACGAACGCGATGGATGCCCAGAATACGCCCAGATGCTGTTGCCGCATGCTGGCAAACGTGTAGTCGCCCGTCCCCGCCTGCAGCAGCCCGAAACAAAGCAGCAGCGCGAGCGCGCCCACGTGCGAAATCAGAAAGTACAGGTAGCCGGCCCGCCGGATTTCGGGAATGCGATGGTTGCTCATGACGAGAAACGTTGCCGCCAGCGTCATCGTTTCCCAGGCGACCATGAACAGGTAGGCATCGTTTGCCACGAGGACGAGCGCGAGGCTCGCAAGGCACACGTGATATTCGAAGCAGAGCAACCCGGGTGGCGTGCCTTCACCCTTGCGGAAATAACCAGCGGAGAAGGCACTCACGCCTGCGCCAACCATGCCGAGCATAGCCAGGAAATACGCCGACAGGGCATCGAGCCTGACATGGAACGGCAGACCCGGCAGACCCAGCGGCAGGATGGCCTCTTGAGAGGCGGAAAAGATGCCGGCAATACCCAGTGCGCACAGCAGCAACCCAAACAATGCGCCTGCCGGGAACAGCGCGTGTGCAACGACTCGCGTTCGATGCAGACTCATGAGCCCCAGCCCCCCTACAACGAGCCAACCTGCGATCACAGCGAGCACGAACGGAAGGATGGTGAAAGAGGCCATCGCGCGTCACTCTTTGCTGTATGCCTATTCGCGGCCCGCAGCCACATCAGACGCGCAGCGATCAACGACTTGCGTAGCACGTCCTTCAGCGCCCGTGACGCCGGCGCGCCTGCCTGTCCGACCGTCCGGTTGACGACACTGTGCGCCTGCCGCAAATCTGCACTGCATTGGATGTCTCCTCTCGAGGCGGGGATCTGCAAGCACAGGATCGACGCCAGAAACACACAGTTATCAGTTTATGATAATGGCGTTATCATCGTATCAGCTTTGTCCGCAGGATTCCACACGGCAGCGATGACACGCGCTGCGCTACGGCGCCGTCGTGTTTCACTCCCATCCAATGGCGATCCGTCCTTTAGACCCGAGACCAACGCGACATCCCGACGCGGTGGTATTCACGCCCACACAAGGCCGCATACCCTTCGTGTGACGGCAGGAGTCTTTTACGCATGCCCGCGCACTTCTTTCGAACATTGACCGGAAAGGACCGGAGTACCGAGGCGAACAGGCGCCTCGGGTTTTCCCTTGCGTTCGTGGCAGGCGCGGCGAACGCGGGCGGCTATCTGGCCGTGAAGCAATACACATCCCATATGAGCGGCATTGTTTCCGCGATCGCGGACGAGGCGGTGCTGGGTGATGTCGCGCTGGTGCTTGCCGGTATCGGCTCACTGATCTCGTTTCTGCTCGGCGCTGCCTGCTCGGCGATGCTCGTCAACTGGGGGCGCCGTCAGCGCCTGCATAGTCAGTATGCTTCCCCGCTCATGCTCGAAGCCGCCCTGCTTCTGTGCTTCGGGCTGGTCGGCAGTCATCTGGCTCTGCGGGACACCTTGTTCGTGCCCGCCACCGTCGTGCTGCTCTGCTTCATCATGGGCCTGCAGAACGCCATGATCACCAAGCTCTCAGGCGCGGAAATCCGCACCACGCACATGACGGGCATCGTTACCGACATCGGTATCGAACTCGGCAAACTCTTTTACTGGAACGTGTCGAACGATGATCCTGCCTCGGAGCCCGTTCTCGCCAACCGGGAGCGACTCAAGGTGCACTCCGGCATGCTCGCGAGTTTTTTTGCAGGCGGCATGACAGGCGCCCTCGGTTTCAAGCATGTCGGCTACGCGTCGACCATTCCGCTCGCGGCCGTGCTGACGGCGCTGGCAATCATTCCATTGCTTGACGATCTGCGGGAGCGCCCGTGGCGGCCCGCGCGCAAACCGCAATCTCCCCGGTGAAGAACCGGCAGGGTCGCGCCTGGCGCCCCGTGCCGGCCTGGTAGAGAACGCAGAGCGGCGTCATTCGTGCCGGTCAACACACACATGATATGATAATGTAATTAGCATTTTATTTGCATTTCCGTCCGACGAAATGCGCTGACGGGAGGCTGCCTGGGGCAGGCCTTGAGGCGGTGTGCTGCACAGATATTCGGAACGTGTCCGAAAGACCGGCAAGGAAAAGATCGTGATTGACCCTGGTGCTGCTCTGCTGTCATACGACCACGCATGCCGACTCGTTCGGGACATGAAGGGCGAACACGGCCTGGTCGTGGTCGGCGTCGGCACGGCGGGGGAACGCGGGTTCCAGATGCTTCACCGGTTTGCGGAGATATCCGATAGTCTCGAAGCTCACGGAATCAACATCGTTTTTGTCTATCCGAAGGCATCGGCGCGCCATGTGTTCGACGCAATCTCGATCCGCGGCATCCGGTATCGCGGAAAGCTATGCCTCTTTCTCGACGGCGATGGCCGGCTCTTTCGCAAACCACTACCGCCTAGAGCTGTCCGCGCGGTTTATCTCGACGCCAACATGCGACCGGTCGATACCACATGCGTGATGCTCGACAACGAGACGTGGAACGAAACGTTGAGCACCTTTCTTGCGAATATTGTCGGACGGCGTCTGCACTAGGTCGATTCGAGTCCTATCCACCTGATTGAACTGACGCTCAGGAAAGGAGAAACACTGTGGTAGATGCTTTGATTCGGGTGACGGCCCGATGGGGAGTCGATCAGGCCGTAGCGGCAGAATTCGCGGCAACACCGGCCACGTTTGCAAGCGATGTCATCTGCGCGGCAAATGGTCGCCGTGTCAATGGCAAAGATGCCATGTCGGTCATGTCACTGCGGGCCCGAAGGGACACGCCTGTTCACATTCTCGTGGCAGGCCCTGACGAGCGGGATGCGTTGGAGAACCTTTCGGCCATACTCTGTGCGTCAAGGCACAGGGCAGTGCTCCATATGCAGTCGCGCCCGCAGTGCAGCAATGCCGTCATCAGGCGATGATCCGGAGCGACTGGCGCTGCCGAATTGGAATACACCAATCAGGGCCATCTTGACGATGCAGTCGTCCTGGCACCGGCAGAGGACAGTCCCGAGAACGTCATCGTCTTTGCATGGAAGACGCCGTCGGCATGCCTCCTCTCCCCCGACGAGTCCCTTGCACGAACTCGCCTGCTCGAAACCATGCACGCGCTGAATCTATGCAAAACGGCGATAAAGATCGAAGACAGCAACAGCATCGATTGGGACGAACGCGCGACCTGCGCAGGAACCTGACCAGACGCCCCCTGTCGGATTGAATTCGCGCCGCTTTCGCCATCCTGAACCACGCCACTCCAAGGACGAAACATGACCGAGCCTGTTGACCTCCAGCCCGTCACATTGAGCCATGCGGCGATCTGGGCGCTCGAGCGCCTTTCGCAACCGCGCTATGGCCGCGACACGCCAGCCCTGAGCTGGTCCATCACTCACGAACTGATTCGTGCCGGGTTTGTTGCCGTCTCGGAAAACGGTCGGAGGGCCACGACGCTCACCCAGGCGGGACGCAATTTTCTGCTTGGCCGGACGCGAGTCTGACGCTGCGGTTGCTGCTGCTGGAGGTTGTCAGGACTGCATCTGGACGCACGCGCCGCGCCTGTCGATTTCGCGCGGTCACATCAACTGCTGTAGCGGAAGCGAACAATCTATTATAATTTGATTAACATATTCAAACCTTCGCTACCACCATGGAATCGAAAAGCGCCCGATTGACTGTCCTGATTGACCCAGTAAAAAAAGAAGCGTTCGAGAAGCTCTGCGCCGCACAGGACCTGACACCATCCCAGGTTGTGCGGCAGCTTATCAGAGACTACCTTGAGCAGCATGGCGTGACATGGAAGACGCGCAGCACGATCGGCTCACGTACACGACGATGACAGTGTCTGCCCACTACGCTTAACGAAGCCGTGATCACCCCTCACGCCCCGACTATTACCACCATCAGTGGTACCCAGTTCGGCTGGTAACCAGCCTGTGCGTAGATGTTGAAATGCGGCGAGCGCAGCGCCATGACGCCGCCGGCAACTCATATCCAGGTCGCGTCTTCGCGCGGATGAAACGGGTCGCTGGCCAAACTGCATGTCCACGCCGCCACTCCAATCGTGCCGCGATTGATTGACGCGCCCATACGGCTGCCAGTCCCGGCAGCCGCCGGTTTCGATGGTCCATTGGCCGCGTAGTCCCGTTCCGACCGCGATTACCCCGAGGCTGCCCCCCCCAAGATCGGCCTGCCAGAGTCGATTGCTCTTCGCGACGAAGCTTCTACGCGGCCAGATCACCAGGACTCAAGGCTCCAGCGCGAAGCGGGTGTCGAACGTCAATGGCACGGCTGGACAGACGGTTTGCGCGCCTTGCGAATTTCTCGCCTTGAGGCGCTCATGCTGCGGTTTCTGTGATTCCCATAAGCGGCAGCGCACATAGTTGCCTATCTCTTTCCTGTACGCTGAAGGCTCGAACACATGCCCGATGGGCAATTACTACGGCAGAAGCCCGGCGGCGGCGATCGAGCACATGCCTCCGAACGGGCTTGCTGCACGCGAGAAGAATTCTACTCGTTGCACCATTCATGTTTAGCGATCGATAGAGACTGAAGGAGGGTACGATGGAAAGCTTACCTTATCCGATTCGATACCAGGTTTTTGGCGTCTCTCGACCATCAGATTCCAGCCTGTTTATTGACTATGTCGCGGGGAGCATAGAGCAACGTCGCGCGAATATCATCAGTCTCATTAGCGACGGAGCAGACGCGGCCTTGAAGAGATGGTGCACGTTTGGACACCTTTCAGACTGTGACGTCTTCGAGATCGAGTGTCTTCCAGATCAGGCGTCTGCAGAAGAAGCAGTGCGATTTTGGCGAGCATATTTCGCATCTTTAGGCGAAGAAATCGTTTCGGCGAAACACATATGTAACGATGCTTAACCTAATTGATCTCTAATTCAATGCCGAGGATAACGGTTACGACCTGGTTAGCCTGGTCCGCGACAAGCGAAGGGTCGATTCTGCACGCGCTTTATTCATTTCCCGTACCGGGTTTTCCGCCGCGTCATACACGAAGGCACGCTTCGATATGCATCTCGTTGACGTATGTCAAGAATACATACCCGTTCTGTGAGTCACTGTCATCAATGACCGCCCCGACATCGGCCACGGCCGGTCGGGGCCGCGCCTGCGATTCCTCGCCAAAGCGAACCGCAAGCGCCATAACCTGTCATGAACGGAGGCTTGCGTGGACATGACAACAGCGACCTTTAACATTTCACCGCTCGATTGGCACCTCGCGAATTGCGTCGTCGAGCGCATTCGTCACGATCCTTCTTTATGCGATGAGTCCATTTGCGTTGACGTGCGCGACTCCCGAGCCGTCCTGCGAGGGACCGTATCGAGCTACGCGGCGCGAATTGCAGCATGCGAAGCCGCAGAAGAGACGCAAGGCATTGCGTCCGTCACTGCGGATCTGACCGTCGAAGTGCCTCAGCACTTACGCCGCAGTGATGCTGAGATACGTGACTCTGCGCTCGATGCGCTGAAATGGAGGGCATGCTTGCCATCCGGTGCGGTTACCGTGTCTGTCTGCGACGGGCGCGTTACCCTTTCCGGTCAGGTAGATTGGTCCTACCAACGAAAACTTGCCGAGAAAGTTCTTGTTTCGCTGCCCGGCATCACATCAGTCAGCAATAAACTTCGTGTCAGCGACCGGCAAATCCAGTTGGAGGTTTCAGCACGAATCCGCGCCGCTCTGCGCGTGGCCGCCGAGAAAAGAGCCGACGCAATCAAGGTCGAAGTGCGAGACGGTGTCGTTACATTACGCGGTCAATTGCCTGTCGGCAGAGAGCATGCACTCGCCAGGTCTGCCGCCCTATGCCATTCCGATGTGCGCGAGGTACAGGACGCGCTGCTTACAAGCTGAGCACCACATCTGCAAGACCAGATACTAGCGTCAACGACATTTCATTTGCGCAAGTCGACGTGAAATAGCCGTCGCGCTCACGCTTTAACAGACCAAGCCATTGCAAAGCGTTGTTCGTGGACCCATCGCGTGGTTGTTGCTGTCGCTCCTAACCCTTTTACAGTCGAAGCTGGCCGAATAGCGAGGGCGGCGACAGTCACGCTATGTTCATGGGGCAGCTTCGCATGCGACTTATCGGAGATAGCTTCGCTGCGCATCTCCGCATCATCCTGTGGCTGTTAAATATCGACCCCATATAAGCGATGGCCTGCTTCATCATTCGCCGCCAGCGCAGCGATTCATCGTGACGCAGGCGCAAAACACCCAGACCGACAGCTCGTGCTCAATGTTCACGGGAGGGCGATGTTGTTGGACTGGCGTTCTTTCGCCGTTGACGGCACGCTTAACCGAAGCCTGTGTGGACGGAGTTGTCCGCCGTCCTGTCACCCGATTCGTGTCCCGATGCCCTAGCGGTGCGAGACGTCGGCACTTGATCTCCGTCAATGGTCTACCAACCGGACGTGACACGCTTGAATGCGTGCGGGGACGGCTACCATTGGAAATGAGGACAATCAAGAAAGCCGGCAAGGTCAAGTCGTCTCCTCCGACGTGAAAGAGGAAGGCGTCAACGGCATCCAGACGATAGACGTGCCCCCAGTCTAAACCGTTTCGTGCCGCTAGCGACGATTTGAAAGCCGCCACAGTACACGGGGTCAGGATGTCAGAGGGAGGATGCCATGTCGGGCAACAAGATCCTCGTAGTCTTTTTCAGCCGCACCGGAACGACCCGGAAGATCGCGTCTCTCCTTGCAAACCTCCTCGGTGCGCAAGTCGACGAAATAGTCGCATCCACCGACCGCTCCGGGCCGTTTGGCTATGTGCGGTCTCTTGTCGAAGCGCTCGAACAGCGGCCCGCGCAAATCATCAACTCCACGCGTGATGTCTCAAGCTATGAGCTGGTCGTGATTGGAACGCCCGTCTGGGCCAATTCGATCGCCTCTCCCGTACGGGCATACCTGATCGCCAACCGATCACACTTCAAGAACGTTGCGTTCTTTTGCAGTTTCGCCCGACGCGGTAATCGAAGGGCGCTAGACCAGATGCGCGCGCTCGCGGGAATGCCGGCCCTTGCTGAATGCAGTCTCACAGCGCGAGAAGCGCTACGCGGCGAGTCGAGTGAGATCCTTCGCGAGTTTGTGGAAAGGCTCGAACGCAATCTCGACGCCTTTCGAATGAGCCAGCGTCCACGGTCAACCCTCGCGGCAAAACATTGAGTCCTGCAACGCGTATGCGCACATGCACGCGAAGATAAAACCGTGGTTGCCAGAACGAGCGTCTAAACGCCCGATGTCCGCGTCGAGGCTACCGGCGCAACTCAGGAGGTTCCTATGCTGGTCAAGGAAATCATGCATGCGGCTATCTGCGTGGGTCCGCAAGACAGCCTCATCGCGGCTGCGCGCAAGCTCCGGGACAAAAGGATCGGCTGCCTGCCAGTCTGCGATGGCGGGCGGGCGCTCGGCGTGCTGACTGGCCGGGACATCGCTGTACGCGCCACGGCGCAGGGTCGCAACCTGACCGATATGACGGCGCGCGAAGTAATGAGCGTGGGTGCGCTTTGCTGTTCGCTCGATGACACTGTGGAGCGCGCGGTGCAGTTGATGGAGCAGTTCCACGTGCGCCGCCTGGTCGTGCTCAGCGGCGAGACGCGCGTAGTCGGTGTCATCTCCGCCAGCGACATTTGCGGCTCCCTGTCACATTCACGACCATTGGAAGTCGTCTTCTACAAGGAACTGCTCGACGACTCCGGGCATCCACATCGTAGTGAACTGATGCGCGTACCGATTGCAAGTGGCAGCCGGGAAGAAGCGGCGGTGACGGCGATCCGGGAGTTCGAACAGATCCGGCATGTACGCCACTGGCGTATGGTTGCAGACGGCTATGAACTGGTTAGCGTCGACGTCGACTCGTGACCGCGGTGCATATTCGCGCGGACTGCCACGACGGTGTTTCGTGCGTTTTGGATGACAGCAGGGAAAAGAGTAAGGATCTGCTCAGTCTTGATTCGGAAATGACGCATCTATTGCTGGACAGGCGCGAATCAATTCATACAGCGCTGATGAGTCTTCTGACCGCCGGTAGAGTGATGCCTTGTCGGTTCGGGCAATGTCCTGCGGTGGCGCGGCTAGCGCTGCGAGGATTGTCGGAACAAGGGGGGACGTCTGCCGCTGGTACCAGCGGAACACACCGTCCTACCCGTGACGGCCGGCGCCGCTGCCGTACTTGTCGCGCGGGTTGCCGTCGTCGCGCTCACGAAAGGCGGTGCAACGCTCATATGCCACGGGGGAGCGAGAAAGCCGAATTGGCGACCGCCAGCGCCGCGATCCGGGCCTTGCACGGATGACCAAAGCCCAAGTCGTGACTACAGGCGCAGGGCAAGTACGACAGATGCAGCTATCGCCAGAGCTTGACTTGGAGAATGACGTTGCACAGCTCACAGACCCTCGTCGCTAGCACAAAAAAGGAACCGGCCGCTAAGACGGTGGACGTCTTGTATTAGCTTACGCATCCGCATATAACGAAATACCGGACAGTTTTCCAGCGGTCGGGGCCTCGCGGGTACACCATGCAGTTTGTGAACAACTATCGCAGCGAACTACGGCGTGAGTAGCCAAATCGCCCTGCAGCAGCTTAGCCAGGCAAGGCCCGCAGGAGGCCACCGTGAACGTCCTCGTCGAAGATCGAACCCATACTGCGATCGGTCTATTTGCCCGAAGGATACTGCGGACATCGGCAGTTGTAGTGGCAGCTGCGATCCAGTCAACGGGATGCGGCGGAGGCGGCGATAGCGTATCGGCAAGCGGCTCCGCACTGGTTCCTGGCAGGACTTCCCCCGAAGCGGCCGTGAACCCCAATGTCGTGTCTCTGGATGTCGAGTTCCGTGGCAAGACATACACGCAATGGACAATATCGTTCTGGCAATGGGCGTTGGAGATGCCTCTCGGTCCATTGCCCCACCCGTTCGATGATTGCAGCCGTCGGCCCATCTCCGCTGCGCAAACGGGAAACGTATGGTTCTGGGCCACGCCCAATTCGTCACACTTGACCTGCAATCAACTCGCGACAACAATTCCGGCGGGGACGTCTATCTTCCTGCTGGTGCTCGACGGAGCGTCTATGTTCCTGCCCATGTTTGATGGGCCCACCTCGCTCAATAAGCCCCCCGTCAAAACGTTCACGGCTGAAGAACTTAAAATCTCCAGTGCTTTCGCAGGCGACATCCGCGATCTGTTCTGCACGATTGATGGCGCTCCTGTCGCCAATATCAAGGCGTTTCGTACAAGGACCGGGACCTTCTCATTTTCCGCTCCGAGTCCGTGGATTTTTGGCAATGTCGGAGGGCCGGGAACCTCCATTGCCGACGGTTATTACCTCTTGCTCAAGCCCTTATCAGCCGGGTTGCACACAATCCACTATGGCGGCAAGTTTGTGGTTCCTGCGGGCATCTTTGAATCCGATGAGTCGGTCGTTGGAAAAGACGTCACACTTCTTGTCAGGGTCGGCCCATAAGCGGCAAATCATCGTGTTTGCGCTTACGCCTTCGTCATTGGCCAAGCGTGCCGCCTAGCGCAGGATCACAGACTATCGCGATCCGTGCGCAAGCAGGAACGAATCTGCTCATCCATCGAAAGGCGACGCCTGCGAGTCGGCGTAATCGGGCGATTGCCCTGGAAGCTGTGCCGTAAGCGTTGCCGGACAGGTGCGTCCAGGTGCCGACACACGCCGTGTTCATGAACGGATAACCGGGTCGTTCGCGCCACTGTTCGGGAACAACAGATCCGGATCGTGACGAGAGTCTTTCGAGGCAAATCAGCGGTGACTTCGATGATCCCATGTCTCAATGACGAGCCTGGGTCGCCCGCTCAGTATTCGCCGGGCCGCAAGCGAGTCTGCCAAGGGCCCGCCTCCCGAATGAGTCGGCAATGCATACCACATCTTTGCGTTCATGAGAACCTAGTTCGTCGCGCTCGGAGCGATTTCGCGACTTTCGAGCGCGACGTACTTTTTTCTCAACCACCTATGGGGTAGATATGGACCGCATCGACTCAGTCCTTTTGACGCAAAATGCAGGTTATACGTCGCTCGAAGAAGTCTTTTCTCAGGGCGCCGTCAAGAAAACGGAGAGGTTGCCGTTTACGATTAAGGTGGTAAGCAGTCTGGCGGAGCTGGACAAGGCCGTCGAAATGCGACGTACCGCCTATGGGCGCCACTTGCCGGCATTCGCCGATACGATGGAGGTAGAAGAGCTTGATTCTTCACCTGGCACGGTCGTGCTATTAGCGCAATCGCGGCTGGACGGGGGGCCGCTCGGTACGATGCGGGTACAGACGAACGCATTCAGTCCGCTTGCCGTTGAACAGTCCGTCGACCTTCCCGACTGGCTGCGCCAGGCGCGGCTCGCTGAAGCGACGCGGCTTGGCGTCGCACGCGGCGGCATCGGCCGGATGGTCAAGGTGGCGCTCTGCAAGGCGTATTACATGTTCTGCGTACAGAACAGTGTCGACTGGATGTTGATTACGGCACGTTCACCGCTCGATCGTGAATACGAGGCCATGCTGTTCGAGGATGTGTACGGCCAGAACGAATTTTTGCCGATGACGCACGTCGGTGGATTGCCGCACCGAGTGATGGCGAAGCCCGTCGCTTTAGTTCGCCAGCGCTGGGCCAAGGTCAACCATCCGTTCCTCGGATTCTTTTTTGAAACGGATCACATCGATATCGATGTCCGCGTCCCATCTGCAGAGCATGAAGCCGGCGATCGCACTCAAAGCGGGACACCGGCGGGTAGCGCCGCAGACCTTTTGCGACCGCTGACCGAAGCGTAAGGTAAATTGTCCGCCCGCCGAATAAGATGGGGCGGACTGCATGTCAGTGGCGCTAGCGCGGTGGAGCGCTTGCGCTGCTGACTGTCACGGAATTGGCAATCCAAATGGACGTCATTGAGGAAAAGCAGCAAATGACAGGCGTTAAATGGGCGCTTCTTGATCGGTTGACCGGTTTGGCTTTTCACCGGTTCTCTGTCTTTATAGCGCCTTTCGTGATTGCGCTCGGCAGTATCGCCGTCATGCTCTGGGAGCCGCATCAGTTCGATATGGGCGGAACGGTGCGACTTACCTTTCCCGTTATAGCGGATTCGTCGGCGTCGCTGTCGCCCGCCAATGCCATCGTTCGTCTGCGCGACGCCGCGCCCACTGCGCGTTTCAGTACCCATCTCGCAGAGACGCCCTTCTGGTTCATGCTTACCACGCCTGACGCGACCCGCGAAGAGCCTGCCTACATTGACCTGCCGTCGCGGCATGCACAGACGCTATCTTGTTGGCGCGCGGGCGCCAGCCTTACGTTGCTCGGCGCGGGCGACCGTCATGGAACCAGCGGCAAAGTTCGTTCCAACAAGGCAGGCTTTGCACTCCGCGTTGACGACGCCGTTCCTCATGCACCGATCCTGTGCCGGGCCACATTCTCCGGCCCCGCCTATATCACTGCGTCCGTGTCGAACGAGGACACGCTCGAGACTACCGCCCTCGATTTCCACCAAAGCGCGGCGTTGATCACGGGCGGCCTCCTGACGCTTGCAATCTTCGTGTTCGTCACTGCCATCATCAATCGCGAATGGACGTACGTGATTTTTGCCGCATGGCTTGTCGGCAATCTACGGCTGAGCGCCAACGCCATGGGCTTCGATACAGAATGGCTAGGCCGCATCGTCCCGCCCGATCATATCGCCTTCCTGCGGGAATTCACCTTCGCCGCCTATTACCTGCTAACCACGACATTGTTTGTCGAACTGTTCCGCCGCGAACTTAAGGCAATCGGCCTGCGCTGGAGCCTTCACGCGGTCCGGTATGGCGGCTGCGTGCTGATGGCCGCCGCCTTCGTTCTGGATTACAGGCACTTCATCCCGGTACTATGGATCAGCGCCAGCTTCTGCATACTGGTGCTTACGTACTTTCTGTTCCAACTGGTCGTCAAGGCGCGCTCGCGGACTGTGCTCTGGTACGTCGCGTCAATGGGCATCGTGCTGATCGCAACGCTCTCGGAGGTGCTCGCGGCCGCGTTGGGTCTCAAAGCGCTAGAGGGCAAACTTAGTCCGGTGGTAACAGCCCTCTCGTCGAGTATGCTGTGCGCGTTCGCGATTGCGGAACGTATGCGCGAAGAGCGCGAACGACGCCGTGAAATGCAGATCGAACTGCGCAACACATATGACGTTACCCCAATCGGCCTCTTCACGCTGAACGCGGACAACTGTTTTGTCCGCGCGAACCCAGCTCTACACACGATGTTGGGGCTGCCTCTGGAGCACTATGTCACGCATCGCTGGGCCGACTATTTTGCTCCGGGCGCCGAGGGCGACTTGTATGATCTGCTGGAGCGCGATGAGTCGGCATCGATCGAGATCGACGGCGCAGCCGGCACGAGGGCGGACGGCCGACGCTATTCGCTGCGGGCGATCCGCGCGAACGGGTTTATCGAAGGCTCACTGGAAGATGTGACGGACCGCTCGAAAGCGATAGCGCGTCTGCATTTCCTCGCCGAGCACGATCCCCTCACCGGCCTCCTCAACCGTCTGGGTATCGAACACGCCATCGACCGTCAAAGCAGCCAGAACGGGCCATGGGCGCTTGCGTACCTCGATCTGGACCGCTTCAAGGTGTTCAACGATCTGTTCGGACACGGTACGGGGGATGAAATATTGCGACATGTCGGCGCCCGTCTGGTTGAGCGTCTCGGCCCCCACGTTCCCATCGGTCGGATCGGCGGTGACGAGTTCGTCTGCGTGCTCTCGAACATGACCATTGACGAAGCGATTGCGAGGTGTCGAGAAATTGTCGATGCATTAAACTCCGCCCCGGTTCCTGTCAACACGC
Source organism: Paraburkholderia phymatum STM815 (assembly GCF_000020045.1). Lineage (GTDB taxonomy): Bacteria > Pseudomonadota > Gammaproteobacteria > Burkholderiales > Burkholderiaceae > Paraburkholderia > Paraburkholderia phymatum. The sequence goes on along the minus strand of NC_010625.1, from coordinate 597,428 downwards.
GTGCGTTTCAGGTCAGGGGGTCCATTGGCGTGGTCGAATGCACGGAAGGTGAACGGGTTCTCGACGCCCTCGCTTATGCCGACCGCGCGTGTCGCGCTGCGAAACGCGGCGGCAGTGCGCGGCTCGTCGCATTGCGCAGGGGGGCGCCGGCATTCGAGGAGCGCACCGCCGAGATCAATCTGATTGAAGCGCTCGGGCAACGCCGGTTGCCTGAGGGATTGTTCCTCGTGATGCAACCGATCATGTCGATGCGCGAACCAACGCAAGCACTCGATTTCGAGGTGCTACTGCGCATGCGTTCGCCGGACGGCGCAGTCGCGACAGCCGGGAAGCTGATTGCTGCCGCGGAGGACTCCGGCACCATTGTGGAAATCGATCGCTGGGTGCTCTCGACGACGCTCGCATGGCTCAGCGACAATCGCGCGTCGCTTATCAACACCCGGTTCGTGTGTGTGAACCTGAGCGGCGGTTCGCTCAACGACGAGCACTTTCTCGGCGAGCTGTTTGACCTCCTCTCGCGTTACGAAGACGTCGTCCATTTGCTTTGTATCGAAATCACCGAAAGTGTCGCGCTACACGATCTCGAGCATACGGAGCGCTTTATTGCGCGCGTTCACGACATGGGCGCAAAGATTGCGATCGACGATTTCGGTGCGGGCCACACATCGTTGCGCTACCTGAAGAAACTGTCGGCCGACGCACTCAAGATCGACGGCGAATTCGTGCGCACGATGTGTAATCATCCGGCCGACATTGCGATCGTCGAAGCGATGATCAGCCTCGCACACAATCTCGGCATGCGAAGCATTGCGGAGTGGGTGGAAGACCTGGAGACCTTACGTGCGCTGGATGAACTCGGCGTCGACTACGTGCAGGGCTTTGCGATCGCAAAGCCGCAGCAGACGGACGCCATTCTTGCGGCGTCTTGTGCTGCGAGCTTCGTGACGAACACCGAGATCACGCATTATCTGCAGACGGAGAGAACGGAGCAGCGAGGCGCCGGCGAACTTCGTGTGGAACGGGAAGGCACAGTTTAAGGCCGTGCTATAGAGATGCCGCTCACCGCGGCGTCGCTGCTGGCCTCTCTCCGACCGAGCCTTTGCGGCTACCCGCGCTACCGTGTTCGCCGACCTCATCGGACACGGTTTCTGCCCAGACGCTTCGCAACATGGATGGCTGCGTCCGCCAGTCGGAGCGAGATTCGCGCGATGCCGCGAATGGCTCCGTCGACATCCCGGGCAAATTCAGCAATGCATAGCTGCTGGCCACGCGCGTGGCGCCATGTGCTCAGCGGCGCAGTTGCTGAACCGTACGCGTCCGCTGCGCCTGCGCTTCCTTGAGGAGGTGATAGGACGCGTAGTACTTGTAGATGTTTCGCACATAAGTGGTCGTCTCGATGCCGATCTTCTCGGCCACCACGACTTCGACGTTGTTGAACCAGACGTCAGGATCCAGGCCGCGGGTCGCAGCCTCCTTGCGCATCTTCGCAATGTTTCCCGGTCCGGCGTTATAGCTGGCGAAGGCGAAGAGCGGCCGGTCGACCTCGGAAAAATGAGCATCCTTGAAATAACGGGTCATCAGCTGATCGAGATACTTCGCGCCAGCATGAATGTTCGACTCTGCAACCTTGATGTCTCCAACGTTGAGTTCCTTGCCGGTGGTCGGCATCAGTTGCATGATGCCGACCGCCCCCACCCGGCTCTTCGCATCCTGATTGAGTTGCGATTCCTGAAATCCCTGGGCCGCGAGCATCAACGGATCGAAATCGTATTGCTGGCCGTACTTCTCGAAGAATGCCACGGTCTGTTTGAATCGCTTCAGCTCGGCGCTTTCCATGTTGTTGTGGATCTGCTTGACACCCTGCACGTACTGCTTCAGGCGGATCTCCGCTACGCTATGCTTCCTGATGAACTTCTCATAGAAGTTGCTGATCACCGCCTGCAACTGAGGACTGTTCTTGCGAATGGCCCAGCCAATGACGCCTCCCTCGCGCACCGCGATATTTTCGTGCACCTTGATTTGCGGAAGCATCTGCGCCCACATGCGCGCCTTCCAGTCATCGACGATGAGTATCTGGAGCAGGCCGATGTTCAGCATCTCCATCGCATCCTCATCCTCGAGCGCGTCCGGCAGCAGCACGATCCGCACCGGCTGCTTGCCGGCTTGCCGGAAGCGGGTATTCAGGGCAACCAGGCTCTCGTAATAGCTGCTATGGCGGCGAACGTCGACTGTCTTGCCGCTGAGGTCGTCGAGGGTGGACAACGCAGGTGACTTGGGGCCCGTCAAAACGAGTTCGCGCGTTGGCTTGAGCGCATGTGCAGTAACGAAGTCGGCCTGCTTCAGGCGATCATCGGTCACCGTCAGGTTGCCGACTGCAATATCGCCAATGCCTTCTGCGAGGCCGGGGAGCAGCCGGTCGCGTGTCGTCGGGATCATGACGACGGTGACGGGACGCTTGCCGAGGCGATCGGCGTAGGTCTTGTTGACGAATCGTTCAAAGTCGCGCACGGTGTCCGCCGCCACTCCGCGCTCGTGTCCACGGTCATTGAAGTACAACGTGCGGCTAAAGGGCGCGAGAACGCGAATCATGCGGCGCTGAAGCATCGCGTCAAAATCGCCTCGCCAAGGCTTGTTGGTCAGATCGATCCGCCGCGCCGCATTCGCGGCGGCCGGCGCGGAAGCCGCTGACGCGGGCGCCGCCGCTGATCGCGCAGACACCGGCTGGACGGCAGTGCAAAGCGCACACCACACGCAGAGTGCAACTCCGAACAGGGTTGATACCAGCCACGCACGCGCGATACGCATGATACACACCGCTTTCGTCCTGGCGCGCCGGGCCGTTTGGACAGTCGCCACGCGGACGTAATGATCTGAGCTTTCGAGGCGTTCGTTTCGCGTCCCGGCCTCGACTCTTACAGGATAGTTGCGCATGGAAGCGGTTCAAGACCTGGAAGCGCGAGGATGACGGCGTTCTATCGTGGCAGGACCGCCGAACTGTGCTCACGCGAGCCTATCCAGTTCGTGCGGTGTCCCGGGAAAACCTGTAGCTGGCATAAAGCGCTCACGCCCGCGTGTCAACGCTCGCTCGCACCGCTGGCATATCAGAGAGTGGGCTGATTTTCTGCGCCCGGAGTGCGTCAAAGAACACCTGAACTTTCAACCCGCCCGCCATCGGTTGCCTGCATCGAATGCAGTATCAAGACCGATGACAATGCCTGATCCCCTGGCTCGACAGGCATGCACGGCGGTTCTTCCATACGGACGCGTGACCACGCCATCAATCCATGTCCGTAATCGCGACGTCACTGAATCTGGCATCGCCGCCTTCCGCGAAAACGCGGACATGATCGTCGCCGGGTGCCGGGAAGATCAGGTCCGTGATGACCGTGCGACCGTGATCGGCAAACACCTCAACCGAATTGCGGTCGATCACCACCTGCAGATCAAGCCTGCCGTCGTGCAACGGAAGATTGACAATGTGTGCTTTGCTGAATGCGCCCGAAAACCATGTGTTGCCCGAACGCGACCGGTCCAGGTTCAGCGTCTGCGTGCTGGTGTCGTAGAAGATTCGCGTACCTACGTCACCATTTGCCGAAGCTCGCACGATCAGACCGGCGCGATGTGCCGTGCCGGGCCGGATGGTGAGATCGATGTTCTGCACGGCGCCACGCGCCGATGGCGCAAGGTCGCGCGCGGCCGACGACACGTCGAATGCGTCGATGCGCGTGGCGGGGCGCTGCTTCACCATCGACACATACGATGACGGCGGCACCGATGTCAGTTGCGGCCTGCCGTCGATCGTCTTCAGCGCGAGTTCGCGCGGCAATGCCATCGCGCCTTTCCAGGGCGCGGTCGGCGCGTGGCTCGCGTAATCCCAGTTGCTCATCCAGCCGATCGTCACAGCCGTGCCGGACGGCGCGTTCGAAAACGTCCCTGCCGCATAGTAGTCCGCGCCATGATCGAGCCACTGGTACCGCGCGGGATCGGAGCTGGCGGGCACTACGTCGTCCGCTACGAAGCGCGTGCCGTCGAACTGCCCGACGAAATACATTGCGCCCGATCCACCCGCGATCGACCACGGGTTCACGTTGACAATCATCACCCACTTCGGCCGTGACGGGTCGCCGTCGAGTGGCAGCGCGAACAGGTCTGGCATTTCCCACAGCGCGCCCCGATGCGGCACATCGGGCAGCGTGAAGTCGCTCAGAAACGTCCAGTCGATCAGATTGTCGGACCGGTAGAACTTGACGACTTGCGCATCGGCGACAACGGTGGCCATCAGCCAGTAGCCACCAGGCGCGAACCAGGACACCTTCGGATCACGAAACTGCTTTGACTCGGGACTTAGCGTCAATACCGGGTTGTGCACGTACGGTTGCCACGTCATGCCGTCATCGGTGCTGTATGCAATTGACTGCGCCTGCACACCAGCTTCATGACGGGAGCCCGCCTTATAGACGCTCGTATAGAGTGCGACGAGCGGCGGCCTCTTTGCCGTTCCGAGCCCGGACGTGTTGCGGGCATCGACGACGACTGAACCGGAGAAGATCTCCTCGGTCTGGTTTGCGCGCAGAGCGACGGCGTGCTCATCCCAATGAATCAGGTCGCGGCTTGTCGCGTGTCCCCACGACATGTCGCCCCAGAAGTTGCCGTGCGGGTTGTACTGGTAGAACAGGTGATACAGCCCCTTGTAGTAGACGAGGCCATTGGGGTCGTTCATCCAGTTACGTTGTGGCGTGTAGTGAAGCGCGGAGCGCCATTGCGGCGTGTCCGCCGCGCTCTGGGCAAGGGACGAAGAGGTTGGCACGCATGCGGTGACGGCGGCCAGCGCGGCAAAGAGCCACGACGACAGCACGCGCGAGCTGAAGAAGAATCGGTGTTGCGAGTCGTGCATCGAATGTCGTCTTATCAACTATGGCGTTCCCGCCCGGAAGATCCACTCACGACCGTGCCGTGCCGGCGATTGCCGGCAGTCAGGCCGCGGCGCGCGGTCTCGCGCAACGCCCGGTTGACCGTATTGACGTGCAGACCCAGAAAATCGGCGAGCAGACGTTGTGGTGGCAACGCATCGCCAGGTCGCAACGTGCCCGCGTCAATCGCGGCTTCGATTTCGTGGACCACCTCCAGATACACGGGACGCTTGCGGGTGGTCAATTCGGGAATCCAGAACTTCATGGCGGCACTCACATAGAGCGACCGCGCACGCACATCGGCGGCGCGAGCGGATCGGGACCGTCGAGGCTTGCAGCAAACGGCGGCCGCAAGCCTCATGAGCAGGCTTACTGGCTGTTGCCGCCCTGCCCGTTTCCATTGCCGGGCGCCGACTGGTTTGCGGGAATGTCGCCGTAGCCGCCGAGACCGCCCTTGCCATACGTCCGGTCCACGACCGTCGTGTCACCGTTGATGTTGATCTTGACGGTCGGCGCAAGCGTGCCGCCGCGCCGCGAGCCGATTGCATCGATAAACGACTCGACGAGACCACCCGGCATCACGTAGTGCGAGTACGACTGGAACTCGCGCGGGTTCTGGTTCGGGTCCTGCGCGTACGGCGCACCCGCCGGGGCGGAAAAGTCGGTCGGGTTGCCGAGTACGAGGCCGCTGCCGCCGTTCAGCGGCAAGAAGTCGCTGCGGATGCCGTTGCCGACGAAGCCGTAGACACCGTCCGGTCCGTCAACGCCTGCTGCCATCGTTGTGCGGTGGCTGATCGTGAACAGGTAGTACTTGCCGTCCTTCAGGTAAATCTGCGGGCGCTCGGTCTGATCATCGACGCAGTTCGCCGACAGGATCGGTGGCAGGAACTTCCATTCGGTCAGTTGCGGATTCGTCGCGACCGCGAGACCAACATTGGCCTTCTGATACGCCGCGCCCGAGTTCATCACCGCGTTCAGGTCTTCCCGTTGCGGATCGTTCGGCGCATAGCCGAGGTCGGCTTCCGTACAGGTGCGCGCGCCGCGCGGACCGCCCGTGTTGCCTTCGAACACCATGTAGGTCTTGCCTGGATGCGCGGGATCGATGAACACGAACGGATCCCGGTATGAGAAGTAGGTGTTCTGCTCGCCGGTCTGGTAGTAGGTGCCGTCCGGCTTGAGCAATGCCTGGTGATCGTCGAAGCCTGAGAACCACACATGACTGTCGTCGGCGTGGATGTGACCGTCGGCGCGCGTGATGATCGCCTGCGGCGGCGTAATGTCGGCGCCGCCGGGGGCCGAACGGTTGAACGACGTCGCGGTGTAGTAGAGGCTGACGTTGTCGCCGTGCGTGAGACGCGCCGAGCCCGACCATTCGGCGTTGTCGGTCATCGGCGACGTGCCGAATACCTTGACGCTCGCACCGTCCGGGAACAGATGGCCGCCCCAGGTCCAGCCGCCGTTCGCGGGTCGCTGCGATGCGGGAATGCCCGCGCGGCGGTAGAAGAAGCCGATGCGCGCGTGAACGTGACGGTCGTCGAACGTATAGCCGGCATGCGGATCGGCCGTCAGCGAAAAGATCACCTCCCAGCCCTTGTACGCCAGCTGGTTCGCCCGCATGTCGGCCAGCGGCCACGTGTCCCACACCCAGACGTTCGGATTGATCAGCGGGAAATCCTGCGGGATGTCCGGCATGGTCAGCGAAAGCGGCAGCGAGTTCTTGTCCGCCGCCGTCGCGGCATGCGACTGCGCCTTGATCTGACGGATGTCGGCACGGGTCCAGCGCATCGTGAAACTGCTCTCGGGGTCGTATGCCTGCTGCGAGTGCGGCGTCGGCGCGGGGAAGCCTGGCGTTGCAGTCTGAGCCAGCGCCGGTAGGGCAACAGCCGACAGCACCGCTGCCGACAGGAAGTGCGCGCGCAGCCGGGGGGTGATCCGGGGGACCCGCGGGTGGTGGCCAACGTTCATGTGAGCGTCCTCGAGGTTAAGTTACTGAATATTTCCAAATCGGTTTGGATCTTAGGCCAAACCGGTTTTGAAGTCAAAAAGCAATTTAATACCGTAGAATTAGCGGGTCTTCTCATCACATCGACACAGTGGCGTGGTGAGAGACGCAAAACCGCGAGGGATGAGTGGCGAAAACAAATCTGAAGGCGCTGGCGAGCGCGTTGGGTCTGTCCAGGACGACGGTCAGCCGTGCACTGAACGGTTATGACGATGTGAGCGAGGCAACTCGACAGCGAGTGATCGAGGCCGCACGGGCGCTCGGCTACCAGGCGGATCCGACAGCGCGCAGGCTGGCGACGGGTCGCGCCGACGCGATTGGCATCGTGTATCCGTTCGGTGCCGGCGATCTGGGCGATCCTCGTTTTTGCGAGGTCGTGGCGGGTATTACCGAGGCGCTCGGCGAACGTGACATGGACCTGATCATTGCATCTGCGCGGCCGAACGCAGAGCTGGAAACCTATCGGCGCCTTGTGGAAGGCCGGTCGGTCGACGGCCTGATCGTCGCGCGCACGCTAGTGAACGACAGGCGGATCGCGCTTCTCCAGGAGTGGGACTTTCCGTTCGTCGCCTACGGCCGCACCCATAGCGCGCGGCCGTACTGGTGGTTTGACTTCGACAACGAAGCGGGCGCGCGAGCCGCGACGCAGCGGTTAATCGAGTTCGGCCATCGCCGGATTGGGCTGATCAGCGCGCCGCTTGCGATGACTTTTGCGGCTCAGCGTCGGGCGGGCTTCATCAGTGCGTTGCAAAGCGCGGGCATTGATCCCTCGCCTAAACTGATGATCGAGTGTTCGTTTGACAGTGCAGGCGGTCACGATGCGGCGACCACACTGTTGAATCTCGCCAAACCACCGAGTGCGGTACTCGTGGACAACAACCTCGCAGGCGTGGGTGCGTTTCGCGCGATCGTCAACAGCGGGCGCAAGCCTGGCGGCGACGTCTCGCTGATTGTCTATGACGGTGTGCCTGCGGAGGTCTCGCATCCGTACGCAGTGACGGCCGTTACGCAACCGACGGGCCATGCATCGGGAAAAGCCATAGCCGAACTCGTATTGGACGCGATCAGGGATCGGGACCGTTGTGCGCATCGGCTTGCGTTACCCCGCATCGAGCCAGGCAATACGGACGGCCCGGCAGATTGACGTCGGGTTGGCGAACCGACATCTTGGCCCTCCACGTTGAAGTCCATCTCCAATACGTTCGCGAACCCGATGGTCGATGCTGCCCAGGCATACCACCCAAGCCGTTCCAGCGTGTCGTAGATGGCGCCGCAGCCGTATCTCGACAGCCACAACAGGCTCGGGTTCGAATCACGATCCGAATGGTGTCGAGAGGTAATCCGCCAGCCGCGCCAACAGCGCATCGCATCCCGCGATCTGTCCGACTGTGACGAACTCGTCCGGCTTGTGTCCCTGGTCCATGCTGCCTGGTCCGCAGACCACAGTGGGAATGCCGGCTTCATTGAAGAGGCCGCCTTCGGTTCCGAACGCAACCGTGCCGAACCCATTCGAACCGCAAAGCAGCGCGAGCAGCCGTGCCGCGTCGCTGTCAGGCGGCGTTGCGAGTCCCGGATAGGCCGAGAGCGACGCGAAACGAATGTCCGTGGCGGCGTTCACCGCGCGCATCTTCGGCAGCAAGCAGGTCTGCGCAAAAGTTTGCAGTTCATCGGCAACCTCGGTTGCGTCGTACCCAGGCAGCGCACGCACTTCGAAATCGAACTCGCATTCGGCGGGTACGATGTTCAATGCGCGACCGCCTTTGATCACACCTGTCTGCACCGTCGAGTACGGCGGATCGAATCGTTCGTCGTGGCGCTCGGGCGCGGCCAGTTGGTCGCCGATCTCTTCAAGACGATTGACGAGACGCGCCGCATATTGAATCGCGTTGACGCCGTTCGGTGCGTACGCCGAATGACACGGTGCGCCCTTGACCTGGCAGCGCATCGCCAGCTTGCCTTTGTGACCCAGCACCGGTTTCAGTTCCGTCGGTTCGCCGATCAGGCACAGCGCGGGCTTGTGCGCACGCTGCGCCAGTTCCGCTAGCATCGGCCGCACGCCCAGACATCCCACCTCCTCGTCATACGAAAACGCGAGATGCACCGGCACCCTCAGATCGCGCGCCACGAAGGTGGGCACTGCCGCCAGCGCGGATGCGATGAACCCTTTCATATCGGCCGTGCCGCGCCCGTACAGCCGCCCTTCGGTCTCGCTCAGGCGGAACGGCTCGACGGTCCACGGCTGGCCATCGACGGGCACCACATCGGTATGCCCGGACAGCACGATGCCGCCGCCTTCGTCGGGGCCGATCGTTGCGAACAGATTCGCTTTCGTGCGCCCGGCGTTGTAAAACAGGTCGCTTCGAACGCCGAGATCGCCGAGGTAGTGGCGAATGAAATCGATCATCGCCAGATTGGAGTCGCGGCTGACCGTGGGAAATCCGATCAGCCGCTCGAGCAGCGCGCGGCTCGACGTATCACTCATCGCCCGGTACTCCGTAGCTCGGCGCGGCTGTCGGATCGAGCGCACGCGTCACATAGTCCAGCATTTGCGGCTTATAGGCCTGCCATAGCCCGTCGAGCCGGCCGACAGGATCGTCGTCGGCCCAGTCGACACGCAAGTCGACGATCGGCCAGATCAGATCGCCAACGATCTTCAGTGCCGCCGAATGCACGGGCCCCGCTTCGCCGCCTGCGGCAATGGCGGCATGCATCGCCGCGAGCAACCGGTCGGCGAGCATGCCCGGCGCGTTCCCGAATGCAGGGATCATCGCCTCGATCACATCCGTGCCCGCCAGCATGTTGCCCGCTGCCACGCATTGCGAGCCCGCCACCGCGTGATACGTGCCCAGCGCTTGCTTGCCGCTGAAGAACGCAGTACGCCCTCGACTGTCGATCACCGTGACCTGTCGATATTCGCTCCATTCGCTCGCACCGAGCGCACGGTCCAGCGCGGCAGCGGGTTCCAGCTTTGCGTGCTCCAGCAGATCGAGAATCTGCGGACCGAGCGCGGGCAGCGTCACGTTCTGCGTCGCCACTGCGCCGACGCCAGCGCGCAGCCACGGACAGCGCGCGCCTACCGCGATGCTCGAAGAACTGATTGCAATGCCGAGCTGCCCCGTTTGCGCGCAACGTCCGACGATAGAAAACGTCATGTCGCGCTCCTCACGCCTGGGCCGGCGTCCAGCCATCCGGAATGACCGCGATCACGTCGATTTCCATCAGCCATTGCGCCTGGCCCAACGCCGTCACCACGAGGCCCGTCGAAATGGGAAACACGCCCTTGAGCCACTTGCCGACTTCCTGGTACACCGGCTCGCGATAGCGGATGTCGGTAAGAAACGTGGTGGTCTTCACGACATGCGAGAGGTCGCTGCCCGCTTCTTCGAGCAACTGCTTGACGTTCTTCATCGCCTGCTCGGCCTGCGCGCGCGGATCGCCAAGCCCGACGAGACGGCCATCGAAGTCGGTACCCACCTGGCCGCGCACGTAGACCGTGTTGCCGGCGCGCACCGCCTGACACAGGTCGTTGTCGAGCGACTGATTCGGGTACGTGTCCTTCGTGTTGAACATGCGGATACGGGTATGCGTAGGTTGGCTCATCGATACACCTTGATACGGATAAAAGAAGAATGCGGCTCTGGTTCGTGGAGGTTTCAGCTCAGGTTCATTTCGCTGACCTTGCGAACCTTCGGTTCGGTTGCGCCCGTCTCGCGTTGCGGCTGCGCGTGAGAGTGCGCCGCATCGTAGTAAGCAAGGTATTTGCGCTGCGTGGCGATGTGATCGGCAATATGCTTTGCGTCGTGCCAGACGCCCCAGATGAACGCCGAGCCGCGGCGCGACAGCCACGGAAGACCGAGAAAATAAATCCCCGGTTCTTTCGACACGCCGCGCTGGTGCTTCGGTTTGCCCTTCTCGTCGAACGCATCGACTTGCAACCAGCCGAAATCGACGGCATAACCGGTTGCCCAGATGATCGACGTCACGCCCGCCTCGACCAGATCGAGTTCGAAAATCGGGTCGATCAGACAAGCCGGATCGGGCGGAATGATGCGCGCCTCAGGTTCTTCGGGAAGCGCCAGGCCGTTGCGCACGGCATAGGCATCCGCTGCATCCAGCAGCGACAGATAGTTCTCGTCGCCGCGTGCGATGTTGTCCGCCAGATCGGCGTTGAAGGTCACGACCGTGCCGTCGAATGATTTCGTCAAACCGACCAGCGTCACGCCCTGATGCGCGAGACGGCGGAAGTCGACGGTATGCCCGCCACGCGCGCCGCTCACGGCGATCGTCACGTGCTCTTTGCCGGGGCGCATCACTTCGGCATCCCATTCGCCAAGCACGCCGAGCCACCAGCAGAAATCGCGGCCGCGATACGCGCGCGGTGGCCGGTCATGCGGACCGACCGACAGATACACGCGCCTGCCCGCGCGCTGCAGTTCATCCGCGATCTGCACGCCGGACGAACCCGCTCCCACGACCACCACGTTCCCTTCAGGCAGTTGCTGCGGATTGCGATAGTCGGCGGAATGAATTTGCGTGAGACGCTCCGACTTCGGCGCAATCGCGGGAATGACCGGGCGCTGGAACGGGCCCGTCGCCACGACGACGCGACTGGCTTCGAACGTTCCGTCGGACGTCTCGACGGTAAAGCCCTGGTGGCCCACATTACGCACGACCTTCTTCACTTCGACGCCGGTTCGGATCGGCGCATTGAATTGCTTCGCGTACTCGACGAAGTAATCCGCGACCTGCTCTTTCGATGCGAAGCCGTCCGGGTCGACTTCCGGGAACTCGCGATTCGGAAAGCGATCGTGCCAGGCCGGGCCATTGGCGACCAGCGAATCCCAGCGTCCCGTGCGCCACCGCTCAGCGATGCGCGCGCGTTCCAGAACCAGATGAGGCACGCCGATATTGCTCAGGTGTTCGCTCATTGCGATGCCAGCCTGTCCGGCGCCGACCACGAGCGTATCGATTGACGTTGTTTTCACTGCCATGTGCAAAGTCCTTCTCAAAGGCGGTTTGATCCCATCCGTCATGGCTACGCACTCCATGCACGCGAAGCAGCATCTCGACGGCGGCGGTGCCGTGAACCCGTTGTCCCGCTGCAGAATCTACGCGCGCCTCTAGAATCCGAAAAATATATTTAAAAAATGCAGGGCATCGGATTTACCTATGCAGACGTTTTTGACCGCCTCAAAATGGTGCTCGACGAACGCCCGAACATGGAGCATTGCCGATGGAAAACCACCCCCTGCGTTACTCGCTTCGCCAGTTGCGCTATTTCGTCGTCACTGCCGAAGCGCTGTCGTTCACGGCCGCCGCCAAACGGCTTCATATCTCGCAGCCGTCGATCTCCACGGCGCTGGCGGACCTCGAATCGTCGTTCGGCGTGCAGCTCTTTATCCGGCATCACGCGAGCGGCCTGTCGCTCACGCAAGCCGGACGCGATCTGTTGGGACAGGCGCGCAATCTTCTGAAGATCGCCGAAGAGTTGCAGATGACCGCCAAGGAAATGGACGGCGGCATGACGGGCTCGATCGCGCTCGGGTGCCTCGTGTCGCTCGCGCCGCCGCTGATGCCGAGGCTCATCAGCCGTTTCGCCAGCGAATACGCGGGCATTTCGTTCCGCACCGTCGAAGCGCATCAGGACGGTTTATTGCGAGGCCTGCACGACGGCTCGCTGGACATAGCCTTGACCTATAGCCTGGATCTCACCGAAGACATTGCCTTCACGCCGCTCCTGTCGCTGCCGCCATACGTGATCCTGCCGACGTCTCACCGCCTCGCCCGCGCGCGCAAGGTCTCGCTCGCCGACCTGCTGCACGAGCCTTACGTGATGCTGGATTTGCCGCATAGCCGTGAGTATTTCGCCGCGCTGTTCGATGCGGTCGGCAGCAGGCCGGTGCCGGCGTTCCGCTCGTCGCAGCCGGAGGTAGTGCGCGGCATGGTGGCGAACGGCCTCGGCTACAGCATCCTCAACTTTCCGTTGAAATCGAACCGCACCGTCGACGGCGAGGACTTCGTGGTCAAACGCTTCAAGGACACCGTCAACGCGACGACGCTCGGCATCGCGCAATCGCGAACGATGCGGCCGCGGCAAGTGGTCCACCGCTTCGCGTCGTTCTGCGAGACCTATATCCGCCGGCTCCATCTGGATACGTAAGGACGGTCTCGAACGTCGAACACGTGCAACGAAAGCGGCCGCCCGCAGCGCACGCGCTGCATAGCAAAAACCTTTGCTCTGCATCCGAAAACAATAGTTTGACTGGGAATTTGGCTTGATAGATTGATGTCCATGTCGAGCGCAATCTGACGCAATCCAGCGTGGACGCGCGTTCGCAAGCTCGAAACCTGGAGGGCGGCATGGCAAATCCGGCAAGGACGATCTCACTACAAGCGCTCATGGACGACCTGCAGACCGGTTGCGAACGGTCATTCAGCGAAGCGCGCTCGATGCCGCCGGGTGTGTATACGTCCGCTGAATTTCTTGCGATGGAAGAGCGGAATATCTTCGCGCACGAATGGCTGTGTGTCGGCCGCGCAAGTGCGTTGAGCGAGCCCGGCGACTATCTGACCGCGCGCATCGCCACGCAACCGATCGTCGTGCTGCGCGACGAGCAGAGGCAACTGAAGGCGATGTCCAACGTCTGCCTGCATCGCATGTCGGTGCTGCTGGAAGGACGCGGCAACGTGCGGCGGATCGTGTGTCCGTACCACGCATGGAATTATTCGCTCGACGGCGCGCTGAAAGGCGCACCGCTGATGGACCGGCAAGCGGACTTCTGCAAGGAGAGTTATCGTTTGCCCGCGGTGCGCTGCGAGGAATGGCAAGGCTGGATCTATGTGACGCTCGACGACAGCGCGCCGCCCGTTCATGCGCAGCTCGCTGAGTTGAACGAGCTGATCGGCGCATACGGGATGTCCGGCTACATCGAAACATTCTATGAAGAGCACGTGTGGGATACGAACTGGAAAATCCTCGCCGAGAACTTCATGGAGAGCTATCACCTGCCGATGCTCCATCGCGCGACGGTCGGCCCCCATTCGCGTCTCGAAGAGATGGAATGCCCGCCGGGCTTGCCTGCCTTCAACTATCACTGGATCACGAAGGAAGCGTCGTTGCCCATTGGCAATGCGCATCCCGACAACACAAGGCTCACGGGGCACTGGCGCAAGACCACTGCCTTACTCGCGATCTATCCCACGCATCTCGTGACGCTCACGCCGGGCTACTTCTGGTATCTCGTGTTGCAGCCTGAAGGCGTGGGGCGCGTGCACATTCGCTTCGGCGGCGGGCTGGCGCCGGAATTCATCGCCGATCCGCAAGCCCAGGCGCATATGGACACGCTGAAAAAGCTGCTCGATGACGTCAACGCGGAAGACCGGCGCGGCGTGGAGGCGGTATTTCGCGGCGTGCACGCACCGCTTGCGAAGCCGGGCCATCTGAGCCATCTCGAACGCCCCAACTACGACTTCGCGCGTTATCTCGCGGCGAAGCTCCGCACGCATTGATCACGACGCAACACCGACAGGACGCCAGCACGATGTCAAACCCTCCCTACATTTCGTTTTCGGGCGTGAGCAAATCGTATGACGGCGCGCACTTCGTCGTCGACGATCTGAACCTCGACGTACGCAAGGGCGAATTCCTGTCGCTGCTCGGGCCGTCGGGTTCAGGCAAGACGACCACGCTCATGATGCTCGCAGGCTTCGAGGGGCCGACGCAAGGCGAGATTCGACTCGACGGACGCCGGCTCGACGACAAGCCGCCGCATCTGCGCGACATCGGCATGGTGTTCCAGAACTATGCCCTCTTCCCGCATATGACGATTGCGGAGAACGTCGCATTTCCGCTTTCGGTGCGTCATGTGAGCCGCGCCGAACAGAAATCGCGCGTGCAACGCGCACTCGATATGATCGAGTTGCCTCATCTCGCGAATCGCCGTCCCGCACAACTTTCCGGCGGACAGCAGCAGCGGGTTGCGCTCGCGCGAGCGCTCGTCTTCGAGCCGAGCGTCGTGCTGATGGATGAGCCGCTCGGCGCACTCGACAAACGCCTGCGCGAAACGATGCAATACGAAATCATGCGGCTGCATCGCGAACTCTCGCTGACGATCGTCTACGTGACGCACGATCAGGCGGAAGCGCTGACCATGTCAGACCGTGTCGCGGTGTTCTCCGATGGCCGCATCCAGCAGGCGGCGACACCGAGCGAGCTATATGAGAATGCGCAGAACGCGTTCGTCGCGAACTTCGTCGGCGAGAACAATGGGCTGACGGGGCGCGTCGTCGACGTGAGCGACGATCGCGCCACCCTCGCGCTTGCGGACGGCAGCATCATTCGCGGCCGTTGCGAAAGCGGTCTGCGCGAAGGCGATGAAGCGATGCTCGCGTTGCGCCCCGAACGCGCGCATATTCCCAGCGCCGAAGGCACGCACGCCGACGGTCACAGCAACGTGGTGCGCGCCCGTGTCGAAGAGCTGGTGTATTGCGGCGATCATCATCGCGTCCATCTGAAGCTCGGCTCGCGCGACGCCATCGTGGTGAAGGTTCCCAATACGCAGCGCCACGCGCTGCCCTCTCCTGGCGATACGGTCGAAGTCGCGTGGCGCCACGACGATTGCAAGATTCTCGCAATGACAGCCAGCGCGCTGCGCAGCGCGCCCGCGAACTATTCCTCGACGTATCCCATACCTTCCATCATGACGACCGCACCCGCAGGAGCCAACTGACATGCGCACTCCCATCAACGCACAACGTGCCGCACTTGCCGCACTTTCCGTGTTCGCTTTCGCCGCTGCTCATGCGAGCGCAGCGGAAACGCTATCCGTCGTGACGTTCGGCGGCGCCTACGAGGCGGCGGCGAAAAAAGCCTATTTCGAGCCGTTCACGCAAGCGACAGGCGTAG
The DNA here is from genome assembly GCF_000020045.1 of Paraburkholderia phymatum STM815. GTDB lineage: Bacteria > Pseudomonadota > Gammaproteobacteria > Burkholderiales > Burkholderiaceae > Paraburkholderia > Paraburkholderia phymatum. The sequence continues at coordinate 581,611 of NC_010625.1, read as the reverse complement.
GCTTCTCGACGGAATCCTACGACGGCGGCCTCGCAAAACTCTCCGCGATGGAGCAGGCGAAGAACACGACATGGGACCTGATCGACCTTGAAACGAACGATGCGATTACCGCCTGCGACGAAGGTCTGTTGAAGAAGTTCGACAAGACAACGCTGGGCAAGACCAGCGATTTCATTCCCGGCTCGATCAGCGATTGCGCGGTGGCGAGCATGGTCTGGTCCACCGTCTTCGCTTACGATGCGAGCAAGCTGAAGACCGCGCCGACCTCCGTCAACGACTTCTTCGACCTGCAGAAATTCCCGGGCAAGCGTGGTCTGCGCAAGTCGCCGAAGGTATCGATGGAATGGGCGCTGATTGCAGACGGCGTCGATCCGAACGACGTGTACAAGGTGCTTGCCACACCGGCTGGCGTCGATCGCGCGTTCAGGAAGCTCGATACGATCAAGAAGAACATCGTCTGGTGGGAATCGGGCGCGCAGGCGCCGCAACTGCTGGCAGACGGCGCGGTGGTAATGACGCAGGCTTACAACGGCCGCATCGACGATGCCGCGAAGAAGGACAACAAGCCGTTCAAGGCGGTGTGGGATGCACAGGTCTATGACTTCGACTGGTGGGGCATTCCAACGGGCGCGAGACATTCGGATACGGCGGCGAAGTTCATCGTCTCCGCTTCGCAGCCGAAGGCTTATGCCGATCTGTCGAAGTACATCGCCTATGCACCGCCGCGCAAGGATGCCATCGCGCTTGTCGACAAACAGCGTCTGACCGATCTTCCAACTGCGCCGCAGAATTTCAAGCGCGCGTTGCAGATCAACGCGAGCTTCTGGGCCGACAACGCGGACCAGATCAACAAGCGTTTCCAGACATGGCTGACCCAGTAACTTTCCTGTTGAACGAGAGACCGACGTGACCACCAGCCTGCCCGTATCGGCCCAGACCGCGGCGCCCGGCTCTCCATCGAGAGCCGGCGGCCACGCGTCGTTCCAGAAGGCGCGACGCCGCGCATCGACCCAGGCGCTGCTGCTTGCGCTGCCGTTGATCCTGTTCCTGCTGTCGACGTTCATCGCGCCGATTGCATTGCTGCTCGCGCGCAGTGTGCAGAATCGCGAAATGCCCGACAGCATGCCCGCGCTCACGCGCGCGCTCGATGCCTGGGACGGACGCGGCACACCTGACGAGCACATGTTCGCACTGCTCGCTTCGGGCCTGAAAGAGGCGCAGGAGACCGGGCAGCTCGGCACGGTCGCACGCCGTCTCAACTTCGCCCAGCCTGAATTCCGCAGCCTGTTGATGCGCAGCGCGCGCCACCTGCCTGCCAGGCCGCAGCCCGCATGGAAGCCCGCTTTGGTCGAACTCGACGAACGCTGGAATTCGCCGGAAACCTGGCGCGTCATGAAGCGCGCCGCCGCCTCGCCCACGCCGGACTATCTGCTCGCCGCCGTCGATGCGCAGATCACGCCGCAAGGCTCGGTGGGCTTCGTGCCGGACAATGCGTCCGTTTATCGGCAAGCATTCCTGCGCACCATGTCGATCAGCGCAACGGTCACATTCCTGTGTCTGCTGCTGGGCTATCCCGTCGCGTGGATGCTCGCCAATCTGCCCGCAAAAAGCAGCAACCGCTTGATGCTGCTCGTCATCGTGCCGTTCTGGACTTCGCTGCTGGTGCGCACGACCGCGTGGTATGTGCTGTTGCAACCTGGCGGTGTCATCAACAGCTTGCTGACGGGATTGGGCCTCACGACACATCCTGTGCCGCTGATCTTCAATCGCGCGGGCGTGTTGATCGGCATGACGCACGTGCTGCTGCCATACATGATTCTCGCCATCTATTCGGTGATGAAGAGCGTGTCGCCTGTCTATGTGCGCGCCGCGCAATCGCTTGGCGCCCATCCGTTTACTGCGTTCGTGCGCGTGTACGTGCCGCAAACGCTGCCCGGCGTGGGCGCAGGCTGTTTTCTGGTGTTCGTGCTCGCACTCGGTTACTACATCACGCCCGCGTTGCTCGGCGGCGCCGGCGACGAGATGATCAGTCAGCTCATCGCAATGCAGACGAATACGCAACTCAATTGGGGCCTCGCGGGTGCGCTCTCGGCGTATCTCGTGATCTTCACCGCGATCTTCTATTTCATTTTCAACCGCATCGTCGGCATCGACCGTTTGCGCTTCGGTTGAACCGCTCATTTACGACGAAGAGAAACCGCCATGCAGGAACAACGGAAAACAGTGCTGACGGAACGCGTCGCGTCGCGCTGGGTCCGCGCGCACACCGCGCTTGTATTGTTCTTTCTGATCGCGCCGATTCTCGCGATCATCCCGCTCTCGTTCAATTCGGGTTCGTACTTCTCCTATCCGCTGCAGGGCATTTCGCTGCGCTGGTACGAGCAGGCGCTGACCAGCGCGGACTGGCAGCGTGCGCTATTGAACAGCATCGGCATCGGCGCTGCATCGACGCTGATCGCGACCTGCCTCGGCACGCTTGCGGCATTGGGCCTGAGCCGGTCGCAGTTTCCACTCCGTTCGCTGATCATGCCCATCATCATTTCGCCGATGATCGTGCCGATCGTGGTCGTCGCAGCGGGCTTCTATTTGATTTTCGCACCGCTCGGCCTCGTGAACTCGTATCCCGGCGTCGTGCTGGCGCACGCGGCGCTCGGCACGCCGTTTGTCGTCATCACCGTGACAGCGTCGCTGCTGTCGTTCGATCAAAGCCTTCTGCGGGCCGCGTCGGGACTCGGCGCCAAACCGTGGATCGCGTTCAGACGCGTGACGTTGCCACTCATCGCGCCTGCTGTCGCGACGGGCAGCGTCTTTGCGTTCGCGACTTCGTTCGACGAGGTGATCGTCATCCTGTTCATCGGCGGCCCGGATCAGACTACCGTGCCAAGGCAGATGTGGCGCGGTATCCGCGACTCCATCGATCCTTCGATTCTGGCGGTAGCAACCATCCTGATCGTATTCGCGGTCCTGCTGTTTGCGAGCATCAACTGGCTGCGAAGCCGGGCTGCCGACGCGAGCGAAATGCGTATTTCAGGCTCTCAATGCTAGCCTGCGCCGTGCTGTCGGAACCTCGAAGCCGGTTCGCATGACCAGTCCGAGCGACACGCTTCTCTGCTAGCCGGGGTTCTGGCGGAGCCGGCGCCAGGCGAAACGTGCGCTTGACGGTTAGTTGCTCATTGCGTTGACGAACGTTGCCGGTGTCGTAGATGCTCAAATCGTCTCTGTCTTGCCGGTGAGATTGCTCGCCCGCCCCTTACGGGTGAGCATTAGCAGCGTCGCGACGCTCGCCAGCGTGAGAATGGCAAGCGGCATCAATGCCAGCGCATAGCTTCCCGTCGCTTCTTTCACCCATCCGTAGACATTCACCATGAGGCCGCCGCCAAGCAGATTCGCGATTGCATTCACCGTCGCGAGACCTGCCGCCACGGCGCTGTTGGACAGCATGTCGGTGGCGAGCGCCCAGAACGGGCCCTTGAACGAATACGCGCCGACCAGCACTGCGCAAAGCATGCAGATCGTCGGCAGCAACGAACCGCTTAGCGACGTCGCGAACAGGCCCACGCCGATCAGCAGCATGGGCACGACGGTGTGCCAGCGACGCTCGCCAAGGCGGTCGGAGCGCCGCCCCCAGTACACCATCAGGACGGAGGCGACCGCATACGGAACGGAGTTGAGCAGCCCCGTCTGCATGACAGACAAGCCAAACGACTTCAGCAGTTGCGGCTGCCATACAGACAGCGTGCTGCCCGCCGCGGATGCGCACGTGTCCACGAGCGCGAGACACAGCACATAGCGGTTGCGGAACAGTTGCGTGAGCGGCAGCGACGGTATCTTTTTCGGCGCCTTATGGGCGGTGGCGAGCTCATCGACGAGCCACGTCCGCTCTTCGTCGTCGAGCCACTTGGCGTTTTCAGGCTTGTTCGTCAGCATGAACAGACATGCTATGCCGAGCAGCACGGTCGGAATGCCTTCAAGGATAAACAGCCAATGCCAGCCGCGCAGCCCCCAGAAACCGTCCATCTGCAGGAGCAGTGCCGAGATCGGCGAGCCGATGAAACTCGCGGCCGGAATCGCGACCATGAACGTCGCGACAATACGCGCGCGATACGACGCCGGAATCCAGTACGACAGATAAAGCAGCACGCCCGGAAAGAAGCCCGCCTCCGCCGCTCCCAGCAGGAAACGAAGCACGTAGAACATCGTCGCGTTCTGCACGAGCGCCGTCGCCGCCGACACGATGCCCCACGTAATCATGATGCGGGCAATCCATATCCGCGCGCCGTACTTTTGCAGCGCGAGATTGCTCGGCACTTCGCAAAAGAAGTATGAGATGAAGAACAGGCTGCTTCCGAAGCCGAACACCTTCGCCGACATGCCGAGGTCGTGATTCATCTGCAGCGACGCCATTCCTACGTTGCCCCGATCTATAAAGGCAAGCAGATAGCAGACCATCAGGAAGGGAATGAGCCGCCAGACGACCTTTCGTAGGGTCCGGCGCTCGATCGCGGACTTTTCCATGATGCCAGTTTGCATTGTGTCTCCGTTTATTGTGCGCCTGAGCGCGAATCCGTGAATCGTTGCCATGCGATGACGGCAACGACACCGCAGGCAAGCACGACTGCCATGACCGCGAACGTGTGCCGCACGCCGAGTGCTTCCGAAGCGGTCCCGACCAGCAGGTAGCCGAATGGCATCGTGCCGTTGTAGGCCATGCCGTACATGCCGACGAGTCCGCCGCGCACGTGCTCCGGACACTGGCGCTGGATGGTTGCGTTCGTCGAGGTGGCCGCGAATGTGAGGCTGAAGCCGAGCGCGTAGAACGCGGGGATCGATCCTGCCGCATCGGTCGTCGCCGCCAGCACCGCGAGCGCGGCGACGGCGGTCCACGGCGCCCACGCGATGAACCGGCGCGACGCCTGCGGCCCGAACGCGGAAGACAACAGCACCGCGGCACTCAGCGAGCCGGCGCCGGCACATGCGAAGAACACACCCGTAAAGCGCGCCGCGTCATGAAAGCCCTTGTCCGCAAGCAGCGGCACGAGCGTCTGGTAGCTGCCCGCGAACAAACCGATGCACGCGAGAATTGGCAGATAGCGCGCGGAGAACGCATCGGACAACACGTAACCGACCGCGTCGCGCAGGCCGCTCTCCGCGCGCGCAGGCCGCGCCGTCGATGCGATTTTGATCGAGCGCACACACGTCGCCATGAAACACAGGGCCAACGCGTAAATCGCAAACGACGTTCTTGGCCCGAGCGTCGGATAGACGAATCCCGCAATCGTCGGGCCGATCATGCGGCCGACGTTATAGACCATCGTGTTCATCGCGACGGCGTTGGACGTATGCGTGGAGTCCTGCAGGCTCGTCAGCAGCAGGACCTGGCGTGCGGGCGTCTCCACTGCGCTCGATACGCCGATAGCCAGCGCATGTGCGAGGATCAGCTTTACGCCGAGCACGCCGAGTATCGACAGCGTGAAGAGACTACCCGTCAGCAATAGCGACGTCATCAGCACGCACAGCGTCGCGCGTTTCGCATTGGCCGAACTGATGCGCGAGCCCGCCACGGGCGCGACGATCAGCTGCGGCCCGTACAGCAGGAAATTAAGCAGCGCGAGAATCGCAGCCGATTCCGACAGGTGATAAACGAGCAGATTCAGCGTGACGTTCTGCGTCCAGCTGCCGAGCACGGACGCAACCTGCCCGCTCAGATAGCGCCGCAGCGAAGCCTCCGAGAGCGCCGGGAACAGCCTGCCGACCAGTCCGGCTTGCGTTGCCACACTCATGACAGCGCCTTGCCGCGGGTTTCGGGTGCGAAGAACACGACGACGGCGGCGGCGACGAATGCGACGATCGTCGTTGCGAGTCCCAGCACAAATCCGCCCGAGGTCGACGCGAGCGCACCGATGATCAACGGTGCGATGAAGCCGCCGAGTCGCCCGCCGTTGTACGCGAGCCCCATGTAGAACCCGCGCGATGCGGTGTTGCCGATAATCTCCGCGAGGAATGGCCCTGCGCCGGCGAAGATGCCGTTCACGCTGAAGCCTGTCAAAAAGATCGCCGCCATCAGCAGCAGCGGATTCGACGAGAGGATGTACACACCCACCGCAGCTGCGCCGACCAGCAGATAGGCAAGGAACATCGGACGCCGCCCGAGCCGGTCGACGAAAGCCGAGAACAGCAGAAACCCCGTAATCGCGCCGAACTGCAGCGAGAGCACGAACTTCAGGCTATGCACGAAGTCCAGATGCTTCACTGTGACGAGGAAGGTAGGTGTCCATGTGAAGACGCCCCAGTACAGGTACTGCAGGAAGAAGATGAAGCCGAACGCCGTCAGCAAGCCGCGAACGTTGAGCTTGTCGGCGCTCGCCGGGTCGTGCTTCTGAAGCGTCGCTTTTGCGTGCTTGCGTTCCAGCCAGATCGGCGATTCAGGCGTCTTGCGCGCAATCCAGAAAAGAATAAAGAAAGGCGATGCGCCAATCAGAAAAAGCAGGCGCCAGCCGTGCCCCGCAAGCCCGTCGTTCGCGCCGCTGACGATGCCGCAGATCGTGATGGCGAGAATCGCGCCGATCGGCAAGCCCATTTGCATCAGCGCGCCGCCCTTGCCACGCCGGCTCGCGTGCCATGTCTCGGCGATGAGCGCGGCGCCCGCCGTCCACGTGCCGCCCATGCCCAACGCGCCGAAGAAGCGCAACGTCGCGAACCAATGCTCATTCGGCGCGAACGCGATCAAGCCCGAGAACAGCGAGTAAATGCCGACGCAGAGCAACGCGGTACGCACGCGCCCTAGCCGGTCCGAGACATAACCGAACAGGATGCCGCCCACAATCTGACCGGCCGCGGTGATGCTCGTGAACAGTCCGAGTTGCGCCTTGCTCAGGCCGAACTGAAGCGCGAGCGTCGGCAGCAGAAGCGAAAGCAGGAACGAGTCGTAGCTCTCGAACATCCAGCCGAGGCCTGCGAGCGAGAGCGAGCGCCACTCGACGCCCGTGATGCTCCTGAATCCTTTGGCACGGGAAGCATCCTCGAATTCGGATGTCGCAACAGTTACGCCCGTCTTCATGTGTTGTCTCCTGGAATCGCGAGGCGATAAGTCGAAGCCGCGGTCCCGCTGAACAGCGCGGCTTTTTCGTCGGCGGACATCGGGGATGCAAGTCTCTTGAAGGCGTTCCACAGCACGCGGTAGTTGAACATCCCCTTGTCGACAGGGAAGTTGCTTTCGAACATGCAGCGCTCTGCGCCGAAGAGTTCGACGCAGGTTTCGAAATACGGCCGCCACGCGTCGGCGAGTTGCGTGGACGACGGCGGAAGCGCGCGCGTGGCGAAATCGAAACCGAACACACTCATGCCCGCGCCGCCGAGCTTCATGCGTGTATTCGGTAGCGTTGCGAGACGCGCGAGCTTTCGGGCCCACTCAGCATGAACTTCTGCACGCTGACCGGCATGCGGTCCCACGCCCAATGGACCGCCGAAATGGTCGATGACGACGGTGACGTCCCCGGCCGCACGTGCAAGTGCATACAGTTCGTCGAGTTGCGTGTGGTACACCCACGCGTCGAGCGCCAGGCCAAACCGGCCGAGCGTCCTGACACCCTGCCGGAACGCCGGATTCGTCATCAGTTCGCGCGGCGGCGTCACGGGGCTCGAACTCACCTCGGGACTTGCATGCCACGCGAGCGGATTGCGGATGCCACGCAGACGCCCGCCAGACACCTGCTGCATCGTTTCGAGCACGCTATCGAGTTCCGCGCCCAACGTCAGATCCGCGCCGCCGACGATCGCGTCGCAGCAGCGCGCAGGTCCATACGCTCCGCTTGCAAACATCGCGGCGATGCCATTGGCGAACTCCACTTCGCCAACGGGCTTCATCGCATCGGGACCGTGCTCACGCAACATGGAACGGCACTGCACGTAGACCGTCGACACGATCCGATGCCCGCTTTTCACATCGCTGCCGAATTCATCCGCGAGATAGCGTCCCGTCTGCCGGTCCCACAGGTGATGATGCGCATCGACGATGACGAGCGCCGGTTCGAGCACGGGCTCGTCGCGCAACGAGAGCCACTCGGGCCGAACGGGCAGATGAGGCGCGTGAACGATCTGCATGACACACGCCTTAGAACTTCTGGCGCATGCCGATGACCACGCCCGTCTGGTTGTAGCCTGGCGCGACCGTGCCGTAGCCGTTTACGCCGAGCGCCGAGCCGTCCTTGTTGTGCGCGAAGCCCGCAGTTGCGTAGACGTCGGTACGTTTCGACAGCAGGTAGTCCGCGCTCAGCACGGCGAGCCACGGATCGGCGCCCGTCGAATGCACGTCCTGGTAATACGCTGTCGCCGTGAGCACGAATGCAGGCGTGACCGAGTACTGCGCGCCTGCCCAGTACAGATTGGCCGCGCTCGCATCGGAGCCGTTCGCGACGCGGATCGGATTCGCAGGCAGGAATGCATTCGAGGCGCGCAGATAGCGATAACCTGCGAAGCCCTTCACCGATCCGATCACATATGACGCCGCAGCGGTGGCACGGCGCTCGCTGCCGGTGTTGGTCGCGACCGTGTTGCTGTTACGCTGCTCGTACGAGACGCTCGCTGCGAGCGGACCCTGCGCGAAGGTCAATGCGCCGCTGAAGAAGCGTCCCGTGATTTCCGCACCCGGCACTTCTGCACCGTAGCCCGTGTCGTAGCGCGTGCTGTACATTGCCTGCGCCGTCACCGGACCGAACACGCCCGTGTATTTCGCCGAATTGTCGATGCGCGCGGCCATCGCGTAATCGAGCGACAGCACCGAGTACCGTGACGAAGCACCCATTGGGTCAAAAGCGACGGCCTGTTCGTAGAGCAGCGAATTCTGGCGGCCGAAGGTCAACTGCTGACCTTTGTACGAGAGACCGACCCACGCCTGGCGGCCGAAAAGTCGCGATGTCGTGGCGGCATTGGCGCCCAGACCTCTCGTCGATTGCGCGGTCGTGCCGTCATTGATGTTGAAGCCGTTTTCCAGCTGGAAAATGGCCTTCATTCCGCCTCCGAGGTCTTCGACGCCCTTCAGCCCCCAGCGCGAACCCGAGAGGTTGCCCGACACTTCGCGCGTCTGTGCGCCGCCAGCACTCGTGTTGTTGATGTGTTCGATGCCAACGTCCGCAATGCCGTACAGCGTGACGCTGCTTTGCGCATGCGCGGCGCCGCAGGACAGGCTCACGCCCGCGGCCGCAACGGCCCCAAGCATGAAGCGCGATTTCGAGTTGGCATTCTGGCTGGCTTTGTTAAACGACATGGAGTCTCCAAACAGTGTTTATGAATTGGTTTGAGGCAGGAGAGATCACGCCTTGTGAGCGGAAGGTGCTTCACCCGCGTCGGCGCCAGGATCGCCGAGCCACGCGATAGTCAGCGCGCCGAGCAGCAACACACCCGACACGGCAAGCAGCGGCAAGGTGAAGCCGCCGGAAATCTGTTTGAGTGCGCCGATCATCGACGGGCCGACGAAGCCGCCGAGGTTACCGACAGAGACGATCAGCGCGAGACCGCCCGCGGCTGCGCGCCCAGTAAGAAAACCGGACGGAATGGCCCAGTAGGTCGCCTGAAACGCGAGGATGCCGCTCACCGTGAAGCACAGCGCGATCAGCTTGAGCACGGGTGTATCGACGAACGTGCTCGCACACAGTGCGACCGACGCGACGACCAGCGCGCCCGCGACGTACGGGATGCGGTTCTGTGAGCGATTGGCGACGCGGGCCCACCACAGCATCACCACAGCGCCGATCGCGTACGGAATCGCCGTCAGCCATCCGACCACCGAATGCTCGACGCCGAACTGCTTGATGATTTGCGGCATCCAGAGACCGACGCCGAGCGAGCCGACGATGCCGCAGAAGTTGATGAACGCGAGCACGAACACACGCCAGTTGGTCATCGCATCGCGCAGCTTGCTGCCATGCTTTGCACCGATGTCATCCTGTTCGAGCGCGAGGCGCCGAGCGAGCGACGACTTTTCTTCGTCGCTGAGCCATTTCGCTTTTTCCGGGCGATCAGCAAGCAGGAACAGACAGGCGACGCCGAGAATCACGGCCGGCACGCCTTCGATGAGCAGAAGCCACTGCCAGCTGCGCAAGCCATGCAGACCGCCGAGTTCGAGCAAAGCGCCGGAGATCGGCGACCCGACCATGTTCGCGACGGGAATGCCGACGAGGAACGCCGCCGTGACCTTCGCGCGCCACTTGCCGGGGAACCAGTGGGTGAAATAGAGGTAGATGCCGGGCGTAAAGCCTGCCTCGGCAAGCCCAAGCAGAAAGCGTGCAGCCGCAAAGCTCTTCGGGCCGACGACGAACGCGGTCGCCATCGAAAACACGCCCCACGTAATCATGATCCGCGCGATCCACACGCGCGCGCCGACCTTCTGCATGATCAGATTGCTCGGGATCTCGAACAGGAAATATCCGACGAAGAACAAGCCTGCGCCGAAGCCGAACTGCTCGGATGTCAGGCCGAGGTCCTTGTTCATCGTCAGGGCGGCGAAGCCGACGTTGGTCCGGTCGAGATAGCTGATGACGTAGCAGATGAAAATGAACGGCAGAATTCGCCGGAACGCCTTTGCGAGCGTGCGCTCGCTGGCCGCATAGTCATCGCTTGCGATGCCCTGAACGGGTTGTGCGTCGGCGTGCCGTGCGGCGCCCTCGGCGCGCAGGGTTTGTGAAATGCTCATGCTTGCCTCCTCCAACGCGCGACTGTCGGCGCGATGTGTTGATGGTTGCGGGCACTGCGCCCGCCGCGCCTCAGACGCCCTGCTGCGCCCGCTTTGGAAGCGGCCCGGCAATGGTCATCTGGGCTTTCAGGACCGTTCCCGAGACGGATTCGGTCATGAACAGCGTCTTCATGTCGCGACCGCCGAAGCAGAGATTCGTAAGCGACGCGCCTTCAGGGCTTGTCAGAATTTCGACTGGCTCGGCGCGATGATTCAGCACCCATGCCCGACCGAGCCCCGGGTTGGCGACGAAGAGCCGACCTTCGGAATCGATGGTCAGGCCGTCCGGACCGCTCGGACCATAGGACGTAAAGAACTGCCCGACCTTGCTGACCGAGCCGTCCGCCTGCAGCGGCACACGCCACACACAGTTGCCGCGCGTCATGCCGACGAACAGCACTTTTTCGTCGAGCGACAGCACGAGGCCGTTAGGGCTCGGGCAATTGCCGAGCAGCATGTCGAGCTTGCCGTCGGGTGACAGGCGATAGACGCGGCCCGTCGCATCGTGCAGGCCCGACTGCCCCTGATCCGTGAAGTACAGGTTGCCGCGCGAATCGAACGTGAGGTCGTTCACGCCTCTGAAGCGCTCGCTATTGCGGCGCTCGAGAAACGGGCGCACTTCTCCTCGCGCAATGTCGAGCAGCATCAGGCCGTTGCGGTAGTCGGTGATGAGCAGGTGCGTATCGTCGAAACGCTTCATCCCGTTCGGCTCGCCGTCGTATTGCACAACGAGCTCCCACTCGCCCGAAGCCGATATTCGGAACACGCGACCGTGCGGAATATCGGTGACGAACAGATAACCGTCCGGGTCCCAGACAGGACCTTCGAGGAACGAATCCGTGGCGAGACCGCCGCGATTGGCCCGCGCCCAATCGGTCTGGACGTCTGGCTTGCGGAATTTGTCCGGCATGCGCGTGAAAACTTCGGCTGTGCGCACTTCTGGCGAGATGAGATAGAACATGGGGGACCTTCTCTTGCGGACTTCAGGCTGCGTTGTGGGCGTGTTGTTCGATGACCGCGAGCACATTGGCGGCAGCACCCTTGCCCATGTTCACGTACGCGGCGTCAGTCACGCCGCCGATATGCGGCGACAGGATCACGTTCGGAATCTGCCGGAATGGATGCGGCGTGGTCATCGGCTCGACGTCGAAGCTGTCGAGACCGGCCGAACGCAACTGACCGCTTGCGAGCGCCTCGGCGAGCGCCGCTTCGTCGATCAGTCCGCCGCGCGCCGTATTGACGAGAATCGCTCCGCGCCTGAAACGCGCGAGCGTGTCGCGATTCAGCATCTGGCGGTTCTCAGCCGTCAAAGGACAATGCAGCGACACCACGTCCGACGTTGCGTACAGTTCGTCGAGCGACACCAGCTGTGTGCCAGCAGGCGCTTCTTTCGCGTACGGATCGAACGCAATGACGCGCATGCCGAAAGCGATGCCGATCGCCGCGACGCGCCGGCCGATTGCGCCCAGGCCGACCAGGCCGAGCGTGCGCCCGTCCAGCTCGACCGACTTGTGCGTGGACTTATCCCAGTGAGCGTCGCGCATCCGCATGTCGAGCTGCGGGACGGATTTGGCGCACGCGAGAATCAGTGCCCATGCGTGCTCTGCTACGGCAGCGGCATTGGCGCCAACCGCTGCGCGCACCGCGATGCCCCGTGCCGCGGCCGCTTCCTGATCGATTACGTCGATCCCGCTGCCGTGCTTCGAGATCACCTGCAGGTTTTCGGCGGCATCCATGATGCGGGCGTTGACCTTGCCATACCGGACGATGATGGCAACCGGCTTGTGTGCGGCACAGAGCGCGACGATGTCGTCTTCCGTCGGCTGCTTGCCCGCGAACACGACCTCGAACGGCGTCAGCATGTCGAGCGCTTGTGGCGCGAGGTCGGCGGCCGTCACGATGACGACGGGCTTGCGCGAAACGGTCTGCATCACAGCGCCTCGCCTTCGCCGAGCATGCCTGCTGCACGCAATTCTTTCTCGACCCAGCCCGGACGCACATCGCCCTTATGAATCGCGGCAATGCGCGCCGATTCCATGTCGAGCTTCTTCTGCGCGAGATCGACGATGCGCGCGACATCCTTGCGCGGAATGACGACGACACCATCCGCATCGCCGACCACGAGGTCGCCGGGATTGACAGCCGTGCCGCCGATCGAGATCGGCGCATTCACGAGTCCCGCGACGCTCTTGGTCGGGCCGCACGGGTTGAGGCCGGCCGAGAAGATCGGGTAGTCGCCGTTGGCGAGTTCATGTGCGTCGCGTACCGCGCCATCGATGATGATGCCGGCAATGCCGCTCGCCTTGGCCTGCGTCGCCATGATCTCGCCGAGCAGTGCGCACGAGAGATCCCCCTTGCCGTCGACGACGATCACATCGCCGGGCTTCGCAATGGCGAGCGCCGCGTGGATGGCGAGGTTGTCGCCCGGACGCACCTCGACCGTGACGGCAGGACCAGCAACTTTCATCTTCGGCGACAGAGGCTGAACGCGGCCGTGCACCGTGCCGCGACGGCCTGCGACGTCGGCGAGGATGGCGGCCTGATAGCGGGCGGCTGCCTCGACCAGTTCCGGCGACACGCGTTCGATGTTGCGATTGATGGAGGAAGTCCCAGCGGATGTCGTGCTCATGAAAATCACCTCAAGTTTCGATCGTTGTACCGTGTACAACCTTGGTGTACGTGGTGAAATCACTATAGCCAGGCCATGCACGTGAGGACACTAGCGTTTACCCTTTTACGGTATAAACCATCGTTTTACTGTGTACAATACTAAGATATCGGAAACGGGAGGCAACGGATGGGAAACGACGGTGTGGTCGCTGTCGAGAAAGCGCTTTCGCTGTTGGACTGCTTCAAGCCGGGCGCCGAATCGCAGTCGCTCGCGACACTCGCGCAAGCGTCCGGCATGCACAAGACGACGGTCTATCGCCTCATGAACTCATTGGAGCGGATGGGTTATGTCGTGCGGTCGCAAAGCGGCGCCTATTCGCTGGGGCATCGCGTCCTGTATCTGGGCAAGCTGTACGAACAGTCATTTCATCTGTCGTCGGTGGTCGAACCCGCATTGCACGCACTGGCCGCGCTGACGAAGGAAAGCGCATCGTACTACGTTCATGACAACGGTCAGCGGCTCTGCCTGTTCCGGGCCGAGCCGTCGGAAGGTCTTCGGGAGACGCGGCTCGCGGGCACGACACTCCCGCTCGACGACACCGCTATCGGCCAGGTGATCCGTTTCTGGGGACTGGGCGAACAGATCTATGATGAGCCGCCAGCACTGCCGCTGTTCACTGCCGGTGCGCGCGATGTCCATACTGCGGCGTTCGCGATACCGATCTTTGGCGCTGGCGACAAGTTCATGGCGGCACTCACACTTTCCGGCCCAGCGTCGCGCCTGTGTCCTGCACACACAACAGGCGAACTCGACCGTGTGCAACTGGACGCAGCGGCCGATCTATCCCGAAAGCTTGGTGCGAGCGCGGCGTTCTGCGAGAGGCTTTACGGCGCGTGAGCACTGCGCCTGCAGCTCATGATGCGAGGCGACGCATTGTCCGCCGACACAATGCTGTTCTGCCCAGCCATGAGCGGCCGTGTCCGTTTCAGCGCCCCTGCCGACTGCTCAACTGCAACCGCTCTGCGCGACTGCGGCCCGCAAGGCCAGCAGATAGCTCTCCATACCAAACCCGCAAATCTGGCCAACGACGACCTCCGAAAAAACAGAGTGGTGCCGAAACGGCTCCCGCGCGTGAACATTGGACATGTGCAGCTCCACCACCGGGCAGGTGAGAATCGCCAGCGCATCGCGTATCCCGTAGCTGTAGTGTGTCCACGCTCCCGCGTTGATCAGCACGGCATCGCAACGCTCTTCGAAGGCCTGGTGAATGCGCTCGCACATGGCTCCTTCGCTGTTCGTCTGAAACGATTCCACCTGCACGCCCAGCTCTGCAGCCAGAGCCTGCAAGCGGTTGTCTATTTCGGACAGCGTGATCGTCCCGTATTGCACCGGGTCGCGCTTACCGAACATGTTGTGATTGATGCCGTGAAGCATGAGGACTTTCTTCATTTGCCACTCCATCGCGAAGTCATTCGAGCGGCACCGTGAGCCGCTCGATCACCGCCCGCGTTGCAGGCCGAACGCCGCGCCACCAGTCGAAGGCTTCCGCCGCCTGTTCGACCAGCATGCCCACGCCATCCGCGATGGTGAATACGCCCGCGTTGCGTGCAAGCCGCAGAAATGGCGTCAAACGTTTCCCATAGGCAAGTTCATAGGCGGCGCCCTCAGGACTGAAGACGCTGGGAGGAACGGGCGGCAGGTCGCCCGAGAGGCTCGCCGACGTCGCGTTCACGACCAGGTCGAATCGCCCCAGTGCTTGCAGATCGCCATAACCGCAGGCGTGAAGCGCGCCATGCGCGCCGACCTGCGCCGCGAGATCCCTGGCTTTCGCGACATTGCGATTGGCGATCACCAGGCTTTCTGGCCGCGCCGCCAGAAAAGGCAGCAGCGCGCCGCGCGCGGCGCCGCCCGCGCCGAGCAGCAGCACCCGCTTGCCCGCCATCGGCAGGCCGAGATTGACCTCGATATCACGCACGAGCCCGATGCCGTCGAAGTTCTCGGCAATGATGCGGCCACCCTCGAACTTCATCGCGTTGACGGCGCCCGCAAGCTCCGCTCTCTCGCTGCGTTCGTCGGCCATCGCAAAGGCCTTTAGCTTGAAGGGCGCGGTGACGTTCATTCCCTTGCCACCCGCCAGGGCGAACGCGCGAACCCTCTCGGCAAAAGCCTGCTCGGGTTCGAGCGGCCCTTCGATGGCCGTATAAGCCATGTCCTGCTGCGTCTCCTCTGCGAAGAGTCCATGAATCAGGGGCGATTTGGTGTGTCCGATCGGATTGCCGATCACGGCGTACTGGTCCGTCATCATGTCCTCACTTTGAAAAAAGAACGCCGTCGGTCTGCATCGTGTCGATCTCGGCAGCGCCGAAGCCCAGCGATTGCGCCACTTCCGCGTTGTGCTGTCCCAGGTCGGGCCCGACCTGGCGAATCGTCGTATCGCAGTCGGAAAACCGGAATGGCAGGTTCGGCAGGCGCAGGGTGCCGAAGCGCGGATGCTGCTGTTCAACCACCATGCCGCGCGCGATGATCTGCGGGTCGGCGAGCACTTCGTCGATGCGCTGCACCTTGGCGCAGGGCACGTCGACGCTGTCCAGCAGTTCGAGCACCTGCGCGACCGGCCGTGCCGCAACCCAGGGCTTCACGACGGAGAGAATTTCTACACGGTTGGCATTGCGCCCGTTGAGATTGTGGAAGCGCGTGTCGGCGCCGAAGCCTTGCGGGCCGCCTTGTGCTTCGACGAGAGCAGCGAATCGCTTCCATGCGTCGTCTACCTGCGCTGCGATGACTAGATCGCCATCGGCGGCACGGAATACGCCATAGAGCGTCGACGTCGGCATGTCGTGACCCGTCTGCTCGGGCAAAATACCCTGCATCGTGTAGCACTGCACCGCGTACTCGTGCATCGACACGAGGGTGTCGTAGAGCGCCATGTCGATGTGCTGGCCGCGGCCGCTCTTCTCGCGGCCCAACAACGCGGCATTGACCGCTGCGACCGCGTGAATGCCCGTGTACATGTCGCCGAGGGAGATGCGCATCAGCGGCGGCGGCGAGCCGGGCTCACCGATCATCTGCATGATGCCGCTCTTCGCTTCGGCGATCAGGCCGAAGCCTGCTCGGTGCGCATCCGGCCCAGTATGTCCATACGCCGAAATCGAGCAATACACGAGGCGCGGATTGCGCGCCGAGAGCGCTTCGTATCCGAGGCCGAGCTTGTCGAGCGCGCCCGGGCGGTAGTTTTCGATGAATACGTCCGCCGAGTCGCACAGACGCTGCATGAAGTCCTTGCCGCGCGGATCTTTCATGTTGACGCTCACGCCGCGCTTGCCCATGTTGAGCTGCAGGAAGTAGGCGCTTTGCTGGTCGTCGAGCACGGTGGCGTGCTGGCGCCCGGCGTCGCCGCTGCCGGGACGCTCGACCTTGATGACTTCGGCACCGAGTGCCGCGAGACACCGTCCCACATAGGGGCCGGCGAGAAAGTGGCTGTAGTCGACGACGCGAATACCTTCGAGTGGGCGGGCTTGCATCAGTACGCTCCCGGACGGCGCGGGACCATCAGGCGGTGTTCGCCGCGCTGGACGACCTGGCCGTCCTGATTGATCAGTTCGGACGGCAGCACGACAATGCCCCAGTCCGGACGGCTCTTGCTCGCACGCATCGCACCCACGCGGAACTTCACGTGCAGTACGTCATTGACCTTGATCGGCAGCAGGAAGTCCCATGTCCAACCGAGCGACATGCCGGGCAGGAATCGGTATTCGCTCTGCGTCTTGAGACCATCTGCAATCGACAGACCGAACAGACCGTGCGCGACGATCGAGCCGAAGTGGCTGGCGTTCGCGTATTCCTCGTCGACGTGCACCGGCGTGTGATCGCCCGTGAGGTCGGCGTAGGCCAGGATGCGTTGTTTCGTGACCGTGTAGGTTGGACTCACGCATTCGTCGCCTTCGCGGGCGTCGTCCCAGTATTTCTCGATGATCGTCATGGTCACGCCTCCGCGCGTGGGTTGATTGCCAGCGCCTGCGCGACGCATGCGGCGGGTTTCGCCTGAATCAGTTCGACCGCGAGGCCGTCCGGCAGGCGCAGCCAGTTGCGCCCCTGCGGCATTTCGGTGACGCCGAACGGCTGCGCGTCAGCGATCGCGGCCTCCAGGTCTTCGCACATCACGCCCAGATGCGCGAGCCGGCCTTCCGGACCGTCATAACGTGGATCGTGGATGAATTGCAGTCCGCCGAGCGTCCAGTACTGGCGCGGCGCTTCTCGGGTGCCGTCGACCTCGCGCATGGTCATGCCAAGGACCTCTTCGAAGAAACGAACGTGCCAGTGGATGTCCTTTACCCGGATCGCCACGTGCTCCAGATACGCTCTCGTGCCGCTCATGCCGTCGCTCCTTCGCGTTGCCGGTCAGCCATCGCCCGCTCGATGCCCTTGATGCATGCGACGAGTGTCGCGTTGACGGGCGTCGGAACACCCAGCCGTTCACCCCAGCGCACGACCGCCCCGTTGATGAAGTCAATCTCCGTGACAGACCCTTTCTCCAGGCTCTGCAGCATCGACGTCTTGAATGCGGGCGAGAGTCCTTCGGATGCGAGTGTCCAGGCCTGTTCCGCATCGGTCATCGACAGACTGACGCCGGCTGCCTCGGCAGCCGCCATCGCCTCGGCCACGGCTGCCAGCGCGGTCGCCTTGAGAACGGGTTCTTCGTACAGTTGCCCATACGTGAGACGCGTGATGCCCGTCAGCGCGCCCGTCGCGACATTGATCAGCAACTTGTCCCACATCGTGCCGACTATGTTGTCGCTAACCGTGGTCGCGAGGCCCGCCGCATTGAATGCGCCGGCGATTGCCTGCACCCGGTCGGTGAGCTGGCCATCCAGCTCGCCGATGTAGGTGAACTTCCCCGCCACACCGCGCTGGATATGGCCCGGCGCCCGCAGCACCCCGCCGACATAGGTCTTGCCGGCGAGCACACGCTCACGGCCCACGATGTCGCTTAGCACGTCTTCGTGGCCGAGGCCGTTCTGCAACGACAGCACGAGGGTGCCGGGTCCGAGGAGATCGAGTGCGCCGCGCATCGCCGAATCCGTGTGAAACGACTTGACCAGCACAATAACCAGATCCACCGCCCCGACTTCAGCGGCGTGCGTCGCCGCGCGGACGGCGACGCGGTGGGAACCGTCGGCATCGTCGACCAGCAGGCCGTCGCGGCGCATCGCCTCGACATGTGCAGCCGACCGGTCGATCAACCAGGTCTCGTGGCCACCTTGAGTCAGTGTGGAACCGATAGCGCAGCCCAGCGCACCGGCCCCCAGAATTGCGATCTTCATTGGCGTCTCCTGTCGGTCAAGGTAAGCGCTTGTGCACTTACCCTGGCCCCATGCAAAGTCGATGGGGTGACGCAACGATAAAAGTCGACGTTCATCATGGCAATGCAATGACTACAATGACGTCATTGCAACACGTAATAATGGCCATGATCCCGACCGAACTGCCCGATCTGAAGCTGTTGCAGCTTTTCGACCTGCTCTATGACGTCCGCAGCGTGACTCGCGTGGCGGAGCAACTTGGACAAAGCCAGCCGACCGTCAGCATCTGGCTGGGGCGGCTGCGTGAATTTCTGCAGGACCCGCTCTTCATCCGCACACCCGGCGGCATGGCGCCGACGCCGCAGGCGGACGCGCTGATCGGGCCGTGCCGCGAGATTCTGGAATCGCTGCGGCGGTTCGCGGCGTGGGAAATCGCCTTCGATCCGACTACGGCAAAACGCCGCTTTCGCATTTGCATGACGGATGCGAGTCACATCACGCTGCTTCCCCGCATGCTGGCGCACATACGTGCGCAGGCACCCGGCATTCGCCTCGAGGCGGCGACGATAGACGGCAACACGGAGCGGGCGCTCGAATCCGGCGAGGCTGATCTGGCCATCGGCCATGTGCCGTGGCTAGGCGGCGGCATTTACCAGCAGCAGTTGTACACACAGGACTGGGTGTGCCTGGCGAATCCGCATCATCCGCGTGTGCGGGCCCGGTTCGGGGTGAAGCAGTATCGCGCAGAAGGACATGTCGCGATCACGGCGGGGACAGGCGCCCAGTTGCTGGAGCAGGCGCTCTTGCGGGAGCAGATTCAGCGCGACGTCGTGCTGGAACTGCCGGGATTTCTGGGGCTCGGTGCAATCATCCGGACGACCGACCTGATTGCTACGCTGCCGCGACACATCGGTCAGACGCTCGCTCAGGTCAATGAACTGTCGGTTCATCCGTGTCCGTTTCCCGTGGACGGCTTTGCCGTGCGGCAGCATTGGCACGCCAGGTATCACCACGAAGCGGGCAACCGGTGGCTGCGCGAGACAGTCGTGCAGTTGTTTGGTGGCGCGCGTTGAACGTGGTGCGGACATGTGTTTATCGAACGCGATGTCAGGACGCAATCCTGTCAGGAGACCGTTAAGATTCCCGGGTGCGACGCTCTTACCGCCATATCCGTAACCGCCAACTCATAGACTTTCCAATGGAACTCAGACAGTTACGATATTTCGTCAGCGTCGTCGAACACGGCAGCATGGGTAAGGCAGCGCTTGAGTTGGGCGTCGTGACGTCCGCCCTTAGCCAGCAGATCAGCAGGCTTGAAAGCGAGCTCTCGACGCGTCTGCTGCAGCGAACCTCGAGCGGGGTCGTACCTACCGATGCAGGTCTTGCATTCTGGCGCCAGGCGCAACTTGCACTTCGCCATATCGACGATGCAGCGCTCGCCGCGCGTCAGGCTCGCCTTTCGGGCCATGTCAGCGTAGGTCTCGCACCGAGCACGACGGGGGTGCTCGGTCTCGCGTTCATGCAAGCGATGCGCGAGCGCTATCCGGATGTACGGCTGCGCATGGTCGAAAGCCTCTCTGGCTATCTGGGCGCGATGCTCGGCGCGCGGCAAATCGATCTGGCCATCCTGTTCCATGAAGTGCCCGCGCAACGCTGGAGTGTCATGCCCTTGCTCGACGAACGCCTGTTTGTGATCGGGGACTCGACCCTGCCCGGCATGCCCGGGCGATCTCGGACGTCAATCGCGAAGCTGGGCGCGCTTCCGCTGATCCTGCCTAGTGGCCCGCACGGCCTGCGCGCACTGCTCGATGCCGCATTCAAGCGCGCGGGCTACGTCCCTTGTATCGCCGCCGAGGTCGATGGTCTCGCCATGCTCATGGACGCCGTGCGCGGGGGGCTCGGAGCGACGATCCAGCCGGGAGCGGCGCTCGCACGAGCGGAGAACGGGTCTCTGGCGAGCGTCCCGCTCGTCGAGGCATACGCGACGAGGCCAAACCTGATTGCGAGCGTCTCCGACGACGAGCTGTCGCCCGCAGGGCTTGCCGCACGCGTCGTGCTGGCCGACGTTGCACGCGACACCGTCAATGCGGGCCGCTGGCCTGGCGCCGCGCTTCGTTAATCCACCCTTCACGAAACCTGAAGACCCGTTGCCGCCTCCCTGATGGCGGCGCCGACCGCTGCTTCTTATAGTTGTCTCAAAGGAGACAACCAGATGGTCGACGTTCTTGTAATCGGCGGAGGCAATGCCGCACTGTGCGCCGCTTTAATGGCGCGAGAAGCCGGCGCCTCGGTCCTGCTTCTCGAATCGGCACCGCGCGAATGGCGCGGCGGAAATTCCCAGCACACTCGCAATCTGCGCTGCATGCACGACGCACCGCAAGACGTGCTGGTCGACGCTTATCCCGAAGAGGAATATTGGCAAGATCTGCTCAAGGTGACGGGCGGCATCACGAATGAGGCGCTCGCGCGACTCGTGATCCGCGCATCATCGACTTGCCGTCCGTGGATGCGCAAGCACGGCGTGCGCTTTCAGCCGCCGCTTTCCGGCGCGCTGCATGTCGCGCGCACCAACGCGTTCTTCATGGGGGGCGGGAAGGCACTGGTGAACGCCTACTACCGCAGCGCCGAAGCGCTCGGGGTGCAGATCCGCTACGACACGCCTGTCGACGCAGTCGAACTCGATGCCGACCGATTCATCGCGGCGCGCAGCGGCGGGCTACGCTTCGAGGCACGCGCCTGCGTGCTCGCGGCTGGCGGATTCGAATCGAATCGCGAATGGCTGCGAGAAGCGTGGGGACAAAACGAACGCGGCGAATGGCCCGCCGACAACTTCCTCATTCGCGGCACGCGCTTCAATCAGGGCGTGCTCCTCAAGCACATAATCGACTCGGGCGCGGATGCGATTGGCGATCCGTCGCAGTCGCACTGCGTCGCCATCGATGCCCGCGCGCCGCTCTATGACGGCGGCATCTGCACTCGCATCGACTGCGTATCGCTTGGGGTGGTCGTCAATCGCGACGCACGCCGCTTTTACGACGAAGGCGAAGACTTCTGGCCGAAGCGCTATGCGATCTGGGGACGGCTCGTCGCACAGCAACCCGGCCAGATCGGCTATTCGATCATCGACGCGAAGGCCATCGGCCGTTTCATGCCTCCCGTCTTCCCAGGCACGAAAGCCAACTCGCTGCATGAACTGGCGCGTCAACTGCAACTGCCCGAGGCGACCTTCGTCGAGACGATTCGCGCGTACAACGCCGCTTGCCGCGCCGGCACCTTCGATCACACGGCGCTCGATGACTGCCGCACCGAAGGCCTCACGCCAGCCAAAACCCACTGGGCGCGGCCGATCGATACCCCGCCCTTCTTTGGCTATGCGTTGCGGCCGGGCATCACGTTCACATACCTGGGACTGAAGGTGAATGACCACGCCCAGGTGCACTTCGACGGGCGCCCAAGCGAAAACCTTTTCGTAGCTGGAGAAATGATGGCCGGCAATGTGCTAGGCAAGGGTTATACGGCGGGCGTCGGCATGTCGATCGGCACCGCATTCGGACGCATTGCCGGCACCCGGGCTGCGATGGCGGCGACTCATCACACTGGAGTTCAACGTGCAGAAGCTTGAAGCACTTGTGCGCGAGGCGCGAGAACTTGCCTCGCCTTCCGTTATCGCTCGCCATACCGCCTCGGGCGAGTCCGCGGCGTCGATAATCCGCGTGCTGCCTCTTACGCAAAACGAAACAGAAGTCGCGCGGCAGATGCAGATCTGCAATGCATGCCGTTACTGCGAAGGATTCTGCGCGGTCTTTCCCGCGATGACTCGACGCCTCGAATTCGCCAAGGCAGACGTCAATTACCTCGCGAACCTGTGCCACAACTGCGGCGCGTGCTATCACGCATGCCAGTACGCGCCGCCACACGAATTCGCTGTGAACGTGCCGCGGGCGATGGCGAAAGTCCGCCTGGAAACCTATGCCGAATACGCGTGGCCCGCTCCAATGGGCGCGCTATACAAGCGCAATGGATTGACCGTCGCGCTTGCGCTAGCGTTCGGGCTTGCCCTCTTCCTGATGCTTGGCATCGGCTTGAAGGGTTCGCTGGTCGCGGGCAAATGGGGTAGCAATTTCTACGCGGTTTTCCCGCATAACCTGCTCGCGGCGATGTTCGGCGCGGTCTTCGGCTTCGCAATGCTCGCGCTCGGCGTCGGCGTGTCGCGCTTCTGGCGTCACGTGTCAGCGGGAACGGCGAGCGCGCCGGCCATCACCGAGGCCGCGAAGCACGCGCTCGCCCTGACGTATCTGGACGGAGGTCATGGCGACGGCTGCAACGAGTCGGACGACGCCTTCACGCTCGCGCGGCGGCGTTTCCATCATTTGACTTTCTATGGCTTCATGTTGTGCTTCGCCGCCACCGTGGTGGCCACTTTCTATCACTATGCGCTCGGCCTGCACGCGCCTTATAGGCTGCTCAGCCTGCCCGTGCTGCTCGGCACGACAGGGGGAATCGGTTTGCTCGCCGGACCCGCCGGCCTGCTCTGGCTCAACCTGCGTCGCGACCCCAACCGGGGCGATCCGAAGCAGCGTCCGATGGACCGCGGATTCATCGCGCTGCTGCTGCTGACCAGCGCCTCGGGCCTCGCGCTCCTCGCGTGGCGCGACACCGCCGCGATGGCCTTGCTCCTCGCCCTCCACCTCGGCGTCGTGATGGCGCTCTTCGCGACGCTGCCCTATGGAAAATTCGCCCACGGGATCTATCGCTGTGCGGCGCTTCTCAAGTCATCAATCGAACAGCGACAGGTCGGCCGCCCGCAACCCGGCTCGGACTGACGGCGGTCCTCGGCGCAACCTTCGATGGGCCGCCGCGTTCGCAAAACATATTCATGGAGACAACACATGCATTCCTCATCGCTCAGCGCCGAAGCTAAGCCGCACGGTCGAACGTCGAAGTTTGGCGCAGTCCTGCGCGTGACCAGCGGCAATTTTCTGGAACAGTTCGACTTCTTTCTTTTCGGCTTCTATGCGACCTCGATCGCGCGCGTCTTCTTTCCGTCGACGAGCGAGTTCGCATCGCTGATGCTCACCTTTGCAGTGTTCGGCGCGGGTTTCCTGATGCGTCCGCTCGGCGCGATCGTGCTGGGCGCGTACATCGACGAAGTGGGCCGCCGCAAAGGGCTGATCGTGACCCTTTCGATCATGGCGAGCGGCACGATCCTGATCGCGTGTGTGCCCGGATACGCGACGATCGGACTGCTGGCGCCTGCCCTCGTGCTGCTCGGGCGCCTGCTGCAAGGCTTTTCCGCAGGCGCCGAGCTAGGGGGCGTCTCTGTCTATCTCGCGGAGATGGCGACGCCAGGGCACAAGGGCTTCTATACGAGCTGGCAATCCGCGAGTCAGCAGGTCGCAATCGTGGTCGCGGCTGCCCTCGGCTATCTGCTCAATCATCTGATGACGGCAAGCGAAATTGGCGCATGGGGATGGCGCATTCCGTTCTTCGTCGGTTGTGCGATCGTGCCCGTTATCTTCCTGCTGCGAAGCACGCTGCAGGAAACCGATGAGTTCAAGGCGCGTACGCACCATCCGCGCGCACGGCAAGTGTTCGCCGCGATGCTGCAAAACTGGCGGACGGTGCTCGCGGGCATGCTGCTCGTCGCCATGACCACTACCTCGTTCTACCTGATCACGGTCTACACGCCGACCTTCGGCAAAACCGTTCTGAAGCTCACCACAGCGGACAGCCTGATCGTCACGCTCTGCGTGGGCCTGTCGAACTTCTTCTGGCTGCCCGTCGGAGGCGCGCTCTCGGACCGCATCGGGCGCAAGCCGATTCTCGTTGCCATCACCGTGCTCGCCATTTGCACGTCGTATCCGGCGCTCTTCTGGCTGTCATCGGCGCCGAGCTTCGGCCGCATGCTCATTGTGCTGCTGTGGCTCTCGTTCTTCTTCGGCATGTACAACGGCGCAATGGTCGCCGCGCTCACCGAAGTGATGCCCGCCGAGGTCCGCGTGGCCGGTTTCTCTCTCGCATTCAGCCTCGCCACAGCGGTTTTCGGCGGCTTCACGCCGGCCGTATCGACGTATCTCATCGAAATGACGGGCGACAAGGCCGCGCCCGGCTACTGGCTGAGTTTCGCCGCTGCATGCGGGCTCGTCGCGACTCTCGCGCTGTATCGCCGGGGCGGCACTGCCGGGCAGTCGGCATCGCTCGCCTGAGCGTTTCCCTCGCTTTTGCACCACTGCGCTGCATCCCGTTCCGGCATTGATAACATTTGAACATCAATGCTTCATAAAATTGCACTTATCGTTTAAGGCGTCTTGAGCAAATATCGATGCTCAAGACGTTCATAAAACGCATCGACTGAGAACGCATCGGAGACAGGCGCGAAGCGCAGACCAGCGCTTCGCCGCATCCAAGTGCGAGCCCCGATAAAGGGCGCCGCCTACCGTCGCCGACGCACGTCTCGCCTGATCCACCTCGCTATGTGAATCCTGCCGCCGCTTTCGAGCGCGTCTACGGCAGCGGAGCGACTCGCGCCTGCCGCAGCGAGCTGAACGAATACCGAGTACCTGCTTCATTCGTCATTTCTTTGAATTTCAGGAGACACTTCACATGCAGATCACTGGAATGTTGCACGGCGCACGCCTGCTGCAATTTGTCGGCTTTCCGTCCAGCGAAGTGCTGGGCCCTGGCGCCAGCGAGGAAGAGATCAAGTCGCTCATCGACGGGCACGGTCAGATATTTATCAAGCCGGTGTTCAAGGGCGGTGTAGGCAAGAAAGGCAAAGCCGGCCTGCTCGGCCGCGCAACGGATCTCAAGACTGCGCTCGCGGAAAAAGAACGGCTCTACTTCGCGGAGCACGTTGTTGGTCATGTGAGGGCCAAGGCGAATGGCGTGACATTCGAAGCGGGTGTACCCGCCAAACACGAAGTCTATTTTTCGATCACCGATTCGACGCGTTTTCGCGCGCCCACCATGACGCTGTCGCACATGGGCGGAATGGACATCGAGGAGGTCGATCCACAGCACGTCGCGATGGTGCCGTTCGATGCGCTGACGGGACTGAAGGCGTTCGTCGTCGCGAATGCGCTGAGCGAGATCGGCGCGCCGCGTGAAATCATCTCGCCACTCGTCCAGCAGTTGCCGAAGCTCTGGGAGCTCTTCCATGATTTCGGCATGACGACGCTCGAACTCAACCCGATCCGCATGCGCGAAGATAAAAAGGGGCGTCTCACGCCGGTGGCCTGCGACTTCAAGTGCGGATTCGATCGCGACGATCCGCGTTTCTCCCGGCTCGGTCTCCCGCCCCATCTCTTCGCTGCTGACTACTCGGATTTCGAGCAGGAAATCAACCAGCTTCGCACGCACCAGGGACAAAGCGATGTCTACGTGATCAACGAGCGCGGCACCATCCTCGCGCCCACGTTCGGAGGTGGCGCGAATTCGCTCGTCACGGAAATGCTGGGCGACGCCGCCATCATCTCGTCGGACTTCGGCGGCAATCCGCCATACGAAAAGATGAAGGAAGTGGCGCGCATCTGCTTCCGGCACTGGCTTAAGCAGTCCAACGTGCTCTTCATCATCGGCGGCAAGTCCAACAACACCGATATTTACGAAACCCTGCGCGCGATGGCCGATGCGCTACGCGAGCACTTCAGCGAGCATGGTCCGACGCCGCTCTACGTCGTTCTCGGGCGCGGCGGTCCCAACCTGGTACGTGGCATGTCCGCATTGCGCGACACCTGCGATTCGCTCGGCCTGCCTTACCGCCTCTTCGGTTTCGATTCCGACATCAGCGAAGTGATCCAGTACGCACGTAGGGCCGATGCATGGATGCAATCGGGTGGACGCTCGCAGGTCGCGGCGCGCATCGGCGCGCGCGACGCTCAATCGCAAATGGCATCGGCCTGAGGAGATCGACATGCACAAGCAAGGCAACAGCCACTTCAAATACTTCGTCGGGATACAGTCGCTGGCGGACATCGCTACCCGCGAAGATCGCGTCTGCGTGCTCAATATCCTTGGTGGCGAGTCGTCCGATGTGACGCCGGTGAGTCACGCCTTCTCGGGCGCGAATGTGGTGTTCGGCACGGCGCCCGGCAAAGGCGGACAGGTGCTCGCAACGCCCGCGGGCGACATTCCTGTCTTCAACAATGTGCGAGAGGGTCTGGAAGCCGGGCATCGGTTCAACTGCGGCGTCGTCTATCTGCCGCCTTCCGCGGCGCGCGACGGCGTGGCCGAGTTGATCCGCGTGAATCCGGATCTGCGCAAGATCTTCATCATTACGGAGAAGATTGCCGTGCACGACGCGCGTGAGATCCGCGCGATGGGACAGCAGGCGGGCATCGATATCTTCGGCGCAAACGGGCTGGGCGTCGCGGACTCATGGCAGCGCGTGCGGATCGGCGGTGACGATCCGGGCGCCACACTGCGCCAGGGGTCGGTCGCGATCTTCTCGAACTCCGGTGGCTTCAGCACCACGATCGCACAGTACCTGCGCATGAGCGGCTGGGGGACATCGACCGTCATTTCCAGCGGAAAGGATGTCTACATCCACTATGCCGCGCCAGAATTCGCCTTTGCCCTTGCCAACGACGCGCGCAGCAAGGCGGCCGTGCTGTACTGCGAGCCCGGCGGATACTACGAAGCCGACGCGCACTTCAACAAGCCCGTGGTAGCGTGCGTAGTGGGCCGCTGGAAAAGCCGTCTCACGCGCGCAGTCGGACATGCGGGCGCGATGTCGGGCGGCGCCGACGATGCGCTCGCGAAGGAACGCTGGTTCAAGGAGAAGTTCGGCGTCGAACGGCTCTTCACGCCCGACGATCCGTGCTGCTCGGCGAAGGGCGCGGTGGTGACGAACATCGCCCATATCCCTGCCGCGCTCACGGCGGTGATGCGCGCGAATGCAACGATGCCCGACTTCGAGCCCGAAGGCAGCCTCGCGCTCAAGCCGTGGTTCGGCTCGGATCAGGGGCTCGATCTGCCCGACGATCTGGCGCTTGCAGTTGTGAAAGCAGTAGCACCTTATGACGAGCAGGTTGCGCGGGTGAATGACCAGATCGGCGCGATCCCGCCGCGGCAGCCGTTGAAAGACGCCTCGGGCGCCTCGCAGATGGATGCGAAGTCTCAGGTCAGCAGCCTGCACGGCGTGTCGATGCTCGAAGCGGCGACGCATTCCTTCGAAGCGAACGTGTGCCTCGCACTGTTGCACGAGTTCGGCGGCGCAAACGACGAGAAGCTCATCGACGTCGCGGTCGGCGCGGCAGTGAACCTGTATGGCACGCCTGAACTGGCGGCGGCGCAAGCGGCGCGGGAAGCGGGCAATGCACCCAACGCCGTGCTCGCCGCCGCCGCCGCGATTGTCGGGCCGAACCGCCAGCTCGCGGCGCGCGAAGCAGCCAGGCTGATGATCGACCGGTTCTCCGCAGCAAAACTCGCGAACGCATTCGATCGCGATTTCGACGTCGACGCGATCGACACGAAAGGCAGCGCGGCACTCTTCTCCGACGCACCCGACCCCAAGGCGAAAGCGATGCTCGACGGGCTCGCTGCACGCGGCGTGAGTTCGGCATTCGTGCGGTGGATTGCCAACGGCCCGGGGCATCCGCGCGCGGACGCCGTGCTCGCGGCGATCACGACGACACTCGCCTGGGGCCCGCTCATGCGCAAGCGCATCTCGCGTCTGACGGCGGAGAACCTGCCGTGGTGGACGACGCTCTTCGGCACGCTAATCGGCGCCTCGGCGGACGCGTCCCGCCACCATCCTGACAGCTTCTGCGGCCTCTCCACGGAAGCATTGCTCGGCGAGCGTTCGTTGACGGAAACCGCGTTTGCCGCGCTGCTCGGCCTGAAGCCATCCGACGACGACCTGTTCGCACTCAGCACGCTGACGGGATTGCTGCTCACGAACGGACCCGGCGCGATCTCGGCGCAGGGCGCGAAGGGCGCGGTATCCGCTGACGGCCCCGAATCGCCCGAACGCGTGCAACTGAACAAGGCGCTGACGGGTTTTCTCACGCACACTGGCTATACGCACGGCGGCAACGGCTATGAAGGTATCGCGTTTCTCAATGACGCATTTCGCGACAGCGGCCTCGACGATCCTGCCAACGCGCAACACGGCGTCGACCTCGACGCGCTCGCACGGCGTTCCGTCGAGCGCTACGCACAGTACAAGGCCCGTCAGAAGCATGCGGGCAGCCTCGACATCGCCAAGCTGCCGGGCGTGAATCACCCGGTGTTCAAGGACAAGCCGATCAATCACGATCCACGCGAGGTGTTCATCGCCGGCCTTTACGAGAGACGCGGCGAGTACAACGCGTTTCATGCGTACTACCGTGCGCTGGTACAGGCATTGTTCGACGCGGGCGTCTCGCGCACCGTCTACTGCGTCAACGTGGATGCCGTGATCGCCGCGCTGCTTCTGAAGATGCTCTGGCAGCCGCTTAGACGCGGCGACATCACCGAGGCAGATCTCGAAACGGCAGCGTTCACGATCTTTCTGTACCCGCGCATGCTCGGCTGTGCGGCGGAAATCGACGATCACCTCAACCGTGGCCGCAATATGGACACGCGTACGCCCGCTTCACAGTGCCGCTTCGTGGCCTGATGGCTCGCATCTGAAGCGCCGCCGGGCGCTGTTCAACCCGCTGGTTGAACCATAGCGCACGGCGGAGTCGAAGGTAATGCGAATTGATAACGGTAAGACATCAATCGTTCAGAAAATTGCACTTATCGTTTCGGCGGCCACGCGCCACCATATGCGAAATGACAAAGTGCGGATGGCCGCATATTTCGGAATTTCAGGAGACATCGATGCACCCCTCACACTCTACGCTTTCAACGGGACGATCAAAGGCCGCAGCGGTCTTCCGGGTAACGGCCGGAAACTTTCTGGAGCAGTTCGACTTTTTTCTGTTCGGCTTCTATGCCACACAAATCGCCAACGTCTTCTTTCCCGCCGGGAGTGAATTCGCGTCGTTGATGATGACGTTCGCTGTTTTCGGCGCGGGTTTTCTCATGCGGCCTCTGGGCGCAATAGTGCTCGGGGCGTACATCGACGACGTGGGCCGCCGCAAGGGTCTCATCGTCACGCTTTCCATCATGGCAAGCGGCACCATCCTCATCGCGTTCGTGCCGGGCTACACGAGCATTGGCCTTCTGGCGCCAGTGCTGGTGCTCATCGGCCGGCTGCTGCAGGGCTTCTCGGCAGGCGCGGAACTGGGGGGCGTGTCGGTGTATCTCGCCGAAATGGCTACGCCCGGCCGTAAAGGCTTCTTCACGAGCTGGCAGTCCGCGAGCCAGCAGGTAGCGATCGTCGTGGCTGCGGCCCTTGGCTTCGCGCTCAACCAATGGCTGAACGCCACGGCCATTGCGGCGTGGGGATGGCGAGTTCCGTTCTTCGTCGGCTGCATGATCGTGCCGTTCATCTTCATGCTGCGGCGCAATCTCGAAGAAACGCAGGAATTCAAGGCGCGCCAGCATCGCCCGAGCATGAACGAAGTGTTCCGCACGCTGGTCCAAAACTGGCCCGTCGTGATCGCCGGCATGATGCTGGTCGCAATGACCACCGCGAGCTTCTATCTCATCACGGTCTACGCGCCGACCTTCGGCAAGACGGTCCTGCATTTGAGCACTGCGGACAGTTTGCTCGTGACCCTGTGTGTCGCCCTGTCGAACTTCGTGTGGCTCCCGGTCGGTGGAGCGCTCTCCGACAAGATCGGCCGCCGGCCCCTTCTCGTCGGCATGACGTTACTTGCCATCGCCACCGCCTACCCGGCGCTGTCGCTGCTCGCGCACGCACCGAGCTTCCTCAACATGCTGCTCGCGCTCCTATGGCTCTCGTTCATGTACGGCATCTATAACGGCGCAATGGTCGTCGCGCTCACGGAAGTAATGCCGGTTCAGGTACGTGTGGCGGGCTTCTCGCTCGCCTATAGCCTCGCGACGGCGGTGTTCGGGGGATTTACGCCGGCGATTTCGACAGCGCTCATTCACATGACTGGCGACAAGGCCGCACCTGGCTACTGGATGAGCTTCGCCGCAGCGTGCGCGCTTTGTGCGACGTTCGCACTCTATCGTAGGCGCGCGGCTACGCTGACGCCGGCGCACTAACGCGCATGTCATTGCACGAGCATCTATTCCCTGCTATCTGACACGACTTCGATCATGAAAAATCTGCTTCTTAAACTATGCGCGACGGCGCTCGTGGCCACCTCGGCGGCTGCCGCCAACGTGCAAGCCGCCGACCTGCATGTCATGAGTTCGGGCGGCTTCACCGCGGCGTATAAGGTGCTCGGCCCCAGGTTTGCATCCGAGACGGGCAACACGCTTGACACCGCGCTGGGTCCGTCGATGGGCAAATCGCCTGAAGCGATCCCCAACAGGCTCGCGCGGGGCGAGCCCGCGGACGCCGTCATCATGGTTGGCTATGCACTTGACGAGTTGATCAAGGAGGGCAAGGTAATTCCCGGATCGCGGGTCGATCTGGCCGATTCGCGAATCGGCATGGTCGTGCGTGAAGGCGCGGCTAAACCCGATATCAGCTCGGCAGACGGGCTCCGGCAGACGCTGCTGCATGCGAAGTCGATTGCGTATTCGGACAGCGCGAGCGGCGTCTACATCGAGCGCGAGTTGTTCCGGAAACTCGGCATCGAGGAGCAGGTCAAGTCGAAAGCGAAGATGATCCCGCGGATCCCCGTCGCCTCCGTGGTGGCAAACGGCGACTACGAAATCGGCTTCCAGCAGGTGAGCGAATTGTTGCCCGTCAAGGGCGCGGCCTTCGTCGGAAAGATTCCTGAGTCTCTGCAGTCCGTCACGCGTTTCGCCGCCGGCATTCCCGTCAGTGCGCAGCATCCGAAGGAAGCGAAAGCCCTGCTCGACTATCTCGCGTCACCTGGCGTACAAGCGGAAGTGAAATCGACCGGGCTCGACAGCATCTCCGCTCACTGAGACAGACATCAAGGAAGGCTGGCCTCAGGCAGCCTTCATCTCACCTTCTCGGGGCATTCTGCACGGGCTCTTCCGCACCTTCCGCGCCGCCTGGCGCGCCTGCCCCGAGCATCCACGCGAGACGCGTGCGATCGCAACTTCCTTCCCACATCGAAACGAAGATCACTGCGCACGCGTTGCTGATCACGCTCGTCAACGCGCGAGCCTCGGACATGAAGCGGTCGATGCCCACCAGCAGCGCCACCCCGGCGACGGGCAGATCGGGAATCACCGTCAGCGTCGCGACGAGCGCGACGAGGCCGCTGCCCGACACGCCGGCCGCGCCCTTCGACGTGAGCAGCATGACTGCGAGCATCGTGGCGATCTGCGGAGCGGATAGCGGCACGTCGCATGCCTGCGCAATGAACATCGACGCGAGCGTCAGATAGATCGCGGTCCCGTCGAGATTGAACGAATAGCCCGCGGGCAACACGAGCCCCACTACTCCCTTGTCGCAGCCGAGCGCCTCCAGCTTTGCGATCAGGCGCGGCAGGACTGGCTCCGTCGACGACGTCGCCAGAACAATGAGCAACTCCTCGCGCATGTAGCGCAGGAGCCGCCAAAGCGCGAAACCGTGCAGGCGCGCCAGCGGAGCGAGAATGAGCGCGATGAACAGCGCGCACGCCACGTAAAACGACACCATCAACATACCAAGCGAGCCGACTGAGCGGATTCCGAAGCGGCCCACGGTGAAAGCCATCGCGCCGAATGCGCCCAGGGGAGCGAGTCGCATGATCATGGCGAGGATGCGGAACAGCGTCTGAGCGATGCCGTCGATGAGCGCGAGCACCGGCTTGCCCACCTTCGGATGGCAATTTAGCGAAAACCCGAAAAGCAGCGAAAGCAGCAGCACTGGCAGCACCTCGCCCTTGTCGAAGGCACCGAGCACCGTCTCGGGGATGAGGCTCAACGCGAACGCCACAACGCCGCGCGGATGCGGGTCCTTCGCATATTGCGCGAGGACGCTCACGTCGAGATGGCCCGCGTCGATGTGCATACCTTCGCCGGGTCGCAGCACGAAGGCCGAGATGAGCCCGAGCGCAAGCGCCGCGGCTGTCAGAAGATAAAAGAGCGCAAGCGCCTGAACAATCGTGCGGCCAATCGCCTTTCCGCTCGCGAGCGACGTGATCCCCGAGACGATCGTGCAGAAGACGATCGGCGTGATCATCATCCGCACGAGGCCAACGAACCCATCGCTCAAGGGTTTTAGCAGCGTGCCCGCTTGCGGTAAGAAGTGGCCGACTGCCATACCGAGCACCATGGCCAGCACAACCTGCACGTAGAGCATGCGAAGCAGTCTGACTAACCTCACGATGAAGTCTTCCTGCCTGGCCGCTTTTTCAGCGACGCATCGTCGTCCGACGTGTCGCCACTGGCGGCGGCGCCGTGCCTCATCTCGACAATCGTTTTGTGGAACTCCTGGGCGGCCGGTGTCAGCGGTCGCCCGCGACGCCTCACGATACCCACGCGCCGCTTCACCACCGGTTCGACAAGCGGTACGCTCGTGAGAATATGATGATTGCGTCCCGGCATCGCCATCGACGGCACTGCGGCGACACCGAGGCCCGCCTCGACGAGACCAAGCATGGTTGTGACGTGGCGGGTCTCGCAGACGCTCGGCATACGCGGCGACACAGCCCCGAGCGCCTGGTCGAGCAGCAGCCGGTTGCCGGAAGTCTTGTCCACCGAAACATATTCGTGCTCGTAAAGCTCGTTCCAGGTCACGCGTTTCTTGCGTGCGAGCGGGTGGTCGCGGCGGCAAGCGGCGACGAAGCGCTCCTGCAGCAGCATCTTGAACTCGACGTCGGGTTCCTGGCTCCCCATAAAGCTCACGCCAAAGTCAGCCTCTCCGCTGATCACCGCGGCAAGGACGTCGTTGGCGCTGGAATCCAGAATCTTGACCCTGATCCGCGGAAAGCGGCGATGATAGCTCGCGACGGCGCCTGGCAGGAAGTAGTAGGCAACCGAAGGTACGCACGCGATGGTCACATGCCCCAATCTGCTCGAAGACACATCTCGTATGCCGAGCAACGCGACGTCGAGGTCATCGAGCAGCTGTTCGGCACTAGGCGCGAAGACGCGACCGACGGTGGTGAGCGTGACGCTGCGCGTGGTGCGCTCGAACAGACGCACGCCGAGCGCCTCTTCGAGCTTGTCGATCCGGCGGCTCAGGGCCGGTTGCGAAATGTTTACCGCCTCGGCGGCCTTGCGAAAGCTTCCCAGTTCCACTACTGCTCTAAACGCCTGCAAGTCGTTCAGGTCGAAGTTGATGCCCACGTACCATCCTCCGCATTCCAGATGCGGTATTTTGCACGATCCTGTGCCGCGCGCCCCTCGACGAGGACCGAACTGCTGCCGTGCGCCGTGAGGGTGCAGCGGCTCACACCAAAGCCGGCCGGCGGCCTGGCCCGGTCTGAGCCGGGCCACGGTCACGGCCTGAATCACCTTGAACCGGTCCCCTCGCGCAACGTCATCGTGATCGTCTCAGTCGCGTTCATCGCCGGCGCTCTCCGGATGGCTGTCGGGCGCTCAAACTGCGCAGACGCGACGTAATGAAATGGCCATCCCGATCCCACCGACCGCTCGACGACAGGCAGTTCGATGGCCAGCTTGCACGGCCTCGCGGGACAAGTTGTCAGCATCGGGGGACCCTGACTGTCCCATCGATCAGTTGCTGATCCGTATCAAAGCTGCCACGGCAAATCGGTAAGGCACTTTGCACATACCAATGCAGCTTGTCGCGAGAGCTACTGCGAATTGCGACCCGCATTTCGTGGCGTGTCGATACCCCGCGATCGCAGAGCGGATCGTTGTCTCACGTCGCGAGTGAATCCCTGCATTCAGTTGATCGGTATCAAGTCCCACGTACTACCGTGGAGCAGACTGGAACCGCCCAAGTGCGTGACGCACAGTGCGCGTACTGCAAATCGACATCACCGAGGCCAGCATGCCAACCGAATCCGTGAACCATCGTTTCCGGGGCCTCATGGCACGCGCCCACGATGACGTACTTCCCACTGCGTCCCCGGCGGTTGTGGGCTCGCCTGAGTTCGTACGCGATCCCGTATGCGGCATGGAGATTCGGCCGACGACCTCCGCTGGCAGCGACGATTTCGACAACAAGCGCTACTGGTTCTGTTCCCAGCGCTGCCATGACAGCTTTCTTGCGGATCCCGCACGGTATGCGGGATCCGGCGCGCCGGATCAACCCGCGAGGCGCGATGAAGCCGGTACGTCGATGGCGCCCGCCACGGCAAGCGGCGCGCAACTGGCCAAGGACCCGATCTGCGGCATGATGGTGAACAAGGCGACCGCGCTGTCGACCGTTCGCGGAAACCGCAAATACTATTTCTGCAGCGAGACCTGCCTGCACACGTTCGAGTCGCCGGAAACCGAAATGAAGGCGATGAAGCGGCGCGTGGCGATCGCCCTCACGGGTGTGCTCGCGCTGGCGATCCTGCGCGCCGGGGCCTTCCTCGCACTGGCTGCCGGCGCGACGCTCCTCACGTGGGCGCCGATCCCCGCACTGCCGTGGTTCACCTGGGGCATCTGGCTTTTCCTGCTCGTCACGCCCGTGCAGTTCATCGGTGGCTGGAGCTTCTATAAAGGCGCGTGGAATGCGATCCGCACCCGCAACATCAACATGGATTTCCTCGTCGCTCTCGGCACGTCGGTGGCGTACTTTTATAGCGTCGTCGTGTTGTTCTTCCCATCGTGGCTCCCCGTCAAGGTGGCCGAGCGTGATGTCTACTTTGAGGTATCGGCCGTCATCATCGCCTTCGTGCTGCTCGGCCGATACATGGAAGAAATCATCAAGAAGAAATCGTCGGCGGCGGTGCGCCGGCTACTCGATCTCAAACCGGCGGTCGCCATTGTTATTCGCGATGGCAAGGAGGTAGAAATCCCGGCTGAGAGCATCATGGTATCGGAGCAGGTGGTTGTACGGCCCGGCGAAAAGATCCCGACCGACGGCACCGTGACAGAAGGTCAGTCGAGCGTCGACGAATCGATGCTCACGGGCGAGTCGATGCCCGTCGAAAAAGCGCCGGGCGCTGCCGTGATCGGCGGCACGCTCAACCGTTCCGGGGCGTTCACGTTCCGGGCCACCAGGATCGGCGCCGACACCGCGCTGGCGCAGATCATCCGGATGGTCGAAGACGCTCAGGCGAGTTCGGCCCAGATCCAGCGCCTCGCCGATCAGGTGACCGGCTATTTTGTGCCCGCCGTCGTCGCGGTCGCGTTGCTCGCCCTGATCGGCTGGACGATTGCTGGCCAGTTTGCTCTGGGGCTGCTTGCGTTCATTGCTGTCCTGATTATCTCCTGTCCGTGCGCGCTCGGCGTCGCGACACCCGCTGCCCTGATGGTCGGCGTGGGCAAGGGAGCGGACGCCGGCATCCTCATTCGCGGCGCGGAAGTGCTGGAGCGTGCCCAGAAACTCACGACCGTCGTTTTTGACAAGACGGGAACGATCACCCGAGGGGAGCCGACCGTGACCGATATCGTCCCGATTGGCCAGCACCGCGACCAAGACGAACTGTTGTCGCTCGCCGCTGCTGTGGAATCGGGCTCGGAGCACCCGCTCGGTCAGGCGATCGTACGAGCGGCGGAGCACCGCGCCCGCCTCGTTCCGAAGGCGAGCGCCATCGAGGCGCTCTCCGGCCTTGGAATTCGAGGCGAGGTCGACGGGCGGCGTGTGTGGCTAGGCAACCGCCGTCTTTTTGCGCAGCAGTCGATCCCGATTGGAGCAGCCGATGCGACGCTGGCCCAACTGGAAGCTGACGGCAAGACCGCCATGCTGGTCGGTTCTGACGATGAGTTGCTGGGCGTTATCGCGGTTGCCGACACCGTCAAGCCGGAAGCCGCTCAGGCCATATCGGCGCTAAAGGCGCGAGGCATCAAAATCGTGCTGCTTAGCGGCGACAATCGCCGCACTGCAGAAGCGATCGCGCGGCTGGTGGGCATCGATCGCGTCATCGCCGACGTATTGCCCGACGACAAGGTGGAGAACATCCGTATCCTGCAGCGCGAAGGCGAAGTTGTCGCGATGGTCGGCGACGGCGTGAACGATGCGCCTGCCCTGGCGACGGCCGATATCGGCGTTGCGATCGGTTCGGGATCGGACGTCGCCAAGGAAACGGGCGGCATCATCCTGATCCGCAACGACGTACGCGACGTCGCAACTGCCATCGAGCTGTCAACCGCCACGATGCGCAAGATCAAACAGAATCTGTTCTGGGCATTTGTCTATAACACGATCGGCATTCCCGTCGCCGCGTTCGGACTCCTCAATCCGATCATTGCTGCTGCTGCGATGTCGCTGTCGTCGCTGAGCGTGGTCGCAAATTCTGCATTGCTCAAACGTCAACGGTTTGGCGAAGTCGGAGAGGAGGTATCGACATGAAGCGGTTAGCGCCACGGTTCTGCACCGCGCTGGCGCTGGTGCTGGCCGTGGGCGTCCTCTACTTTTATCGTGGCTCTGCGCTATCGCTTGTCGTCGCGGTCCTTCTGCTTGCCTGTCCAGTGTGGGTGATCTGGACGAGTCTGCGGCTATCGCGAGAGAGCCAGCGGGATATCAACGAAGCAGTCGAACGGGAATCGGATTCGCGCCACGCGAAGTGACGGCGGCGACGTCGCGCTCATCCAGGCAGAAGGCGTCTGTCACGATGTTTTTTAAACGTGGGCTCCGAGTGAAATGCGGGATGTGCTCCCGAGGCAGCAGACGGTACATGTGGATGTCATCCATCGGCAGACGCTGGTGCTGGTTGACGCCACTTTACGCACTCGCAATGGTCGCGACAATCGCGAACAGCACGATGGCAAGGAGAACCAGTGCGATCAGTGCTCTCATTGCGCCTCCCCACCTTCAACCGTCAGCGCCCTGTGCTCGCCGGAGCGGTCCTGTCCCGCATCGGCGGCGCCGTCGCCACCATCCCGCAGCACCGACGCGGACGCTGCACCGCCGCCAAGCTGGCTCAATAAGGCTTGCAGTTCCTCGCCCGACATCGTTTCCTTTGCGAGCAGGTCCCGCGCGGCGCTCTCGAGCAATCCCCGGTTGGCCTGCAGGATCGAAAAGGCGCAAGCGGATGCGGTCTCGATCAGCTCGCGCACTGCGGCGTCGATCGCGGCTGCCGTCTGTTCGCCGTACTGGCGCGGCCGCCACTCAGATCCGTTCGGCAGACCGAGAGCCGAGGTGGTCTCAGGTTCATATGCGACCTGCCCCAGTGTCGGGTCCATCCCAAATCGCACCACCATGCTGCGGGCGATCGCACTCGCCTTCGCGAGATCGTCGGCCGCGCCCGTCGACACGTCCGCGAATATCAGTCGCTCCGCTGCCCGGCCGCCTAGCAACACCGCCATGCGATTCATCAGCTCGGCCCTGTCCATCAGGAAACGTTCCTCGGTCGGGCGTTGAATCGTATAACCGAGCGCTGCAATGCCATGCGGGATAATCGAAATCTTCTGGACCATGTCGACGCCCGGCAATGTCATCGCGACGAGCGCATGGCCCATTTCGTGGTGCGCCACGACTTCCCGCTCGTGCGCGTTGAGGAGACGATTACGCTTCTCGAGACCGGCAACGATCCGCTCGATAGCCTGCGTGAAGTCGTCGAGCGAGACATTCTCCGCATGTCGGCGCGTCGCAAGTATCGCCGCCTCGTTCACGAGATTGGCGAGGTCGGCGCCTGAAAATCCCGGGGTGAGTGCGGCAATGTCATCGACTGGCACGCCGGGCGCGAGCGCAATCTTCTTCAGGTGCACTTCGAGGATCTGCGCGCGGCCCTTCTTGTCCGGCCGGTCGACGAGAACCTGCCGGTCGAAGCGGCCTGCCCGCAGCAGTGCCGGGTCCAGGATTTCGGGCCGGTTGGTGGCGGCGAGAAGGACCACACCAATGGACGTGTCAAATCCGTCGAGTTCGGCCAGCAGCTGGTTGAGTGTCTGCTCTTTCTCGTCATGACCGCCGCCGCCCGGAAACGCACTGCCGCGCGCCCGGCCGAGCGAGTCAAGTTCATCGATGAACACGATGGCGGGCGCGTGCTTGCGCGCCTGCTCGAACAGATCGCGCACGCGTGCCGCTCCAACCCCAACAAACATCTCCACGAACTCGGAGCCCGATATCGAGAAGAAAGCGACGCCCGCCTCCCCCGCGACCGCGCGTGCCAGAAGCGTCTTGCCCGTGCCGGGCGGGCCGACCAGCAGCACGCCTTTCGGCACGCGCGCGCCCAGACGGCCGTAACTGCGCGGATCGCGGAGGAACGAAACGACCTCTTTCAACTCGTCCTTCGCTTCGTCCACACCGGCGACATCGGCGAACGTGACCTTGATGTCCTTTTCGACATAGACCCTCGCCTTGCTCTTCCCGATCGACATCATGCCGTCCATGCCTGGCCCCATCGACATCGGCCGGATCAGGAACATCCAGACGAGCGCGAAGCCGACGATCGGCATCAGCCAGCCGAGGATAGTCGGCCACGGACCCGGTTCGGGTTCGCCCGAAAAAGTCACATTCTCGTTTGTCAACGATTGTGCAAGCGCCTGGTCGACGCGCAGAGTCGAAAAATGCCGCGGCGAGTCCTTCGGCGCATCCTTCAGGGTTCCCGTGATCCGGGTCGGACCGACGACGAGATCGGTCACCTTGCCCTGACTGGCGAGTTGCTGGAATTCGCTGTATGGGATTGTCCTGATGTGATCCGGTTGCGACACGAGGCTCTGGATCAGCAGCACCCCGACCATCGCCGCGAGGACGTAAAGGAAATTGATCTTGTGTTCCCGATTGAAATCCATGTTCCGCCCCGGTCGATTTCAACTGGCAGAGTCGTGCGTCGAACCGCCATGATGTGCGCCGAGCTTCGGAATGAAAGCCGGAACTTCGTCCATGTAGCGCCGGTAGGCGAGGCCAAACTCGGCGAGCGAATCGCGCTCCTCGGAGTGCGCGAGGCGCGTGTACATGTAGACAAGTACCGGGAACATGGCGAGCGTGAGCAGGGTTGGCCATTGCAGCAGAAACCCGAACATGATCAGCATGAAGCCAACGTACTGCGGATGGCGAACGTACGCGTAGACACCCGTCGTGGCGAGTGTGTGACGGCGCTGAGCCCGATAGAGGACTTGCCATCCGGACGCAATAATCCAGAAGCCGCCGCCGATAAACACGAAACTCAGCAGATGGAATGGGCCGAAATGCGGATTGACCTTCCAGCCGAACATCATTTCCAGGAGGTGCCCCGCATCGTGCGAAAACCAGTTCACCTGCGGATAATGGGACTGCAGCCAGCCCGACAGCAAATAGATGGTCAGCGGAAATCCATACATTTCGGAAAACAGCGCCACGATAAAGGCCGAGAACGCGCCGAGCGAGCGCCAATCCCGCTTCGTCTTCGGTTTATAAAACGTGAAGGCGAAGAAGATAAAAAAAGCCGAGTTCACGGCCGCGAGTAGCCATAAGCCGTAGGCAGCGGAGGTATCGTGCATGACTGGCTCCTCGACAATAACCGGTCAATGATGATGGAAATGCGACGACTGATTCCGGTCGGTCCTGTCTTCGTCTTCTGGATGGGGAGCGTCGCCGCCGTGGCCGCCGTGATGCATGAACAGGTGCATCAGCGGACACGCAAGCAGGAGTAGAAAGGGCAGCCAGCCAAGCAGATGCGCCCGGTGTTCAGTGACCAGATAAAAACCTCCGATCGCAATGAACGCCAACAGCACGATATTTCCGCCTGGAAAACGGGAACGCTCGTCATGTTGCATTCTGTCCTCCTCCGATTCCCCAGGCAGCGGTTTGACTCGCTGCATGCTCCAGTGCAGGGTACCGCCGCCAAGACGCCAAGGCTTGATACAGGTCAAGTCCGTTCGAGCGCGAGCGTCGGCGGCAGGATGCCTTCAGACGTGCTTGAACCGGCTCAATGCACGACACCGTCGCGGCAGTGGCGTCGGTTATCCCCGAATCGGCGTGACCATCCCCGTCGAGCGCTTCTACGCCCAATGCGCTCAAAGGGCAGTGACAGCGATGACGAGGTTATCTGTAGTCGCTGCTGCCCTGCTTCAAAGCCTCCGCTAGCACGCAACGAGCCTCAGAGTACGCGGACTTCCCGCTATTGTCGTAGTTGATCTGCATCAACGAACAAGCCACGTGCATGGATACGATTCTTCAATGAAGCCGTCTATTCGCGCACCACATCGGGCCAAAACCATAGTCTTCGCTTCACTACATAGCCGCAGCGATATGCAGTACAACACACACACCGTCATCACGGCTGCTGTTGATCCGGCGAATGCAGCATGGGCCCAACGTATGAAGCAGACGCCCGGACACACCCCTGAAGCGCTTGAGCCAGCCGTATTGAATTGACACGAACGCGGGTCCGCACGAGCGGCCCCGCCGTTCATCGCGGCTTTATTTGCGCCCCGTACGTTCACACTCTATGCGACCAAGACGACGAGGCGCCATGAGCAAGCGGAAAGCAGAAAATATCGGTTCCGGGATGCGTGACTCTTTTGCCAACGCCGGTTCAGCCAATGAACCTAAAGTCCTGTCCCGGGACGAATATGAAGCGGAGCTGCGCCGGCTTCAGATCGAACTGGTGAAATTGCAGCGCCACTTTCTCCGATGCAGGGACAAGATTCTCGTCATACTCGAAGGTCGGGATGCAGCCGGCAAGGATGGTGCGATCAAAAGAATCGTAGAACATCTAAGCCCGCGGGAAACACGTGTTGTGGCGCTCGGCCGGCCATCGGACAGAGATCTCGGAGCGTGGTATTTCCAGCGTTTTGTGCCGTATCTTCCCGTCGCAGAAGAACTCGCGATCTTTAATCGAAGTTGGTACAACCGCGCCGGCGTCGAGCATGTGATGGGGTTTTGCACGCCATCGCAGTACGAGGAGTTTCTGCAGTCTGTGCCGCGCTTCGAGGCAATGCTGGTCGACTCGGGCATCCGGCTTCTGAAGTACTACCTCGATATCAGCCGCGATGAACAGGCAAGGCGACTCGACGCACGGAAACGGGATCCTCTGAAGCAGTGGAAGACAAGCCCAATTGACGAAGTTGCCGTCAAACATTGGAAAGACTACTCCTTCGCTCGCGACACGATGCTGGTGCGTACGCATACTACCTTTGCCCCATGGCGAATCGTGCACGCCGATGACAAGAGACTGACACGGCTGAATCTCATTCGCGACATCTTGTGGAGGCTCGACTACTGCGACAAGGACGAGAAGTTGGCAAAACCGGACAACACGATCGTCTTTGAGTTTGAGCCGGCTTGCATCGGGGACGGCCTGCTCGCACAGTGATGGCGCAACGTCCGATAGGCCGCGTTGATTGAGGCGCCAGGCTTATCCTCTTTTACGCCGCTCAGCAGATCCGTTGCTGTTTTTGCCAGTTCGTAGTCGTGCAGGTTGACCACGTGTACTTCGAGTGGGCGATTTGCGCAACATCTGACGATCGCCGGCGAGCGACCTGGTCGCGAGAAGCGCAGACGTCGAACCTCGACGTTCGTTCACAGCGCGGCGCATTGCTCGTTCCATGCGCAGGAAGATGGGGAGGAGCTAATGTCCGATCGTGCGTCCGCGAGAAGTTTTTCATACACCGCCGCGTCATCAAACGACTTTTGATTCCTGGTCGATGACCAACGTTAGCCGACCGTGCTCACCGTAAGAATTAAGCGCTTCCATATCATTCTCTACCTCAACGAAGGAAGATCGCTTGCGCGCTTTCACGTATGCCGTTGATTTCGTCCGGTACACCACCCGTTGGTCACGTTGACTGCTGCCTGCACGAGCATCTATCAACGATGCAGTTTTCATACAGTTTTTTCATCCGGTATCGTGCCCGATTCCGATTTAACATTTGTGTCCCGGCTCCGCAGGTCGCTGAACTTGCAACGCCGGCGCTCAGAAGACTGGAACGACTCGCGAATACGAAACGGTCGGCCGCGTCAAAGCGTTGATGCTTCCCGACCACGTTCAATCCAGATTAAGGCGGAGACACATCTATGCTAAGCCCGCACGAATTTGCCACCCTGATGCTGGTCGCTTCCGCGCCCGAGCAGATTGATCTGAACCGCGGAGAACTCGATACCCTGCTCGAACGTCAGTTAATCGCCCTGGAGCAGGTATCATCCGGGGCTCAGCGCACACGCCTCACCGACGACGGCGATTCTATTCTTCGCGCCGTTACTCGAAAACACTGACGCTTAACCCGCCTGCAAACCACCCGTCGTGCGCCTGCCACGGCTTGCGCGCAGTATAGGTTCACTCACGCGATCCCGCTGTCGCCGTCGGCCACTGCGAATGGCGAAGCGTCTGCGCACGATCGCCTATACAGGACTGCCATCATGCTGACTCGGCAGCAGATTGCTGAAATCCGGAAGGCCGATCTTGTTCTCGTTTCCGACATGACTAACAAGGCGGTCGAGGATTTCGGAGAACTCGCCGCACTGAACCGCACGGGCAATCCGCTCGATACTTGAGGACACATTCGGATTGGCGCAAACGTCATGACGCAAGCATCGATCTGCGTGGCACCTGAATGAAATGTCGTGAATATGGCGATGGTTTTGGCGCCCCTCCATTCAACCGAGCGGTTCATGCATTAAAGCTCACCTCTATCAGACGGGAGACGTTATGCATTTCTATCATCAGGGTGTAGCGATCCAACCATCGGTAGCACGAAGCGGACATACTTTTGTCGCGCGCGTATCCATTCTCGAGGAAGATGGCGAGGCCACTTCGCTAGGTGATCTGGGGTATTTTGCGAACAGGCTGTCAGCGCTCGCCTTTGCCGCGCGGTGCGGCACTGCGTTCGTGGACGACGAGCCGATGCCTCGGCCGCCATGCCATGTGCAGCCTGCTAAAGCGTTGCAACAGGCTGCTGTTCCAGTCCAGCTCGCGACATAGGGCTCGAGCCATCTACCTGGCGGCGTCACCATAAAGCACCGCAAGCGCGGTGTTCCGGAGAACAGCGCATTGACCAGGCCCGCCCCGACGACGCATCAGGCGCCGACAAAGCGCGGCATCGAGGCTGCCTCGCTGCGATCTCCGTCAGAGACATGGCAGTATGAGCGCGCCCTGACCCACAAATTCGCGAAGGTCGTCGTGAGCGACGCGTTGCTGAGCATCGATCTGGCCAAACGAGTTGACGCGCGGCTCGCTCCGCGAGATTCCTGAATCCGCCTGAAGCAGTCGCCAAGAGAGCATCCATGACGATCGATCCATTGCGCGGCGAGAAGAACGCATGGCGTGCCGCTGCAGCCGGCTGGACGCGGCTCTGCGGCGTGCCCATCGCCCGCTGGATCACCATGAACCGATCATCCGGCAGAC
This sequence comes from Paraburkholderia phymatum STM815, assembly GCF_000020045.1. Taxonomy (GTDB): domain Bacteria; phylum Pseudomonadota; class Gammaproteobacteria; order Burkholderiales; family Burkholderiaceae; genus Paraburkholderia; species Paraburkholderia phymatum. The sequence continues at coordinate 537,679 of NC_010625.1, read as the reverse complement.
GTAGCCCGGCCGCCTTGCCGGCGTCCGCTTCGAGTTGCTGCTTCATGCCCGCTGCCATTTCGACGAGGCGCGCGTGATACACGTGCCTCGATGCCTTCATAACGGTTCGTAGCGCGGAGATCGGATGCCGGCTCGTCTCCGATAAACCTTGCTGCCTGGTTCAGCCGCTTCAGTTCACCGTCTTCCGCGTTGTCTGAGGCGCCCGCACCTTCATCCTCTGGCGTCGTTGGTCGCCTTCGCTCGCCAGAGACTTGGGGATGTGCCGATGACCTGCTTGAAAACCCGACTGTAATGAGCATAGTCGGCGAATCCATACCTGTGCGCGATTGCTGTCAGGCTTAAATTGCCTCTTTGCAGATCGCGTTGTGAACTACGCACCTTTTCCCCGAGGCGCCAGCTATGGGGTGTCGTACCCGTGGTGCGCTTGAACACACGCAGGAAATGCCCCTTCGACATCTGGACGGAGGCTGCAACCGTTTCTATCGACGTGCCAATCAACAATGTCGCAAGCATCAGCTCTCTGGCCGCTTCGACAGCATCAAGCGCCCTGGACGAGCGGCTATCTCGGGCGTCGCTCAGCGAACTGCAATTTGCATCTTGCGCGGTCACGAGGCTGCTGATGTGTTCCATGTCGGAAAGGATCCAAAGGCGAATGAGCTTAGCATCCTGTCGCACGGGAAACCCGTTGCATAGCCTCCGAAAATCAAAACACACTTGATGTGGAGTCAATAATCGACCGAGAACCGGCAAGCGCTTCGCCTTGCGTCTTGTAAGTCACTCAGGAAAAGCGGCGCACTGTAGCATGGCGAACATCTCGCTGCGACGGAACGCCCGCTGCGCGAGTTGACTCATCATCGATTGACGAGTCAGCCGGTCAATTGCCGAAGGTAACGCTCTTCCAGCACCCGCTTATTAGAGTTCCGACAACCGTTGTGGCTCGCGGCACTCACAAATCTGATCGTTTCCTACGGCGCATAATATGGCCGCAGTGCGACTCCTGCACCCGCCCGAAGAGCATTCTCCGTATTTGGAAAGGCGGCATACGGCCCCAATCCAACGCACAAGTACTCATATAATGCCGTAGTCGTGCCATTTTCCACACCGGGCTGATTGCCGCGCATATTGTGTAGCGCATGGATCAGTTCGTGACCGAGCCCAATATACGGTGGTCGGGCGGTACCGGCTGAAGTCAGATTCGAGGCGTTCCAACGCACTCTCGTATGACCGCCAATCCCCCTCGTTGCGCCTGCTGCCAGCACCGTTCCAATGACAAGCTTGGCTGAGTCGACGTCCGCGAGCGCGACCCCGGCTGGGAAAGCCGTATGCCCGCTCACCCAGCTCTGCAAGGTCGCGGCAGAAATCCAGTTGGCGCCACACGTCACCGACGAAGGAATAACACTCGGCGCCCCTTGCAATTGATAGACGGGCGTATTGTCTATCTGCGTTTCCAGCCAGTTGAAGGACGCGGCGAGCGCGGGTGCATGACCCATGGCGGTCATCGCGCCGCTGATACAGTTGCCTACTGCGTTATAGGACCCGTTCAGGGCGGCAGCAAGGTCGGTCTGATAGTCGTCCGGCATCCCGTTGACAATCGCACATTCGTTACCACCGCTGGCCGTACCTACCGCGTCCGCGATTGCAACCCGGTGACCCGCCGCCACCTCAGTGCACAGGTCATCAAGCAGGGTATGTCCGGCAGCGAAGTTGTCCAGAGTTTGTAGCGCTAATACGGCGTCGACCTGATGTGACGGCACGTTGCCGGACCTCACGACACCGATGCCCGGTGCCATCCCGGTATGCAGGGTAAACGGGTTGACGGTGACGTAAATGGGGTTGGGGAAGGTGTTATACAACTGCGACAGCGCATTCGCGTATTTCACCTTCTTTGCTGCGGGGAGGTTTCCAATCGCCTGTATCAACACCAGCAGGTTGGCTCCCGTTGCGGCGACGTTGAACTGGTCGACGGCATTGACCACCGGGATCATCGCGCTTTGGGTGCGGGCAAAGGTCGGCCCGCCGAGATAGATGGATCGATTTGCAGCAGTCAGATGGGTAACGAACTGTGCACGGGTAAGCATACGGCGCTCCAATTGTTTGCCAATGTTTTTATGAATCGATGAAATCTGTGGCGGGTCCCGGTCATCATGCTTATATGAACCGCAGCACCGCAAAGCATTCGCCGGAGTTGAACGTTTGCGTTGTTGAACAGGCAGCAAGCCGCCGCCTGTCGACTCGTTACTTGATCTCGAGCATCGCGAGATAGCGCGACATGTCGCCTTCCGTGCGCAACACCTCCCGCATCAGCTCGGGCAGCGGCATTTGCCCCCACGAAGCGGCACGACGTAGCAGATACGGCGTCGGACTATGCGGTTCTTGTTCGGCCAGGTACTGCGCGATGACTTCGATCAGTTGATAAGCTTGTGCCCTGCTCTCCACTCGGGCGGGAAGAGCTCTGATTGACGTGCCCACGACAGGCGGCTCTCGCAATGCGTCACTCATTTGCGTCTCCAGCAATGCGTAATTTTCGTTGACCGACGGTGCACCCCCCACGGCCATCAAGCCCGCCGCAGGATCGTCATGTGGAACTTGACCCGTGGCAGCGGCCAATGCGTGATTGCCGAGCAGGCTTGTGACCGCCCGCGAGAGGCGCATCAGCACATCGCTCACCCTGCCCAGATGAGGCGAATCGCCCTGCAGCAGAACGTCGAGCAGGCGGCCGAACGACAGCCACATCTGCTGGGCGACCTCGAGCTGCTGATGCAGCGCCGCCAGGCTAGCCAGGTTGCCTCCTTGCGTGACGTGTTTGTCGAGCAGGTCTCGCGTGAGGTCAGCCGCATCGTCATCGCCTCCTTCCACGAGGACGCGCTGCCACTCGTCCAGATTCACGTTTGCCGGCTCGCGCCCTTCGATCACGAGGAGCGGCACGTGCAACGTCAGCACAAGGGCGATCGTGTCGTTCAGCCATACGAACGGCGCGACACGCGCATCCGTGTCGCCTTCTTCCAGCGCCGGCCAGGCGTGTTCCCAATAGCTTTCCGCGAGCATCGTCAGCAGCCTCGTCCCCGCGATAAAACCTTCGATGCGGTGCATATGCGTCCATGCTTCGCACAACCATGCGGCAAGCTGGAAATCCTTGCTGCGCGTGCTGAGCGCCTCCGTGCATGAGGCTGCCACGCGCTTCCAGTCCGCCTTGATCAACGGACGTTCCCATTCGCCCATCGGGACGCTCGAGTCGTCATGCGTGCGAGCGTCGCGGATGTGCTGGTACAGCGGCTCGTAGCGTAGCGAGACGCCGGCGCCCTCGCCCATTGGCACGGGCGCAAGCAGCGCCTCCAGGTCGATGTCGAGGCCTTGTGCGATGTCCATCGGATACGACTGTTTCATAGCGCGGTCCAGTCCGGTGCGCGCACCGGGAAGCTGCCGGGCCACGGCAGCGGTGTTTTCTTGCCCGCCGGCATGAGTGCCAGGCGCACGAACACGCGTCCGTGCGCCTGCTTGGGCAACAGGCTGAGATTCGCGGGATCGACGGTAGAAAGCGGGAAGTCGAACTTCAGCAACTGCGCCGCATTGTCTGCACGCGGGCTCGCGTCAGTCACACGCTGGCGATTGATGAACGAGATCAACGCCCACGGGTCTGTGAACTGCCATGTGAGCGTGCGGCCGTCCGTCGAGAGTGCGCGCTGCTGCGGGTCGGACATTGCTGTGAGTGGCGAGTCTTTCGCGAATCGCAATGCGAGCGAGACGGGCGTGCCGTAATCCCAGTGCAGCGTGCGCGGCGCTTCGTTCATCGACAGGCTCTGCGAGCCGATCGTCAGCGTCCAGTCGATCACCTGATTGGCCGCTATCTCGCCCACGCGGTTAGCGCGAAACTCGACACTCAGCTCGTAGCCGTTCGGCGCGCCGTCATCAGACGGGTACAACGGCGCGAGCAGCGTTCTGACCTGATCGAAGTTATCGATGAACTGGCGCAGCTTGCCGCCCGCAACACCGGCCGCGCCCGCCTGCGCGATGGCGCTGCCGCGCGCTGCGTGGAATGCCTCCGATACAGGCGCGTAGCGCTTGAGCACCTGACCGAGTTCGCCGAAGTCAGCCGAGCCCACGTCGGCGCGCGTGCCGACACGCACCATGTTGCTGTTGTCGAACGGCTGACGCCCTGCCACGGTTTCGTTGAACTCGCTGGCGAAACTCGCCCATCGCTGCCGCAAATCGGATACGTAAGACTGACTGCAACGCGCGAGCAGCCGGTCATAGAGCCGGGCGTGCAGCATCGCGAAGTAGTCGCCGTCGCCATTGGTAGCCGGTCGAGCCGTGAACTTCGACATGCAGCCCGCCGGTCCCGGATCGGCCGCTACTGATAGCGCGAACTGCTCGAGGCGCAGCAGACTGCTATTCGGATTCTTGAGCTGATAGCGTTCGAGATCGCGGTTGATCGCCTGCCAGCGCTGCACAAGGGGCGCTGTTGCGCTGGCAGCGTCAAGTGCCGACAGATACACGGAAGCCTGTTTTCCGAGCGACACCGCGCGCGCTGCCTGCTGATCCAGATACGCCGCGAGCCCGGCCCCATCCGCAACTCCAAATGCCGCGAGCACGGGCGAGCGTCCGCCATGCTGGCCCTCGTTGCCGCCGTCCTGGCGCGTCGCATAGAGTTCGGACTGCGTGAGCGCGTTGTCCACCCGCTGCAAATGCGCGATTGCATCCGCCGACACGAGCATTCCGAGTTCTTCGAGTTGCGCGGTCGCGCCCAGCTCCATCAGAAGCGCCTCGATTCGCGTGAGCCGCACGCGTGCCGCGTCGAACGCCGCGCTGTCCGGATCGCCTTGCGCCGCCGTCACGGTTGCCGCCGCCGCTGTCTGATCGAGGATCAGGCGCGCAAACTGGAGATCGAGCGCATCTTCGATCATGGGACGTATCGCGGCAGGCATGTTAGTCATGCCATCCGTCAGGAAGTGCTTGCGCACGTCGCCGAGCGCGAGCGCCTGGTCGAGTTGCGCACGATCCCAGGCGATCGTCGAACCATCGGCGAGCGTCGGCAGTTCACGATTGCGCGGCGCCACCATGAACGGTTGGTTCAGCAGATTCGACAGTCCATCGCGCAACGCAGTGCGCTCGGGCGAAACGCTATAGCGCGCGTCCTTGTCGGCCCAGACGATGCCGCTGGTGGCCCCACCGAAACGCAGCGCCAGTTCGCTGCGAAACGCCTGAAATTCCGTGTCGTCCCGCTGCCGGATCTGTGCCGCGAGATCTGCGCCAAGCAGGCGGTTTTGAGCCACGCGCGAAAGCGTGTGGTCATACGCGGGCCCCGGCATGAATTGCGGCTGATGGAGCCAGCTGCCCTTGCCCGATGCGAGCAAATCGCGCTGTGCATCGATACCCGCCACGATCGCGCGATAGCCCGCGGTGAGCTTCGAAAAGTCGCCAGTACCCGAGTCCGACACCGAAAGCGTGTTGAGGTTATCGGTCACCGTGCGCTCGGCAACCAGCAGCGGGTTGTTCGTGAAGAGTCCGTTGTCGAGTTGCTGAGCGCCCTTGTTCAGCGTACAGCGCAACGCCTGCTGCACAGGTACAAGATCGATGCCCGACGTGCGCGCCGCCACACCGCTTTGCTCGCGATAGAAGTAAGGCAGGCTTCCAGACACGCTTCCCTGCAATTCCGCGCCGAGCGCGTAACGCACCACGAGGCGCAATGCATCGGCGTTGTCTGCCGCCGGGTGCTGGAGCCTCTGCAGCGCCTGCAACGCGGCATCGAATCGATCGACGTTGTTCACGTAGAGCTGCAGCGAACGCATCTCGGGAAGATCGTCGACGGCGAGACTCGGCGCAGCGCCAGCATCGGCGCGCATGCCGCCCGGCGCCGCACAGTCATCGCCCGCAATCAGCTGGCCGGTGCTCGGATCGCGCCCCACTCCCGTCAGCTGACTAACCCGTGCGTACATTTCGCGTTCGAGCGCCGCAACAGCGATTTCGCCGAACTCGCGCTCGAAACGCTCTTTCACGCGTGCATTGAGGTCATCGACAATGCTCCACGAGCCCGGCATGAAAACCGTCCACGTGCTGTCAGTTCTCAGATGCTGGTTCAGTACGATGAGCGCGAGCGCCTTGCGGCGATACCAGTCAGCGGGCAAATCCTGCCCTTGCTGCAAGGCCGCAGCGCGCTCGCCGGTATCGCGGCGCAGCGAGCCGAGCGCGGTGACAAGCTCGCCATTGCGATGGCTCAGTTGCACGGTTGCGACGACGAGACCCATGCCCCAGCCGCCCAGCAGCGCGATGCTGCCCCAGCGCAGCGCGCGGCTCATCACGGGACGCGTCAGATGCTGCGAACGCGATGGACGCGTCAGGCCGTATTCAAGGAAGATTTTCTTCTCGAAGAGATCGCGCAGGAATGCCGGCTGCAACATCAGGTCGTTGATCGCGCCGCCCGGCTCCCTCCCGCCATCGCCGAGGGCGAGATCGGTATGTTCTTCGGTTCCGCTGGCGCCCGCATAAGGCATCACGCTGTCGCGCCGGGCATCGGCGGGTGATGGCAACGCGCCGGGTTGCGCCGCTTCGCCGCCCTGCGCGGCGCTCCATTGCGCGAATTCGCTTGCGTCCCCCGTCAGGTAGATGCCGCGAAAAAAGAACGGTTCGTGGTATGCGCTCGCGCGCAGCAGCTCATCCACATAGAGCTGCAGTTGCGCGCGCATCGCGTCGATGCGGGAGGGCAATTGCAGGAACTGCCGCGCGTCGAGATGCGCCGAATCGAGTGCGAAGAGTTCGGCGCTTACGTCGGACACGGAGCGCATCACGCTGTTCATCGCCGTGTCGACCCAGTCGGGCTGATAGGTCGTCGAAAGATCGTACGGCGACGACCAGCCCAGCATGCTGGCGCGCATCGGCTCAGGGAGCGCGCGCGCGAAGGTCGGGAAGCCGGGCAACGCTTCGCAGCCGGTGATGACCACGTACACAGCAAAGCGCATTGCGAAACGGTTCTGCGCAAGCCACAACCGGCGGTGCGCGAGCTTCGCGTGACGCACGAGTTCAAGGCGCGCGTCGGTGTTATCGGCGAGCAGCGTGGCAGCCGGCACCGTGATCACGACGGAATCGAACGGGCGCTGCTGGCGGTAGTTGCGACATAAACCGAGAAACTCGTCCCACGGCTTGCCGTCGCCATCGTCATCGGGCGAACCGAGATAGGCCGCCTTGATATCGACCACAATCCCCCGATCGAAGAAGTGCCATGAGATGCCTTGCGTGGCGGCCGAGCTCGCCGCCTCGGCACCCAGCACGCTGGCGACGCCCGCCTGAGCAATCGGCAGCGGACGCGGGTCGTCCCCTTCATTGAGGATCATGATCCACGGAATGTTGTAGCGCTCGGCGCGCGACGCGATATTGCCTTCGATCAGCTCGACGGCCTGGCGAAAAGCGCTACGCAACGAGTCCGAGCGCAAACGCACGATCTTGCGCTCGGTTTGCGGCTTCGCGTGCGAACCGTGGATCGCGAAATACAGCACGGCACCCAGCACGGCGCAGACCACCAGCGTCAGCAGCGCAATGGAAAGCAGAAACAGATTGCTCGTCAGCATGGGCGCACTCCCGCAAACGATAGCCGTATGGACGGCTGCGCATCGCGCAAAGAGTCCGGCGCAACAGCCGGCACGAAGGGGCGGACACTCATGAACTTCTCCCCGTCACCGGGTCGGCATGCAGCGCGTCGCGTACGGGCCACGATTGCCACAGCCACAGCATTTCGGAAATCGCCAGCAGTGATACTGCGGCGAGCATCAGAATCACGGCCCAGCGGCTGACTGTCGGCAGCTTGCGCGGAGCAACGTGCGACAGCGTGTTGCCATAGGCGGGCTCGGACAGCACGCGCTCGCGCCCCCCAAGATCGGGGCGGCGCTGATAGACGAACTCGTAGAGTTCCTCTCGATAGCTGCGCAGACGCGCCGTGGCATCGGTGTCGCGAAAGCGGCCCTGGAAGCCCATCGCCAGCGCGAACAGGTAGAGCCGCGCGATATTGCGATATGAAGGTTCGCGGTCCGACAGCAATTGCTCGATACGGCGAAAGATCTGATCTCCGGCGACGTTGGTGCGAAACAGCGTCGATTCGAGCAGATAGCCCGTCCAGTGCTCGCGTCCCGCCCACGGCGAATTGAGCAGGATTTCGTCTGCGAGCACGGCTTTCAGATAGCGGGCGTCGGCAATCGTCTCCATTTCGAAGCGCGTGCTGTCACGGCGCGATTGCAGCGTCTGGATTTCGAGCAGATCAAGCAGGTGGCGACTCATGCTCTGCGCGGCGAGGTCCGGGTCTGCATCGGGCAACCCGGAAAATCGCGTCTGCGCCCTGACGAGCTCGTCGAGAAACGTACGGAACTGCTCGGTCACAAGATCGTCTTCTTCGGGTTCGGGTCGGTTGCGTGCCATGCTCAGGTTGCCTTGGTCGTTGCTTTTGTCTTTGCGTTCTTGGTGGCTGTCACTGCACGCGTCATCCCTTCACGAACAGCAGCATTTCCTGTGGCCGCTGCGCGCTCGCGCCCTCGTTGGGGTTGCCGATCACCAGCAGTTCGCTCGCCAGCACCAGCGCGTGCTCGGCCTCGACTTCGAAGAGCAGATACCCCGAGCCCGAACGCAGGCCGAGATCCTCGGCATAGTCGATCCCGCGGCGCGCGGCGCCCAGCACGCGGCGGCTGCGCAACGACGCATAGACCGATTGAGAACCGATGACGGCGCCATCCATCCACGCCAGCAGGTCGCGATCCGACTGACCGCGCAGGCCGACCACCAGACGCTCGCCGATCCAGTCCGGATGCAGCGCGATTTCGAAGGCCCCGTGGCGGAATTCGAACTTGTGCTCGCGATACGCTTCGTTGACTTCCGACATCGATTCGCGCAGCGAACGCAACAGCGGCGTGAACACAGAAAGCGGGTCCGCGTGATCGTAGTCGGGCGGCACGGGCGGCAGGCCACCCGGCTTGAGCATCGCGAGCGATCCGTTAAGCGACGCCAGCGACAGATAGAGCGACAGCGGATGAAGATGCGGTGTGCGCAGCACGGCTTCTGCGAGCGGCAGCGCGCTCAGCAGGCTGCGCAGCCGGTCCTTGAGTTCGAGTTGCGTCAGGCGATCGTCGACCTTCGACGAAGGATTCGCAGTCTGCCGCGCGACGAACGCCGCCTTGCCGCGCAGTTGCCCAAGCAGGGACGCGACGCTTGTCCACAGCGGATTGTCGCGCGCCACTTCCAGCAACGGTGGCAAATGCTCGCCGAGCCGTACGACCTCATTGTCCCTGTATAGCGAGCCGAGGCGCAGGTAGACATGCATGGCCGACGGCAATTCGCCCGCGGCAAGCGCGAGATTCGGCATGAGGCGAGGGATATCGGCGGGCGGTGCGTCAGAGACCTGATCCTCGACGGGCATACCCGCACTCGAACGGAAGCGTTTGACCTGGGCGCTGCGGCGCATCGTGCCCGCGACGGGCAGGACAAGATAGAAATCGATCGGCCCGCTCGTGAGCGATGCCGCAAAGGGTTCGAGCGACAGTTCAAGGCGCACTGCGCCTTGCGCTTCGGCGCTATACGTCACAGCCGTGCCGTCGGGCATGATCGCGTCGAGTTCGAGCACGCGCAGCAGACCCGCGGGGAGCAGACCGTGGTCCAACACCAGACGCCGGACGCCCCAGCTGAACGGCGCGGCGGCAAGCGTCTGCCAGGCCACGAGCGAATCGACACGCGACGCCATTTGCTGGAAATGCTGCGGCGAGAGCAGCATGCCTTCAAACCATTCGATACGGTCGGTCACCGCCATGTTGGCGTCATGCATCATTTCGAATCCAGAACGGAAAAGTTGTTGCTGTCCAGCTGCACCACGATATGGCCGCTGAAATGTTCGATCCTGACGCGATGCGCGCCAGGACCCTCGTAATTCGCAAAAACGAACGCGCCTGCCACACGCGGACCCGCAAACTCGTCACCACTGACCTCCACATGCTGGCCAGGCACAATCTCCCAGCTGCGATAGCGCAGATTCTTCGGATACGTCCTGACCAGATCACTGCGCCCCGTGAACCATTTCGAGGCCGGCATTTCAGCAACACGGGCGAGCATTGCGTCGTCGCTCACGAGGACGACGTCCACCGCCACGGCACTGTTGTTGTTGACTTCGTCGCTGGCGCTCAACGTCACTTGCGACCACTTCGCTTTCTCTCCACTCATCCCGAGAACGCTGCATCCACCGAGCGCGCCCACCGTGCAAACCGCGGTGAAAAGAGCGGCCGCTCTCCTCGCTGGCAGCCCGCATAACCGCATCCGATCGCGAATCGAACCGATGATCATCTCGCTCCCACTCCAATCCCCATCAATACGATCAGCGAAGCTGCCACCACGACGCAGCTCACCGCCAGCAAAAGTTGTCCGCGCGTGAACGTAAAGCGCAGCACCGAGTTCAGTTCCGCTAAGCCGCGAGGTTCGACGGTTGCAACCCGCTCCGAGGGCAAGCCCGCAGAAACCAGCGCGATGACCGTGCACACCGAGAGCAGGCTCAGCACATTGCGCGGCCCTTCGCAAATCAGATCCACCGTGACCAGCAGAACGCCTGCGGCTTCGACGGGCAAATTAAGCAGCGACAGCACCAACCCGGTGTAGCCGACAGTCGCGACGCCGTTCTGCCCCGCCGATATAAAGGCGGCGATCACGGATGCCGCACAGATCGCCGTCATCTCGCCAACGCCCAGGGGTCGCTCGTAAAGGTTGGCGACGAATACGGTCGCCAGCGTGTAATAGAGTGCCGAGCCCGCCCGTACGAAGACCGAGCCGAAGGGCACCACCAATTCGACGACACCGCGGCTGAAGCCCAGGCGCTCGCTCATCGCTTCGATGGTGTGGGGGATGGGCGCAGTCGCGCTGCCGGACGTCAGGCCGATCAACAGCGGCGCCTTGAGGGAGCCCAGCACGCGAAAGAACGGCTGCCCGGCACGCGTCGCGATCGTGCCGATCGCGACGGCGGCAAGCAACGACGTGGAAGCGGCGAAGCACAGCAGCAAGCTGCTCATCGCATCCAGGGTCGCGCTTTGCGTGTGCGAGGTCAGATTCGCGGCCACTCCGAGCACGAGCACAGGGATCAGCAAATTCGCATGCGCGATGATGGTTTCGAGTGAGCGGTAAACGCCTTCGAATACATTGCTCAACATCTTCGTTTGCTCACGCGAGAGCGCGGCAAACGCCATGCCGAACAGCAGCGTGCCCGTCAGAATGCCGAGCGAGCGGCCTTCCGCGAGGGCGCGATAAAAGTTGTCCGGGAAAATATCAACGATGCTGAGTACGCGGTTCGCCGTGTCACTAGTGCCCACAGCACGGTCGAACATGGTGACGCGCACCTCGTCAGCGTCACTCCCGCTCTTGAGCACCAGTTCGCCAAGTTGCGCGTGCGCAGACGCTGGAAGGTGCTCGCCAGGCATGACAAGCAAGCCCGTCAAGGTGCCGACGATTGCACTAATCACGACCGATGCGAACGCGAGCGCGACGATGGTGCCCACCCGCGTGCGAGGCATTGGCAACGCAATGACCTGCCGAAGCCCGAAAAAAGTCGCGACGACCAGCAGCGGAATTGCCGCCATGTTGACGACGGACAGATACAGCTGACCAATGAAGTAGGCGAACTCGCCAACGGGCCCGGCGAACATGCCGCACAGGCCACCGAGTGCCAGGCAGGCAATAAGGCCAAGCGTGCTTTGCGAGAGCGTTCGCAGCGTTCTCATTGCGGGCGGTTCCAGCCGCGCTCGCACGCGTATTTCACGGTTGCACGCGCCAGTTCCAGCGAACTGTCGATGAGCGGCAGCGCCGGGGCTGCTATGCGCTGTGCCGCCAGCGGGATTTCCGTACAGGCCAGCAGCGCCATTGTCACGCCTTGCTTCACCAGCATCGCAAGAGCGGTCTCAAGATGCATTGCAGCGGCATCGAGGTCTCCCGACTTCACGGCATCGATGCAGACGGCGACCAGCGGCTGAACCGTCTCGTCCGGTGTGACAGGTTCGATATCGCGTTCAGCGAGCGCACGTTGATAGAAGCCGGAAACCAGCGCGCCGCCAGTCGCAAGCACAGCTACGCGTTTTGCCGTGGGTGGCACGGCTGCTACGCAGATCTCCGCGATATTCAACACGGGCGCCGCACTGTGCGCACAGATCTGTGCATACCAGTGGTGCGCCGAATTGCACGGAATGGCGATCAACCCGACGCTGTTCCGATTCAGCATGTCGATGCCCGCTAGCAACGCCGGCAGCGGATCGACGCCGTTCTCGAGAATCGCGCTCGAACGGTCCTCGATATGCGGCAGATTCGCCACGAGGAGCGGCAAATGCTCCTGGTCGCGGCTCGCCTCGGTAAGCCGCACGACCTTATCCATGAAGTCCACGGTCGCGAGCGGCCCCATGCCGCCAAGAATGCCGATCATAGCCATGGCGGCCCCTAAATCTTTAACGGACGAGGACAGATGACGGAAACGGCGGCCGCATTGCCGATGACGAGAATGAGCGTGCGCAACATGTCGCATATCGGATCGACGGCAAGAAACAGGATGAACGCCGCCTCGAACGGCAGACGCAGGTACGAGCACGTCATGCCGACCAGCGAAACGGTCACGAGCCCCGTCATTCCGGCTGAAGCGAATCCCGCCAGCACCGAGGCGACCAGCACCGTGACGACCTCCACCACGCCGAGCGAATGCCCGTACAGTTGCGCGATAAAGAGCGTTGCGCACACGTAGTAGACCATTGGGCCGACACGCAACAACGAGATCGTCAGAGGCACGAGCAGTTCGACGCGCGATCGCGCGAAGCCCAGGTTGTCGACCAGACTTTCAATCATGCTCGGCATGCACGCTGCACTGTTCCGGGTGGCGAGCGCCAGTGCGAAAGGCGCGCGCAACGCATCGAGTGTCTTGCCGAGACTATGCGTCGAGCGCTTCCAGATGATCACGGCAGCGAGCACAAGCAGCACTGCGGAGGTAATGAAAAACGCCAGCACGAACTGCAGCATCGCATGCAGCGGGCCCACGCCGGACTTGCCCAACTGCGCCGCGCTCATGCAGAACAGAATGACGGGCAGCGCATAGCTCAGCCAGTGCATCAGCTTCTGACACGCGTGATAAATGGTTTCCAGCGACTGGCTGAGGCCCACGGAAATGCGTTCGGGCACCCGCCCCACGGCAAGGCCGAACAGGAGCGCGAAGACCAGCGCCTTCAATGCGTCACCGTTGGCGAGCGCCGCGAAGATGTTCGTCGGCACGAGACTCGTCAGCACATCGGAAAAATTGAGCGTCTTTTGCGGCAGATCCGCGCCATACAGATTCATCACCGTATCGCTCGATGCACTGTCGCTGCCGACCATCAGCCCGAACGTCTGCATCGTGGCCGTCGAGATGTTCGCGCCGGGATGCATGATCAGCAGCACGATTGCGCCGACAACGGCAACCGTCGCCGATGCGCCAAGGAAGACCGTGACTACGCGCATCAGCAGGCGCGAGGTCCCGCCGTCGCGAAAGAGCCGCTGCAGACTGAAGATGACCGCGGAAATCATGAACGGCAACGTCGTCATCTTCAGCAGGTCGACGTAAATATCGCCGAGAAAGCCGAGTTTTTGCGACGCCTCGGGTGCGAACAGGCCGAATGCGCCGCCGAGCGCGAGGCTGCCGATGACCACCCACGGGTTGAGGACTAAAGCGTAGATCCTGCTGGAATTCATTGTTCTGGTCTCTTTTCGCGCGCTAGGTGAATTAGTGATCGGCAGCCTGCAACACAGTGCTCACGTCCAGCTTCGTGCTGCGATCAGCGAGGAACTGGTTGACGAACGAAAGCAGGGCTGGCTCGTTGACGTTCACGCCGATGGCGAGCGTGTCTTCGAGGTCCTGGAGCGTCACGACACGCAACCGCAGCGAGGCCGTGGGATCGACCTTCAGCACGCGCTTCACTTCGAACTCGTCACGATACGCGGCGGTGACATCTCCGGCATTCAACGCCTTGAGGACGTCCTCCCAGGTCGCATAGCTGCGCACCTGGGCGTGCGGGAAGTTGTTGATCACGTAGCCTGCATAGGACGAGTTCGCCACCACGCCGATCGTGCTGTCGTACGAGCGCACCACTTCGGGCACCGACCGGCCATGTGCAAGCTGGGCGAACTTCACACGGTTGAGCAACAGCGCGCGCTTCAGGCGCAGGTAGGGCGTGCTGAAGGCAATCACCGTCGCGCGAGAGAGCGTGCGCGAGAGCTTGCTGACGGCAATGTCAGCCTGCCCCCTCGCGAGCAGACTCACGGTGTCGTCGAATGTGTGCGCATCGCGGTTGAACCGCACCTTGACGTGCAGCTTGGCCGCCATCTCGCGCGCCAGATCGATGTCGAGGCCAGTGAGCTTGCCATCGTGTTCTTCAAAAAACGGCGGCTGATCTACCGAAAGCACCGCGACCACCAGTTCGCCGCGACCGATGATGCGCGCGAACTCGGGCGCGAGCAGCCGCCCGTCCGGCATCTGCACGAGTCCCGTCGGTGTCGTGACGGGGGCGCTGACAGGCGCCGCAGCGGCAGGCACGTTAGCGGGTTGCGGTGTGGCGGCGATTGCAGGCTGAGCACCCGCGCCCGCAATCAGGAACGCAGCGCTCAACAGGCAGCTACCCATCCCGCGCCGCAGGCTGGGCTTCAGGCACCTCGCACGCATGCGGGTCTGGTTCAGAACAGGGGCAAAGAAAGACGACATGAAATTACCGGTTTCAAAGAGTCGAAGAAGCGGGAAGCGCGGCGATATCGGCGGGCGCCGGCGATGAGGATTGCGCATCGGCAGCAGGCGATGCGTTGCCACTCGCGACTGGCACCGTGGCGGCTGAGGCCGCGACGCCCGCACTCGACGTCGCACGCGTGTCGGCGCTGGAATGGCTCATGCGCGTGCCAATCTCCACGCCGAGCAGGAATAGCAGAATGCATAGCAGCACTGCGCATGTTGCGGCGATCGTCACCATTCGCGAAGTCATCGAAAAGACGTATTGCATGATTTCCTCGTACTCAGGCTGTCATCGTCGTGAACTGCGCGGGCGCGACAACCTGGATCACGCCACCCCACGCGCACGTCAGCTTCGAAGAATTTTGCAGCGCCGGCATCGCGCCGATCAGCACGGTCGGCGAGCCGGGCGCCCACGGCGCTGGCGTCACGGGGATGCACGGCATCGGCGTGAGCGCGCCCAGGGCGGCTGCCGTCGCCGCCGCTACCATCGGGTTGGCCATCGAACTGCATTGCCCGAATGGCATGATGTTGACCATCGGCGCACAGTCCATGATGTTTGCCGCCGGCGCACCGCACATCACCCGGTTGGCAGGCAGCACCTGCAATGCCGATGGCGCAACGCCAAAGCTGCATTGCAACGTGGCGCCCGAAGTTACCTGAATTCCCATGTCTGCCTCTTGCCCCTGCCTCTTATCCTCTTACCCACTTTTCCAGATGCTTGACGAGGCGCGGCGCGCGAGCAACGTCAGCCTTCGCCGCGCCGGCGTCGGGTGCGCGCCAGTCGCCCTGCGGCTTGCCCTGCCTGTACAGCCGTTCCTGCATCACCGTGCCGTCCGGCGCAAAACGGCGCACGGTGCCATGCAGCAGATCGGCCTGATACGGCGAACTTTGGACCAGCGCACCATTGGCGGCGTACTCGCGTGTTTCGCCTTCGAGCTTGCCCTTGATGTAGCAGGCCCGCCGCACTACGACGCCTTCGTGCATGAAAACGGCTTCCCGCTCCAGCTTCCCTGCTTCGTACGTCATGCGTGATGTCACATGCCCTGACGGGGCGTAGCTCGCACTCTCGCCGTGCAGCAACCCACTCACATAGTGATTACGGCTCGCGAGGCGTCCGTCTTGATACAAACACATCGAACCGTCGAGCTTGCCCTTGCGGTATTGCGCTTCCTGCACCAGTCTGCCTTCTGCATCGAAGCTGCGCAGGGTGCCTTCGAGCACGCCGTGCACGTAGTTCGCGCGTAACATCGCTGTGCCGTCGGGCGCGTAGCAAACCGTCTCGCCGTGCGGCACGCCGTTGACGAGCGACGCGCGGCTGACGGGACAACCCGCCGCGTCGCACGTTTCGACGACGGTTGTTTCGACCTCTCCCGTGCCGGGCGGCAAACTGGCAGCAAGCATTGGCGTCGACATGGGCGTTCTCAGTTGAGCTGGACGATGCCGCCCTTGAGGGCGAGCTGACCGCCGCCATCGACAGTCTGCGTGGCCGAGGCCTTATGCGAAACTGTCATGCCTTCGCTGCTGAGCGTCGTCCCCGCCTTGCTCGCGTGCGACGTGCCCGCTTCGCTGGACAACGACGTGCCCGCCTTGATGCTGATCGAGCCACTGACTTCGATCACCAGATTGCCGCCTACCTTCAATGTGTAATTGCCGTCGATCTTGTGGGTGTGATTGCCGCTGACGTTGTGCGCAAACGCCGCATGGTTGGTATGCGTTTCATCGCCTGTCACGTCGAGCGTACGTGTGCCTTTGACGGTGTGCGTCTCCTTGCCCTCGCTCACCTCGACGCTGCGATCGCCTTTCAGCACCACGTGCGTTTCCGCGCCCGCCTTGACGGTGGTGGAGAGCGCGTTTTCGATCTCGACGCTCATGTCCTTCTGCGCATGGACATACAGCTCCTCGGAATTGAGCTTGTCCTCCATGCGGATTTCGTTGCCTGCCGTGCCGCCTTTCGACGAACGGGAGCGGATCACGCTTTGCGTTTGCATCGACGGCAAAGTCACCGGCACAGCGTTCGTGCCGTTGTAGACACAACCCGTCACAAGCGGGCGGTCGGGATCGCCGTCGACATAGCTGACCACCACTTCCTCGCCGATGCGCGGCAGAAACAGATGCCCCCACCCCGGCCCCGCCGATGCCTGTGCCACGCGCACCCAGCAGGAGCTGTTCTGGTCGGCATCAGGCGTGCGGTCCCAGTAGAACTTGAGCTTGATGCGCCCTTGCGAGTCGGTCCAGATCTCTTCGTCCGACGGCCCCACCACTTTTGCCGTATGCGTACCCGATACGATGGGCCGTGGCGTAACAAGGGGAGCGCGAAACGGCACGGTGACGGGGATGACGTCGAATTCGTTGCCATACGTCATGTTCGATGCCGCGTGCTGCACGGCGCGCACGACGTAGCTCACATTGAGTGCGCTGTCAGGATGACCGCTCAACGTGAACGTCGTGCCTGCCGCGAGGCCGTAATATGCGCCCTCGCCCCGTCCCGTCTGCTGCGCGACATGATGTGCCTGGAGACGTGTGCCGGCGATCTGGTCGCCGTGCGAAGCCGCGACATATTTGCCGGGGAAGGTGAAACGCGTCCCCGTCGGAATGCTCGAAGCACCCTTCGACGACGAAAGCAACGTGGCCGCCTGCGTGTAGTCGTAGTCGCTGACAATGTGCTCGCCCGCCACCACGCCGCGCGACATTTCAAACGCGCTGAGGCGCTGGATCTGCTGGCCGACGCTCGGATCGGGCGCGAAATAGAGTGTTCCTGCCACCGTGGCTTCGTGCGCCGATGGATCGTCCGCCAGCACCATCGTGTGCGCGCCGTCCGCGAATGTGAAGAAGTAGAAGATGCCCTCTTCTTCCATCAGGCGCGAGATGAACCGGAACGCACTTTCGTCGTACTGGACGCAGTATTCGCGCGCGAGGTAGTTGCTGCTGTGCTTCGTGCGGTCCTCGAAAGTCACGCCGAACGTACCCAGCACCTTCTTGATGATCTCGAGTGCGCTCAGGTTCTGCCAGATGACACGGTCCTGACCCAGCGAGAGCAGCCACAGACGCGGAGCCAGTTCAGCAGAATAGAACCCGTATTGCACGTCCGCGCCCGCGTGCGCGAAGCGTGTGACGATTCCATTGAAATAGCGGGCGACGCCTGTGTGGTCCTTCAGCGTCACCGTTGCGCTCTTGCCGACGATTTGCTGAGGGTCGAGTGCCTTGTTCGTCGAGCGCATGCGCAGATCGAAATGAAACAACTCCGCTATCGCTTCGCGGCCTCCGAATCCGTCGAGCAGCAGCACATCCGTTCCGAACGGTGTCGAGACGGAGGCAAAGCAGTTCGCCTGGCTGGGCGTTGTGGACATGCGCTTACGCCTCCTTGGGCAGGAAGCGGAACGCGATGTCGCCCGCTGCGCTCAGCGCAAGATGCACGCCGCCGAACGGCTCCGATATCGAGATTCTCTCGAGCACCTGGCGCGCCAGTTCCGGAAGCACCGACTGCGTAAGAATGTGGTCGACGTTGCGCGCGCCGCTGTCCACTTCCTTGCAGCGTTGCGCGATCAGCGTGGCGAGACCTTCGTCCCACGTGAGGGGCGCGTGATGGTTACGCGAAAATCGCTGCGCGAGCCGTTCGAGCTTGAGGTTGACGATTGCGTTGATCTGCGCGTCGCCGAGGTGGTAGTACGGCACGAGTACGAGCCGGCCGAGGAATGCGGGGCTGAACTGTTTGAGGAGCGCGGGGCGCAGTTTCTCTATCAGCTCTTCGGGCGGCGGGCGGCGCCCGCCCCGGCATGCGTCGGTGATCACATCCTGCGCGGCATTCGACGTAAGCAGGATCAGCGTGTTCTTGAAGTCGATGGGAACGCCCTCGCCGTCCTCCATCACGCCCTTGTCGAACACCTGGAAGAATAGCTCGAGCACGTCGGGATGCGCCTTCTCCATTTCGTCGAGCAGCAGCACGCTGTAGGGGCGGCGTCGCACCGCCTCGGTCAGCACGCCGCCGCGGCCGTATCCGACATAGCCCGGCGGCGCGCCCTTGAGTCCCGAAACGCTATGCGCCTCCTGGAACTCGGACATATTGACGGTGATCATGTTGCGTTCGCCGCCGTACAGCATGTCGGCAAGCGCAAACGCCGTTTCCGTCTTGCCGACGCCGCTGGGTCCGACGAGCAGGAAGACGCCAACGGGCTTGCCTGGATCGTCGAGATCCGCACGGAAGGTGCGCACCCGGCGCGCAATGGCGTCAAGCGCCTCGTCCTGGCCGACGACGCGTTCCGCAAGCTTGTCCTGCAGATACAGCACGGTGTGGAGCTCATCTGCGAGCATCCGGCCAACAGGAATGCCCGTCCAGCCGGATATCACCTTCGCGACCGTTTCCGAATCGACACACACGGGGACCATCGGCTCGTCGTTTTGCACGGCCTCGAGCCCTTTCTCCAGTCGCGAGAGATTCGCCGTCAGCGACTCGCCATCTTCGGCTTCCAGCACATCGTTCTGATTCGTCAGATAGCCTCGAATTTTCTTGCGCCATGCGAGGATCTCTTCCACCGCCCGCTTTTCGGTTGTGAGCTTTTCGGTGAGACGCACGTGCTGCGCGCGCTCGTCTTCCAGTTGCTTCACCAGCCCAGCCATCACGTCGGCGCGCTCAGCGCCCGTTGCGGCTTCGTGACGCGCGATACGAAGCTGGTTTTCGGCCGTCTCGATCGAACGGCCCAGTGCCTCGATGTCCTCGGGCAAGCCGTTCTGACCAATCGCGACACGCGCGCAGGCCGTATCAAGCACGCTGATCGCCTTGTCCGGCAACTGGCGCCCGGAGATGTATCGGTGCGAGAGCTTCACGGCATCTCGCACCGCTTCGTCGAGAATCTCGACGCCGTGATGTTCTTCCAGTTTCTGAACCATGCCGCGCAGCATCTCGATCGCGACAGCCTCACTCGGCTCCTCGACCTTGACGACCTGGAAGCGGCGCGCAAGCGCCGGATCGCGCTCAACGTATTTCTTGTATTCGGCCCACGTCGTGGCGGCAATGGTACGCAGTTCGCCACGCGCCAATGCCGGCTTGAGAAGGTTCGCGGCGTCGCCTTGGCCTTCGCTACCGCCCGCGCCAATCAGTTGGTGCGCTTCGTCAATGAAAAGAATCACAGGCGCGGGCGACGCTTTGACCTCGGCGATCACCGATTTGAGCCGGTTCTCGAACTCACCCTTCACCCCGGCTCCCGCTTGCAACAGCGCAAGATCGAGCGAACGAACGGAAACGTTGGCCAGCGCGGGCGGCACGTCGCCCTGAACGATGCGCTGTGCGAAACCTTCGACGACGGCTGTCTTCCCGACTCCCGCCTCGCCCGTCAGGATCGGGTTGTTCTGACGGCGACGCAGCAGCACATCGATCAGCTGCCGGATCTCCGCATCGCGTCCACGGATCGGGTCAATTTTGCCCTCGCGGGCGAACCCCGTCAGATCGACCGTGTATTGATCGAGTGCGGTTTGACGACCCTGGCTCGCGGTAGCGCCAGAAGGCATGGTCGGCATACCGCCGTCCAACTGCGGTGCAGCAGCGGAGCTCGCGGGGCCCGGTTGCCCCGCTCCCGGCGCGGCCGACGCACGCGCCTGCGCACCGCCCGCATCTTCCGCCGAGCCCGCGACGATCATGCCGATCTGCTCGCGCAGGCTCGCGCGCGGAATCTTGAGCAAGGCGGGCGCGGATTCAAGCAGCATGCCGCGCAGACTGCCCACTTCGAGTAGCGCCAGGATGAGCGTGCCCGAGCGGACCTGTTGCTCGCCGAGGAGCATCGAACTCAGCAGCCACGCCTCCTGGAAGAGCGGAGAAAAATTCGGCGACAGCGCGGGCGTGCGGCCATTGCCCCGCTTGAAAAGATCGACGGCCTTCTGGAGTTGTGCGGTGAGCGTTTCGGGTTTGATGTCGAAGTGCGCAAGAATGGCGCGCAGGTCAGGCGCATCGGATTCGAGCAGCGTCAACAGAAGATGCTCGACGTCGACGTTGTAGTGCGTCTGACGCACACACAGTTGCGCCGCCTGCTCCATCGCAAGCTTGCATTCCGGATTGAGCCGGCTCAACAGGGTGCGGATATCGATGTCCATGCGCGGCTTCCTTAAAGATTCGTCGGCGTGGAAGCGGTCGCTTCGCGCATGGCGAGGCGCACCGGCTCCGGCGTGTGGGTGTCGTGACGCGCGCCGCCCAGCCAGGATGTCCAGCCAAGCCGGGCCGCACGCGCACCGCCTGCTGCGCAGGCGACCGGTTGCGGCGCGAGATGTAGCACGAACTGAACGTCGAAGTCCTGCTGCAGATAAGAGCGGATCAACCAGGCCGCCATTGCGTGATCGCGGCCGCCCGGCAGCAGCGCTTCGAACTGTTCTTTCGTCAGTCCGGGAAACTCGATGCAGATGCCGCTTGCCTCGTCCCAGGTGCGTCGTCCGAGCACGGCCGCGCCGCCCAGACGCGGCGCGCGCGAACGGGCGCCGGCAAGGCGCAGCGAATCGGCTGCGTCGATCTCGCGCCAGCCGCCGACGAACTGCGCACCCTGCACCTCGAGACCGAGGCGATCGGAGAGCATCGCGAGCAGGCCGGTCATCGATCGGGGCGCAGCGCCGAGCAGGCCCGCATGCCGCATCCACAGACGCGCGCCCTGCGGCCCGCGCACGGCGGCATTCACGCCTGCCCGCAAGCCGAGATTGCTCAGTGCATCCAGCGCCGCAGCGAGCGCAGAGCCGTGCGGCGAGCGCCAGTTCAAGCCCGGCGCATGCTTCTTGCGGCTGCGATAGAGGAACGACAGGAATCGGTGATTGAAGATGTCGAGCAGGTCTGCCGTCGCCGTGTCCCGTTGCGCCCGGCGCGCAAGCACCAGCTCGGTATAGGCCATCGGTAGCGGGCCGTTCGCGCCTGCCAGCGTGAGCACGGGCG
Source organism: Paraburkholderia phymatum STM815 (assembly GCF_000020045.1). Classification (GTDB taxonomy): domain Bacteria; phylum Pseudomonadota; class Gammaproteobacteria; order Burkholderiales; family Burkholderiaceae; genus Paraburkholderia; species Paraburkholderia phymatum. The sequence goes on along the minus strand of NC_010625.1, from coordinate 516,044 downwards.
TCGTGACCGTATAGCTCGCATACGGCCCGCGCCGCTCACGCGACGCGTGTTCATCTTCGTGTGCGGGGCGGGCGTGCGCCTCGTCTGGCGGCACGGCATGTTCGCGCACACTGCGGATATCGCTCGCCTCGAATGCGAGCGAGACGTGACCGGCAAAACGCACGGCTTCGCCGAGCCCATTGCCCCGTCCGAGCGGACGCGCCCAAGGCGCGGCCCGCTCCAGGAGGCTGATCGCCTGGAACAGATCGAAGCTCTGCGGATTCGCCTTGAGACGGGCGATCAGAGCAACTGCTGGCAGCCCGTCATCGGCTCCCATTGCTTCCATGTCTCGTCTCCACGGCGCACCACCAGCCGTACAAATGAATTGACCGACGTGTACATCGCAAAGAAACGCGCGAGCACGGCGCCCAGCAGCAAAGGCGAACCGCCGACGAAGGTCTCCGGGTCGAACTCGACCGCGACTTCGGTGCCGCGGCAATAGCCGCGCCACGCGTCGCTGCCGACGTGCGCGGTGACGCTGCGCGCTTCTACACTGCGGATGCCGCGAATCTGGTCCTGCTCGCGCGTGCTCTCGGACGCGAAAAGCCGCAGCATCTCCTGCAATTGCGCGCGTCCCGTCGCGCCGCTCACCAGCGAGTGATAGTTGAGCGTGAGCAGCGAAATCAGCCGCCACAAGGTCTCGCTACCGAGCGAAGGACTGCGCTGCGCTGTCGGTTCGTAAAGGCAGCGAACACGGGTGTTCTGCGACACCTTTTCGAGCAGCATGCGCGCGCCCACGGGCACCTGTTCCGCAAGCCGGCGGTTCGTGCACAGCACGTTCGCGTAAATGACGGGCGTGCCGGGATCGCTTTGCGTGTTGGCGGCATTGACGAAACTCAGGAACGTGTCCGTTCCATGGACGTTTTCGCGCAGGCTGTGTTCGCGTCGCGCCGACCAGAAAACGGTGTTGCCGTCCGTGTGAACATGATCGATCGCGGAAAAGCACGGCACGTGCTCAACGCGATCGGTCGACGGGTCCGACGCGACGACGGATGCAACCGAATGGATTTCCGTCATCGACTCGCGGCGATGATCGGCGACGAGCCGGTATTCATAGTGCCGATGGTCGATGACGATCGGCTCGCTCGTCTGCGAGAACAGATTGACAATGGGCGTGCAGCCAAGCTGAAAATGTTCAGCGCGCAGCATGCCGAGGCCGCGCGGCGAACGGTCAAGATGAAACACGACTTCGCAGCGGCGCCCCGATCCTAGCCGGCCTTCCAGGTGATGAAGATCGAAGAAATGGAACTTGCGCGGGAAGGCGAAGTATTCCTGCATCAGCGAATAGGCCGGCTGTGCATTGGGTGGGCGCGGCAGCACATCGTCGGCTTGCGCATACCCGACTTCGCGCCACGCACGCGCTGGCAGCAGCGACGCCGACGGACGGCCTTCGGGCCGCACCGACACGTCCGCAACACCCGACACCAGCAATTCATAGAGCGGCATCGTGACCATCCAGTCGCCGTGGAGGTGAATGCGTAGTTGCTTCAGTTCCAGCTCGGAAAAGTCGACGCCCGGCGCGCACTCAAGCGTGAGCCGCAGCGTCGCATCGTCACCGAATGCGGCATGACTGATCTTCAGCGGCCACAGCACCGCGTCCCATGCACTGCGGAAGCGGCACGTATCGCCTGTTTCCGTGCGCGCCTGCAGTCCGGTGTGACGCGGCACCAGAAAACCCGCCGTCACTTTGCCCTGAGTCGGATCGAGATCGAACTGCGCGACGGTCATCGATGGCACGGGTTGTACGAGCGAGGGACACACGTTGTCGAGCAGCGCTGACGCGACCTGCGGGAATTCCTGATCGAGATCGCGGTGCACGCGAGCAGCGAGAAACGCCGTCGCTTCGATCAGCCGCTCCGTGTGCGGGTCGAGCGATTCCGTGCCGTGCAACGCGAGCCGCGATGCAATCTTCGGATAGCGGCGTGCGAAGTCCGCGCCTTGCAGACGCAGGTACGACAGTTCGCGTTTGTAGTATTGCAGGATGTCGTCGGGCGCCATGTCAGCCTTCATCCGCGCCGCGCGTACTGGCGACAACATGACCGTCCGTGGCCATGTCGAACGCCACGTGCGCAACGTCCGCGCCCGAGCGTATATCCGCGCCGATGGTCAGCACGGCGTGCGCCGAGTACTCCGAAGGAAATACAAAGCCCACGACGATATTGACAAGGCGCGGCTCGAATAGCGTGATCGCGCGTTTGACGACACTGGCAATCGCGTCCCGGTCCGGGCCGGAATGCAGGGATCTTTCGGAGAAGTCCGGCACGCCATACTCCAGTACCGTGCCTTCGCTTTCTAAAAACGCTTCGATTGTCAGGCGCGACCGCGTGTTGAGCAGTCTGCTGAGCTCGCGCGCAACCGACTCCCGCAGCGCATGGGCGCCAGAGAGCTGTGCGTCGCCGCTCGCGGCGAGGCGGTCAAATAATGGCATCGATGAACTGCTGACGATTGCCGGCATTGCGCGAGTACTCCGGATAACACTACAGGTAAAGCTTTGACGGCGTGTTTGGAAGTAACGCCGGCCGTCAGCCTATCAGCCCGCCGGCGGCGCCGACACGTTCTTCGACAGATCCCAGCCGAAAGAAGCCGTACCCTTTTTGGTCGAGTCGACGTTCTGCTGCGTGTAGACGGTCGTAATCTTCGAGAAGTTGATGGAGAAGCTGTCGACCGATTCACCGCTGCCGCTGGTTGCGATCGTCGAGATCATCGCGTCGCTCAACGTGTACTGCAGCAGAGACATGAACTTGCCGTTTTCGTTGCGACCGATCGAAATCGTCGCATCGCCGAGCTTGGTGCCCGCCGCACATGCTGAATAGAGTGCCGGCGTGGCCTGATCGGTCGCCTTGGTGAGACCGAACTCCTGGAAGCTCGGGCGGCCCATCGTGCGCTCCGTGTTGCCCACGTCACGGTTCATCGTCATTGCGACGCCAATCGAATACGAGTACAGGACGATTTGATCTGCCGCGCCGTCGAGCGTCGAATTGCCCTTGATGTCCTTGATCTTAAGAAGAACGGTATCCATGAATATCTCTTGTCAATGGTTGATGTATTCGGTTGTACGCGCGGCTTGAGGCCGCGCGAGACGGAACATCAGGCTGCCGCTGCCGGCAGTTCCGCGACGAGACGAATCGACGCGGTCAACTCTTCCATCTGGAAATGCGGTTTCAGGAAGCAGGTCGCGCGGTATGCGCCCGGCTTGCCCGGCACTTCCGTCACGTCCACACGTGCTTCGCCCAGCGGGAAACGCGCCTTCTGAGCGTGCGACGCCGAGGGATTGATCAGTACGTAATCGGCAACCCAGTTGTTCAGATAAGATTCGATATCGCTGCGCGACTGGAAACTTCCGACCTTGTCGCGCATGATCACTTTCATGTAGTGCGCGAAGCGCGACGCGGCGAGCACGTACGGCAGGCGAGCCGAAAGCTGCGCGTTGGCATTGGCGGCATCCTTGTTGTAGACCTTGGGACGGTTGGTCGTCTGACCGCCGAAGAAGGTCGCGAAGTTCGAGCCTTTCGAATTCACCAGTGCGATGAAACCGAGGTCGTTCAGTTCCTTCTCGCGACGATCCGTGATCGTTACTTCAGTCGGGCATTTGAGAACGATGTCGCCTTCGCCGGTCTTGTACGTGTGCGCCACCATGTTGTCGACCTTGCCACCGCCTTCCACGCCGCGGATCGCCGTCGCCCAGCTGTACTTCGCGAACGCATCGGTGATGCGCAGGCCGAGCTGGTAAGCCGAGTTTGCCCAAAGATACTTGCCGTGATCCGTACCGTCTACATCTTCTTCGAAATTGAAGTTCTCGACGGGCTTCGTCTTCGCTCCGTACGGCAGGCGCGCGGCATACGAAGGCAGCACCAGAGAAACATAACGCGAGTCTTCCGAATCGCGGAAGCTGCGCCATGCGGCGAGTTCGGCGCTTTCGAAGGTCTTCGACAGATCGCGGGTGACGCCGAGGTCCGTAAATGATTTCAGATCGAACAGTCCAGGCGCTGCTGAAGCAATAAACGGAGCGTGCGCGGCAGCAGCCACTTTGGAGATACGCTCGAGCAGCGCGATATCCTGCGGATGACGGCCAAACGAATAGTCGCCGATCAGCAGCGAATACGGTGCACCACCGAATGTGCCGTATTCCTCTTCATAGATTTTCTTGAAGAGCGTGCTCATGTCGTGGTCGACGGCCGTTTCAAGGTCCTTGAGCAGTTCCTTCTTCGTCACATTCAGCAGGCGAAGCTTCAATTGCGGTCCGGTTTCGGTGCCGTAGACCATATCATGCAAGCCTGTCCATGAGGCTTCGAGCGCCTGGAACGCTTCATCGTGCATGATTGCGTTTAGCTGGTCCGACAGCAATTTGTCGATTTCAGCGACACGTTCGTTGATCATTGCGACCACGCTCTTGTCCGGGCTGGTGCGCATGCCTTCGTCGAGAATCTGCGAAGCGAGCTGACCGATCAGCTTTTTCGCGTAGCCGCTTTGCGACGGCTCGACCGCCATGTTGCCTTCATGAACGATGCGCTCGAGCAGGCTCAGTTCCGCACCCGCTGAAGCGTCGAGTGTCTGCGTTTCGCGTGCGGCGCCGCCGGCCGCAGTGTTGCTTGCCATCTGAATCACCTCTGAAAGTTCGTTGCGCCCACAGCAATGGGCAATCAGGATCTCGTCCGTTATTTATCAGGCGGCAGGTGCGTCGTCCGGGGCAGCAGCCGGCTCTGCGACTGCGTCGGATGCCGCCGATGCAGCCACGGGAGCATCGCTGGCATGCGCCTGACTTTGAACTTTCTTCAGTTCCTCGCTGTTCTGGACGATACGCTCGAGCATCGAATCGAGTTCGTCGTTACCGTCGAGCTTGGCGAGCAGATCGCGCAGCTGCTGACGCGCTTCGAGCAGCCTGGCGAGGCGCGGCACCTGGTTGACGATGCTTTCGGGATGGAAATCCTGGAACTTCTCGAACTTCAGTTCGACCTTGATGTTGCCCTCGCCCTTGAGCGTGTCCGGCACGGAGAGGTCGAGACGCGGGGCGATCTTGCCCATGATCTCATCGAAGTTGTCACGGTCGATCTCGACCAGACGACGTTCCTTGAGCTTGGGGAGCGGCGTTGCAGGCTGTCCCGAGAGGTCCGCCAGCAAACCGACCACTAGCGGAAGCTCGCGCTTCTCAACCGCGTCGCCGACTTCTACGTCGTAGGTGATCTGGACACGCGGCGGACGATTGCGTCCCACCCACTTCTGCAAACTATTCGACATAAACCTCTCCGGAAAAGCACGAGTTTGTTTAAGAAACAACTCGCCCGCATAGCCCGCGAGCGATGGGCGCGATGCAAATATTCGAGAAGAGCGCGGGACCGCGTTCGCAGCATGCGTGCGAGCAGACCCCGCTGACGGGATGTCGTCAACGTGGGCGCCTTTCTTTAGTATTCTTTGAATCAGGCTACCCACTACGACGGGCCAGGCAAGCCTTGCTTGGATGGAAGGCTGCCGTTTCGAGCGCCGGTAGCATGTTTTCATGGCGCTCGCCCCCGCGGTCGCTTCCATGCCACAGCACTACCTTGGTCAGGAGTAGTTGGCAGTTATGGAAGAAACCGGAACTTTCTTTTAAGGCCTCGTTGAATTCAAGCACGATCGGTACTTGGTCACAGGCCTTTTAATCAGGCAGGATTAGAACACAGCTTTTTTTCAGCTACAAGGCGAGTGTTGGCGTGCGGGCGAGAGAATTTTCGCTATGGGATTTAGCGCGACTCTCGCACCGCACGTTCCTCGTCTCGCACCGAAAAAGGACGGACGTACGATTAAACGTTAGCCTTCGCTAACGAAGGTATGGCCGTCCACGCCCGAAGTAGCAAGCAAGGAAGCTCGCCCACTGCACGACGCTGGCACGCAGCGCACCTGCAGAAAACATGCAGATGCGAATTTGCTTTTTTACTTGAATGGAAATTAGCTCGGCAATGCAGCCCTCTAATTGGAATATTGTGAGGAGTTCATCAACATCGAAAACTATTCGATGAACATCAATAAGACGCTCACTCTGCATTGACCATCTCCCAACCGGGTTCACATGGATGCGACCGCAACACGAGAGTCGCAGTCGAAGACTGCCACCGTCGGCCTGGGGAAAACGACGATGCGCAAGTGATTGCTGTTGCGCCTCGTCCCGTGTATTGTTCGCGGCGCCAGCGACAACATCGCCGCAAGGACGGTAAAGAGGTGCAAAAGAACACGCTCGTCGAACGGGATATCGCGCATCTCAGCCAGGTACTGAGGGCGTTTGTATTTCGCCAATCCGACGCCGTAACGACCTATTGGCGCGCCAGGCTCAATGTCCTTTACGAATCACGACATCTCTCCGACTATCAACGTCACTGGGTGCGAGAGCTCATGCGCGAACTTCACGACCGTGATCCGCGGAAATCGCTGGACGGTTAGCTATACTGCTGCCCACGGACTGGATAGATCAATAGACAACAATAGCGATACGGGGAGTCGGAGATGGGCGCAAATGGGCCGTTGATTGTCGTCAATGCCAGCGAGTGGATCCGCCGAACGGCGCTGACGTTCCGTTCACGCAGCGCGAGCACAAGCCGCGTTGATGCCGCATACGCGGCCTGGTGCACTGCTCGTTTCGATCCGCTCAAAGCCGCTACCCTGCGCGATGCACTCGACGACTATCTGGCCGAGAAAGGCGGCGACTGGTCCAAAGTATCGCGTAACACCGAGAGCGGCGGACTGATGCAGTACATCTACGAGGAGGCAAAAGCGATTGCCCCCGTCCGTGCGTCGGCCGCCGCTGCCCGCAACAGAATCCGGTCCTTCGATATCCCACACTCGCGCTACGGCGTGCTTTATCTGTTGGGCAATATCGAAATCGACATGAACTGCTTCAATATCGCCATGGAGGGTGTGGCGGCCGTGGGCGGCGCGGTGGGCTCCCGTTTCGCTGCCAATATGGACCACCTGAACAGCGTCAGTCAGGCGAGCCGGCATGTCGATCTTGGTGGACACCGGGTTTCCGCACAGGCAATCGTCAGCACATCCTCGACGGCCGTCAAGGTGTTGCCCAAAGCTGGCAAAAAGATCGACGAGACATTCGGCATCAGTCAGCCGCTCGGCAGAGAACGGCGATGGTCGCCGACGGGCACAGTCAGACCGGTTATGGATAACGCCGATAGTGGCCCTCTCAAATCAAAGGTGACCTGGAACTACCCGGTTAGCAAAGCTGGGTTCGAGATGATCAAGGACGATCCAGCACTGTTCCTCAATCCGTGGATGATACCCGCCACTGCGGCGGGCGCGGCCATCGTCACGATCACTGAGACGCTCAACAATTTGCGGCGCGAGATAGAGAGCGCCGTCAGCTGGGCATTTGAAAAGATCAAGAACGGGTTACTTGGCGCGTCGGCCTCCACGTTCACGCTGTCCGGTGGCATCGTCCGTTCCTTGATCAAGATCGTGGTGACCCAGTGTCTGGCCAGCGCAGCTCCGTTCGTCGGGGCTGCCATGGATCTCGGTGCGGGCATCGTCAAGACATTGCGGGCCGCAGCGGAAAAAGTGGGCGCCTGGCTTGAGAGGCGACGCATCCAGCTGAACGCAGGACACCCCGAGCTGATCGCGGCAGCGCTCGAAGGCGAAATGCAAAAAGGGATGTTCCAGGGCCTTTGGTCGACCCTTAAGGGTGCGGTGTCGATGGCGCTCAGTTCTTTCCTGCCAGGCGCAGGTAGTCTCGTATCGGCCATTGTGACAGGCGTCGAGTGGCTGGTGAAGTTCGCCTTCCGGCTGTGGGAGCAAAGCAAGATCCACGCGTTCCTGGTCAAGGCCCGGCAGTTCTATCTCGAGGAACGGGAACTGGCCACACGTGACCCCGGCCCGCGCGGCCTGGAGTTTCAGCCGAACATGGACCCGGATAGAGGCGGCATCATTCACGACGTGGACCGATTCTCGGCCTTCTTTCAGGAGGGCTGCGATGCCAGCCCGCTTATCCCCATGCTCACGCTCAATACAGGTATATGTGGCAGCCTGATGACGATGGTGAACCTGTTTAGAGACGAAAACGAAGACGGCAGAGACGTAGTCGACCGGGCAACGTACAACAGCGGAGTAGCTTATTTTTCCAGGCTGAAGGCCTATGGCTCACAGTATCTGCAGAGTTCGGGCTTCAAATTTCGCGCGAGTCCGACGCAGACACGCGGCAGTATCCAGGGCCTGCTCGATCACGCCGTCCACCATCACAGGCAGGACACGATAGCTGGCAATGCCGTCGCTTTCCTCGCCGCGAACTGAACCCGGCGCTCGGGCCGGCAGCGGCCCGGCAAGGACGATCGATATTGTCGTTATCGCAGCTGTGTGGCGCGGCTCTGTCTTACGTCATCAAACAACAGTGCGAGCGTGTCGGGTTCGACGGGCTTGACCAGATGATGGTCAAAGCCTGCAGCGCGGGCGCGTGCAATATCCTCGGGTTGCCCGTAACCGGTGATCGCAATCAGGGTGGCGTGAGACATCGTCACCATCTGCCTTAGGCGCTGAGCGACTTCGTAGCCGTCCATCCCTGGCAGCCCGATGTCCAGCAGCACGGCATCAGGCTGCGCATCCGCGCAGGCATCAAGTGCATGGAGCCCATCGTGCGCGATGCGCACGCGATGGCCATTCAATTCCAGTAACAACGCAAGCGAACTCGCTGCATCGACGTTGTCGTCAACCACAAGCACGTCGAGAATCTGCGTGTTCCCATGTTCGACATCGTCCGCACGGTCGCTGCCCTGCACCGGCGCGTCGACCGTCGGCAGCGTGACCACGATACGGGTCCCAAGCCCAAGTCCGGCGCTTTCGGCGCGCACGGTCCCGCCGTGCATGCCGATCAGCGACCGGACAACCGATAAACCAATGCCCAAGCCGCCTTGCGCACGATCCAAAGCTCGATTTGATTGTGAGAAGAGTTCGAAAATCTCGGGAAGCTCCTCCGGCGCGATGCCAGTTCCGTTATCTGAGACAGCAACAGTAACCAGCCCTTCTTCTGCTGTCACGTCGATCTCGATACGGCCTCCATCGAGTGTGTATTTCACGGCGTTGTCGAGAAGGTTGCCGAACACTTGTGCGAGGCGCGTTGCATCGGCGTCCAGATATATGCTGTCATCCGGGGCTCGCACGACAAGCGTGTGCCCGTGCGCGTCTAGCGCCAGCTTCGCCACGTCGATCGCTGCAGCGAGCACGCCACCGAGCTCGATGATGTTGCGCTTCAATGTGATCTTCCCGGTGGTAATGCGCGATACGTCGAGTAGATCTTCAAGAAGACTAGCCAAATGTCGGCTCTGACGCTCGATGATTTCGCGCGCCCACTGCACGCGTGCCGGCAGCACGGCATCCGTTGTCCGGATCGCCTCCGCCGCATTGCGTATCGGCGCGAGCGGATTGCGCAACTCATGGGCGAGCATCGCAAGGAACTCGTCCTTCTGACGTGCCGCGTTCACCAGCCGCAGGTTCGCTGCGGCCCGCTCTGCGATCATCGCCCGTGCCTGATATTGCCTGCGCCTTGCCCGCCGGGCGCTGCGCGCCGCACTCACGAGTGCCTCACCGCTGACGGGCCGCTCGATCAGCATGACATTTCCTAGCACCTCGAGACGCCGGCCCTCGGCCGTCGGAACGCCCTTCTTTCCGTTGCCAACCAGCAGCACAAACGGAAAGTCAGACCAGGGCGGCTGCGTGCTCAACCATCCGTCGAGAGATCGCAAGGCAAGTGCATCCAGCGCTTCATCAGCGATCAGCGCGCAAGCCGCCCCTTCGGGCAGCGTGGCGACCAGTTGGCCGACGTTAGTGCAGACCACGCATTCCATGCGTTCGCGGGACAGCACCTGTGCGACAACCTCCGCGTCCCGTCCGCGCGGCGCGACGATCAGGATCCGTTCTTCCAAGGTACGCTCCTAGTCGCCGGTACGCTCCCCGAGCAGGGGTTGCGCGCCACGATATGACGGCAAGCCAGTAAGCACGCCTTCGAAATCTTTCAGCGGCGGTCCAACGCGCAATCCGCCCGAATCGACGCGAAACTCACGGATCGTGCGTTCATGTTCACTCGTACGGCTCTTGAGGACTGACAGCGCCGACAACACTTCCCCAGCGCTCTCGAAGAAACGGAAGAGAAGCAGCGCATCGCTCAGGTAGCTGAGGTCGACTTCGGAAGCCACGTTACCGATGAGTCCATGCTGGCCGAGTACGAGGAGCGTCGTCACGCCCTGCTGATTCAGATAGCTCAGCAGTTCATGCATCTGCAGGAGCAGATATCTGTGCCCGGGCATGGCCTGCATGTACGCGTTCAGGCTGTCGAGCACGACCATTGAGGCGCCGTCCTGCTCGACCGCTTCACGCACGACCGTCGCAAATTGGCCAGGTGACATTTCAGCGGGATCGATCTGCTGGAGTGACAGTTGACCGTTGTCGATGTACCCGTCGAGCGCCATATCCAGTTGCCTTGACCGCGACATGAGTGTGCGGAGCGTCTCGTCAAACAGCAGATATTTGACGGCCTCGCCACGTTGCAGTGCCGTCAGCGCACAGCGCACCGACGTGGTGGTCTTGCCAACGCCGGAAGGGCCGACCAGCAACGTGCTGGTTCCCGGAATCAGCCCGCCGCCGAGCAGCGCGTCCAGTTCTTTCACACCCGTCGACTGCGCGGTGTTGTTGAATTCGCGACGGTGCGAAGCCGCAACGAGGCGCGGATAGACGGTGATGCCGCCCGTATCGAGCCTGAAATCGTGGTGGCCGCCCACAAACTTGATGCCCCGCATCTTGACGACGCGTAGACGCCGCTGTTCGGCGCCATACTCCTGCACCCGCTGATCAAGCTCGATGACGCCATGCGTGATGCTATGAAGCTGCAGGTCACCCAGTTGCGAGGTCTTGTCGTCCAGCAGCCAGACGGTGCACCCCCGAGTGGAGAAAAATTGCTTCAACGCCAGCACCTGCCGCCGGTACTTGAGCGCGTCCTGGGCGAGCAACCTCAATTCCGACAGGCTGTCGAATACGATCCGGCGCGGGTTCAGATCCAGAACCTTGCGGCGCACTTCGTCGACCGTCTCGCCCAGTTCAACCTCGGACGGATGCAAAACAGACTGTCCGGCATCCGCCGCCAGTCCGTCTTCGCTGACCAGCTCGTGAATGGAAAGCCCCTCCAGAGACCAATGATGAGATCGCGCGACGGCCGCGAGCTCAACCGCTGTCTCCGACAGGGTGATGTAGAGTCCGGATTCCCCGCGGCGGATGCCATCAAGCAGAAAATGCAGCCCGAGCGTAGTTTTTCCCGCACCGGGCACGCCTTCGACGAGGTAGATCCGGTTCGGAATCAAGCCGCCATTCAGGACGTCGTCAAGCCCGGCCACCCCGGTCGATATCCGGCCTGGTTCGTCCGTGCTGTTCAAACTTGCAGGTTCGGAGCGCTCCATAGTGATTAACTGTGTGGAAAGTTCCGCCCCTTAATGCAATCCTCATGCCAGATCATCGCCCGCAACGCTATCGGGCGCGCGTTAAGTGGCTCTGGATGGTGAGCATGCAAGGCATCGCGATGTCAGCTCGATGGCGAGGTGCAGATCGCCGCCAGCCGAACATGCCCATTCAGCCGCAGCACGCGCATCGTCGAGCGTCTGCCGCAGATCAGAAGAGGCGACCGTCAGTTGCAGTGAGCACATACGCCCCCCCCGCGTCGAAACGCGACGCGAAATAGCGCGCGATACGCGATGCGATTTCCTGTGTTTCGTTTTCGGCATGAAGCTGCTCGAGTGCATACGCTCGAGTCGATTCGTTTATGCGGTTTGTTGCGACGGGACCGTCAAAGCTGACATTCACTATCGACTTTTCGACGAGTTCACCAATCCCATCGATCGGCAAAGGGGCCGCTCTTTCGATAACAACAAACATGGGAAGGTGCGATAAGGTCAGCGAGCGATCAACGGCGGCGTTTCAAACGCCATCCGGACATCGACGCCTTAGGCAAGGACAAGACATCGACCAAAGTCCCGCGTCGGTGGCAGCCGGCGTCGTCGTCCTGTTCGCCTACGCGCGCTGGGTGGATGCTACCGTCCCGCACCTATTTTCGCTTCTGCGCCGGTTGCGGCTGGCGGACTATCTATCCGGGCTGAGGCGCTGCCTGCTGCTGGCCTCCGAACAAAGAACGGCCGGCGACGCTGGATTGGAGGGGATGCAAGTCGTGAACGCCGTTTGCGCACGCAAAGCAGCATTGCCGTATATGCGTCCGCAAGCATTTGCACGATGCCGCAGCAAAACGCGAGAAAGAGCGCACCGGCAACAACGGCGTAGGACGTGATAGCCGCAATTGCCAAGCCCATGCTCGACTCGCTGTCGAGATGTTCAGACCAGACATCCGGCAGGTGCGCGAGCATCCAGCCAGCGCCCGCGGCAATCGCAGACCAGAGGAAAAATGCCGCCACGTACAACGAGATGCTGCCGAAGACGCAGAGCGCTTGCCACGTGGCCCGAATGACCTTCATGATGCAACTCCAGATTGATAATAGCCCTGTCGTGGAAAAGACAGGCACTATCTGCCGCTTTACTGCACCGCGGCTGGAGCTACGCCTCTCTTCAGAGCAATAGAGAGGCGCTTGAAACGCCACGCCGTCGCCATGCCATCCATACCGACGCGTCCTGACAAGGTACGCGCAAACAGGTTTTATCGGGCGCCCGCCGCATTATCGACGGAAGCATACGCAGTGCCTGATCTGCATGTGCTGCTCGCGCCTGCAATCGCGGCCTGCCCCATTCCCCGTTTCGTCTACCTCATGAGTCGTACCCCGACTAACGGATTGAGCATTTGTCGTCGATAAGAAACGATCTCACCTGCGCACACGACGACACGCGCGAATCCGATCATCGACCTAACGGAGTGTTCTATGGCAAATTCCTGGCGCATCTCGGCGCTCGCAGACCGTCACCGTGCCCTGGGCTCGAGTCTCGAGGACTGGAACGGCATGGGCACGGCGTGGACCTATTCGACGGACCTTGCCGACCATCACGAGGCGATCCGTACGAAAGCCGGACTGATGGACGTATCCGGCCTGAAAAAAGTCCACTACGTGGGCCCGCACGCCGAAAGCCTGCTCGACTGGGCGACGACACGCGACATCGGCAAGCTGTATCCCGGCAAGTCGGCTTACGCCGCGATACTGAACGAGGAAGGCAAGTTCATCGACGACTGCATCGTCTACCGCACGGGACCCAATGCCTTTATGGTCGTGCATGGCGCGGGCACGGGCTACGAGCGTCTCGTGCGTTCCGCGCAGGGCCGCCAGGTCGCCGTACTGTTCGATGACGATCTGCACGACCTGTCGCTGCAGGGACCGCAGGCGGTGGATTTCCTCGCGGAGCATGTTCCCGGCATCCGCGATCTGCCCTACTTCCATCACGTGCAAACCCGCCTTTTCGGGCGGCCCGTGATGATCTCGCGGACCGGCTATACGGGTGAACGCGGCTACGAGATCTTCTGCAAGGCGGCCGACGCGCCGCTGATCTGGGACACGATACTCGCCGAAGGCGCGGCATTCGGCATCGTGCCATGCGCATTCCTCGCGCTGGACTGGTTGCGGGTGGAGAGCTATCTCCTGTTCTACCCGTACGACAACTCGGAGATGTATCCATTCGCGGACGAAAAGGCGGGCGACACGTTGTGGGAACTCGGCCTCGACTTCACGGTGTCGCCCGGCAAGACGGAGTTCTGCGGCGCGCGTGAACATTTCCGGCTTGCCGGGAAAGAGCGCTTCAGGATCTATGGTGTCGACATTGCAGCATCCAAAGCCGCGTCGGCAGGCGACACCCTGTGGCGAGACGGAGAACAGGTCGGGGTCGTCACGTGTGGCATGTATTCGCGGCTCACTAACCGCTCTCTCGCCATTGCACGCATGAATGTTGCACATGCCCGCAACGGCGTCGCGCTGGAAGTGAAAGGCAGTCTCGATGCGCGTGCAACGGCTGCGGCATTGCCGTTCGACGACCCGGAAAAGAAGAAGCGCACCGCAAACGGCTAGCCGTGACGCCATGCATGGGCCATTCCATCCGTGCTGGAATGCACGGGTGTCTTACCTACCCCGAGGTATTGTGAGCGGGAGGTTGCACATTGCACCATGAATTCATGGCAGGTTCTTCCTTAGCGACAGATCATGGCCGCGACACGTCGCCGGGGCACATGATCGAGGAGACACAGATTGAGTGCAACCGAAGAGATTCATCGTCTGGAGGGACTGGCCGACGACGGCATGCGGTCCACCCTCAAACGCTCGCTGACATGGAAGGATGCCTTCTGGGTGGCGAGCGGCTCGCCCGCATTCGTGCTCTTTACATTGGGCGCGATTGCCGCCACGGTCGGCCAGCCCGCATGGATCATCTGGATCGCGTCCATTTCCATTGGCTTTATCCAGTGCTTCACGTATGCCGAAATCTCCGGGCTCTTTCCTCACAAGTCGGGAGGCGCATCGATTTACGGCGCCATTGCGTGGGTCCGGTACTCGAAGTTGCTTGCGCCCGTGTCCGTATGGTGCAACTGGTTCGCGTGGTCGCCCGTGCTGGCGCTCGGCACTGGACTCGGCGCGAGCTACGTTCTCTCCGCGCTCTTTCCCGTCGATGCCGCCATCAACACGTGGTCGTTCACGCTGATGAAACTCGACTTCATCAAGGACGGCCTGAGCCTGCGCATCAACTCGACCTTCATCCTGGGCGCGGCCCTGCTGCTGCTGACGTTCTTCGTTCAGCACCACGGCGCCGAGCGCGCCGCGAAGCTGCAGAAGTACATGGGCATCGTTGCCCTGATTCCGCTGAGCGTCTTCGGTCTCGAGCCGCTGCTCACCGGCACCGTCCACATGAGCAACTGGTTTCCGTTGCTGCCGCTTGCGCACGACGCCAAAGGCAACGTCGTTCCGGGAACATGGAATGCAGCCGGCTGGACGCTGATGATGGGTGGACTCTTCGTCGCGGGATGGTCGACCTTCGGCTTCGAAACCGCCGTGTGCTACACGCGCGAGTTCAAGAATCCGAAAACCGACACCTTCAAGGCGATCTTCTACTCCGGCCTGCTGTGCCTCGCGGTGTACATCCTCGTGCCGCTGTCGTTCCAGGGTGCGATGGGACTCAAGGGGCTGCTCGCGCCCGAGATTTACGACGGCACGGGCGTCGCGGCCGCGATGGCACGAATCATCGGTGGCGGTGCCGCGATCTTCTACCTGATCGTCGTGATGCTCGTCTTCACGTTGCTGCTGTCGGTGATGACGTCGATGATGGGCTCGTCCAGAACGCTGTATCAGGCCTCCGTCGACGGCTGGCTGCCGCGCTATCTGTCGCATGTAAACGAGCACGGCGCGCCCACGCGGGCGATGTGGACCGATCTCTGCTTCAACCTGATCCTGCTGATGATGTCGGATAACGTCGCCGTGCTCGCGATGTCCAACGTCTGCTATTTCGCGTTCGTGTTCCTGAATCTTCAGGCAGGCTGGATTCACCGGCTCGATCGCCCGACCTGGGCGCGTCCGTTCAAATGCCCGAACTGGCTGCTGGCACTCGGCGCACTGTGCGGGTTCATCGACCTGGTGTGCGTCGGCGCGGGCGCGGACATCTGGGGACCGGGCACCTTGCGCAACGGACTCATGGCGATCGCGCTGATCATCCCCGTGTTCATCTATCGCCACTACGTGCAGGACAAAGGCCGCTTCCCCGACGCCATGCTGGACGACCTGGAACTGCGGCCGGACCACGGCACGACCCGGCGCCGCGCCGCCTGGCTTCCGTATGCAACGCTGGTGGCGAGCGTGCTGGTCGTCTGGCTGTCCCATCATTTCGCCGTGTTTCCGGCGTGACGGATACCGCTCAACGCCACCCGCTCAAGGAGACTCGCAAGTGGACAGAACCGCATACATCGCCAGCATCAAGGCGGCCTACGAAGGCGAGCTATACGGTGAAGCGTGGTTCGCCGCCATGGCCCGCGAAGCCAAGGCGCCCGACCGTCAGCGCAAGCTCGCGACGCTGGCGCGGCTCGAAGCGCAGACGGCCATGCGCATGATGCCGCTAATGACCCGTCTCGGCATTGCCGGCATCGACGAAGCGGCGCAGCGCGAGAAAGGCATTCGACTAGCGCAGCGGCACGCGGGGCAATCGTGGCCCGTGTTCATTGCGTGGTTCATCGAGGAGATCGGCCGGTTCGTCACGCTATACGACGAACTGGCGCGCAATACCGCCCCGGAAGACGCGGCGATACTGGCCGAACTCGCCCGCCATGAACGGGCTTTGCTCGAATTCGCGCGCCTCGAAGCGGAAGGCATGCCGGATCGCTCGCTCGAACCCGTGCTCGCGCTGCTCGACATGCGCAGCAGCATGAGCATGCCTTGAAACGGTTCAGGCTTCGCCCGTTGCTTCCCAACCGGATGCCGCCAGCACGTGGTCAAGCACGTTCTTCGGATCGCCCTTGCCATGCCCGATCGACGCACAGCCGATGCGAGTCGGCACGCTGAATTCATGGCCTTCGATACGAACGGGCGCTTCGAGCAGCCCGCGCAACTCGTCCTGAAGCTCGTCGAGCACGGCATCCGGATTCGCCGCCGCGCGTTGCGCAAGCGCTTGCGCGTCGCCGCACCACGCGAGCGCGTCAGTGCTGAAATCGACCACCATCACCACGAACACATGCGGGTCCAGCAGGGCCGCGCAATTGAGCTGCCCTTGCGTCGCTTCGAGCCGCCTGCCCAGGTCGATCATCACGCGATCGGCGTAGTCCTGCCCGAAGCGCGCCGCGACGTGCTCGAGTTCGCCGACGTTGATCGCGAAGATCGCGCACGGCAGCGCCGTTCGCGCCGAGATGGCCGCCGCGAACTCCATCCGGCCGACGAACATCGACGCGCTCGCGAGTCCTGTCGAATGCTCGAACGTCAACCGGCGACGCGCGTTTTCCTCGACCATCTGCCTGCGCGCCACTTCAACGATGAACCCTTCGAGTCCCATCAGTTCGTCGCGCGCCGAATAGACGCCGCAACCCTGATCCCATACCCACTTGGTCTGTCCCGAGCGGTCCACGATCCGATAGGTCAGTTCATACGGCTCGCGGGCGACGACGCGCGCCTGCACTTCGTTCCAGACGAACTCGCGGTCGTCGGGATGAATCAGCGAGCGGAACGCCAGGCGGCTTTCGTCGATCAGTTCGAACGCTTCGTAGCCCGTCAGATCGAAGCACCCTTCACTGACGAATTCCATCGACCAGTCGCGATTGTTCTGCCCGCGATAGATCATCGCCCGCAGGTTGGACAGCAGCGTGCGCAGACTGCGCCGGCTCGCACGCAGTGCCTCTTCGTTGCGGCGGCGATTGGAGATGTCCGTCGCGAGGCCGACGGCGCCGTCCAGCACGCCTTCGTCGTCAGTGACGGCGTGCAGGCGCAATTCGACGTGAGCCGTGGTGTTGTCGGCGCGAATGAGGCGCGCTTCCGTGACCAGTTCGCTCAGGGATCCGTCGAGCAGCGCCTTCACGCGCGCATTCAGCGTCTCGGCGTCTTCGGGATGAAAGAACGAAGAGAACGGCTTGAGCTCCGCGTCGCTGCCGACCGCGCGCATCAGGCTGCGCCATGCCGGATTAGAAAAGATCAGACGTAACTCCCGGTCGACGCGGAACAGCGGCTGGGGTAGCTGCAACACAGCATCCTTGCAGTGCTGCAGCAATTGAAGCTCGCTGCGCTGCGCATCGGCGCTCGTATGCGGCGCGGGGAATTGCAGCAGCGTCATGCGCGAGCCGCGCGCGCGCAACGCCGTGACGGGGTGCAGACGAAAACTGCCGTCGCCATAGGCAATGCGCAGCGAGCCCGAGGTGCGCTCTTCGCCGTCGCGCGACTGCGTGAGCAACGCCGTCAAATCAAGCAACGACTGCGGATGGACGAGATTGCTGAAGGGCATTCCGACGATTTCATCCGCGTAGGACTCCCAACGCGCGTGCTTGAGAAACGCGCTGTTGACGAACACCAGAGCGTCGTTGTCGAGCAGCACGGCGGGCGTGGAAAGATTGGCGGCGAATGCGCCAAGCTCTGGCGACTCGGTCGTGCGCACGACGCGCGGCGCCGTGCGGCGCGCACCGTACGCCATGCTGAGCAGAAACGCCGCAAGGCACCCTGCCAGCCCGATCGAGACATACAATAGATCATTGTTGTCAGGGCTGTATCCGAGTCTGGGAATCACCAATGCAGCCACTGCAGCCAGCAACACCGTGGCGAACAGATAAACCGACATGACGCTCTCGCTTCAAAAAACAGGATCACTGATCGCCAACGCCGCGCGAACTCACCAACGCTGCGCGAACTCACCTGACCGCCCATGAATATCGACAAGTCTGCGCGCATTCACCGCTATCCGCTCTACGCGAAAGTCTGCTTGCTGCTTGCCTGCATCGTCGCCCTGATCACCGTGCTTTACCTGGGCGCGTTCATGCAGACAAGAGGAAGCGAAGGCTTCCGGCAGACGCTGTTCTCGCTCGACGAAGCCATGCGGCTGGACCGCAAGGCCGCGAGCCTGCAAACGGCTTCGCCCGACACCGCGCGTGCATTGAGGGAACTGGCCGACTCGCTTGTCAGCAACGATACGCTACTGACGGACTGGAGGCAACGCGGCGCGCCGACGCCGGAAATCGGCGGCGCGCTGGCGGCCGCGAATGCGTCGGCTGCGCCGGAGCACACGGGCAAACCGGATGCAAAGCTCGCGGCGCTCGGCGCGTTGCGCGCGCACGTGGCGTATCAGCGCGAGGTGCACGCCGCCGTGCTCGGACTGTTGCAAGCCTGCACCGTGTGCCTGCTGATCTTCGGCGTGGTGTCGCTCGCATGGGGCGCACGCCGCACGCTCGTTGCACGGCCGCGTGCGGCATTGCAGGCGCTCGTCGAAACGGGGCTGAGCGTGCCGCAAGGCCGCGACGAAATCGAGCGCCTGCTGAAGCTTCAGGCCGAGCTCGCCGTGCGGCTTCGCACGGAGCAGGACGAGTCCGTGCGGCTCAAGCGCATCGTCGAAGACTATATTACGTTCGCCGACCAGTCACTCGAGCTGCTGCATCACATCTGCGCCCAGCTCGCCGAAGAAGAACCGTCCGGCCGCACGCTCGAAGCGCTGCTGCAACGTCTGGTCGGCGTGCTGCGCGCGCAGCGCATCGCGCTGGTGGTCACGGAATCGACGGCACAGCTGCTCGACATCGATCCCGTCGTCGCACCCAATGGCGATGTGCCCGCCATCGTGCGCTCACGCGTGACGAACGAGCTGATGACGCTGGCAGGCACGCATACCTTCCCGCCGCTCGATAACGGCGAGGTGCCGCCGCCCGTGCTGGCCGCGCCCGTGCGCGTGCCGCTCGCGAGCTACGGTGTGCTGATCGCGGAGGGCGAGCCGGAGACGCGCTTCGAACTGCGCCACCTATATCTGATCGAGACCATCGCGAGCGTGCTCGCGCACGCGATCTCCAATCTCAGCCGCGACGTGCGCGACCGGCGCATGGCGCTGTTCGAAGAACGCAATGCGATCGCGCGTGAACTGCACGACTCGCTCGCGCAATCGCTGTCGTACATGAAGATACAGCTGGCTCGCCTGCAGGCCGTGCTGCCGCCCGAACTGTCGCAGTCCGACATCGCCGAAATCGCACGCGGCATTCGCGAAGGCATCGACAGCGCTTACCGGCAGTTGCGCGAACTGCTCACCACCTTCCGTTCGCCGATGCACGCGCATGGCCTCGCATCCACGCTGGAAGAACTTGCCGAGGAATTTGGCTCGCGCAGCGAAGTGCAGATCTCGATCGACAACCGTGTGCCGCGCATGCGTCTGTCCGTCAACGAGGAAATGCACGTCGCGCAGATCGTGCGCGAGGCGCTGACCAATGTGCTTCGCCATGCGCGCGCCACCACGGCTCAGGTGCAGCTGATGTCGGACGGCCGCACGATGACCGTATCGATCGACGACGACGGCCGCGGCATCAATCGCACAGAAGGCGACGAACACCACTACGGCCTGTCGATCATGCGCGAGCGCGCCCGCAGCCTGGGCGGACGGCTCGAAGTGAAGCCGGCCGAACGGGGCTCCCGCGTGGTGCTGACGTTCGTCCCCACCGCGCTCGCCGCGTACAAGGCGCGCGCGACGAGCGGGGCCGGCATGCGCTAGAACTTGTGCGACATCGCGAGCCGCGCAACGGCCTGGTTTCCAGACGACGACAGTCCGGCGGAGCCGACGATATGCGCGGCATCGAGATCGGTGCCCGTGTTCGCGTTGGTGTGTTGCCAGGCGCCCTGCACATAGACCGAGGTGCGTTTGCTAAGGCTGTAGTTCAGCATCAGCGCGACCTGGTGCCAGTTCGGACTGTCGCTCCCCGCCGTGGATTCGAGCTTTCCGTGCGTGAACGTGTACGCGCCCGTCAGCGAGAGATCCGGCATGAAGTAATACTGCCCGTTGATCTCGATGTTATCGAACTTCCACGACGTCCATGTCTGCGTTCCGATATCTGGCGCGTACCCGTTGCCCGTGGGGGACCTGACGTCGACGTGCGAATACGCTAATGCCACGTTCGCGTTATTCGAGAAGGTCCACTTCACGCCCGCAACGATATTCTGCTGCCGCGTCGCGACGAACACGGAGTCCGAAGTCACGGCGCCGTTGGTTCCCGTCCCCGCGCCGTTCAGATGCAGGTAGGCCAGCGCGACGGATAACGGCCCCGTGCCATACGTCACGCCCGCGCTATACGCGCGGTTCGACGCGAAGTTCGTCGCGTTGCTGAAGCCGTACACGCCTTCCAGCTGGAAGCCGGCGAGTGTCGGCGAAACGTACTTCACCGAGTTGCTGAGCCGGAAGTCGAAATCTGCGTTGTCGTTGTCGAAAGGATGCGCGGCGAGATCGCCGATCGAGTTTCCGGCCGCCGTGAACGGACTCCACATATCGATCGTTGCATCGTATTGCCGGCCGAACGTGAGCGTGCCCGCGGGCGCGGACGATAATCCCACGAACGCTTGCCGCCCGAACAGACGGCCGCCTTCGTTGAGCTGGCCGCTGTTGATGTTGACGCCGCTTTCGAGGGTGAAGATCGCGCTCAGTCCGCCGCCGAGATCTTCCGTTCCTTTCAGGCCAAAACTCGTTTCGGCCGTATCGCCGCTCACCATTGCAAACGCATGGTGTCCGCCCGCGTTGCTGGTGTAGTTCAAGCCGTCATCGAGCACGCCGTAAAGCGTGACGGCGCTTTGCGCGTAGCTGGTTCCACTTGCACACAGACACAGCGCGAAAAGCGCTGCATAGCGAGGTAGTTCATTCATCGAAGCCTCTTTCTCATGACTGGCGGTGGGTTAACGTGAGGTGGCGCGACCTCGCGCAACATGGCGATGCGCGCATACTCATCGCGCCGCCGAAGCAGCGCGATGAGCGTGTCGATCAGACCTGGAAAGAACGACAGCGGACTACAGATAGGGCTGGGTGATGGCAGGCAGTTCGCCCGGTACTTCGGCATCCGCCTGCACGCCCATGAACGAAGCGAGGCGCCGTGAAAAATGATCGCGCACGAGCAGTTGAAGTCCGCATCCGCAGCACGTCACGACGTTCCGTGTCACGGCTTCGTTGAACGCATGACAGTGAATGCAGTAGACGCGGCGCTGCAGCGTGCCGCTGCGCTGCAGCCGGACGGCTTCCGCCGCAAGCGCGTGGTGCTCGGCGATGCGCCGGATCGACCAGATGAACGGCTCGCTGCCGAGCACATAGATGCGCAGGCCGATGGTCGCAACCGCCGGGTCGCGCAGCGCCTCGTCGAATGCCGCATACAACGCGGCGGCATCGGCGAAGACGCGCTCTTTCGCTTCGTGGAACGTGACACCTGACGCGTGTCGCGCGGCATCGTGCACCTCCCACACTTCCATCGGCGAGAGTCCGGCGAGTGCGAGGCTCGCGCGAACGCAATCCTCGGCGCTCGCGCCGTCGGTGATGAACCAGTGGCGTGTGCCTTGCAGATCGGGAGCCAACCGCGCATATTCGGGCCGGCTCTTGTTGGTCGACATCATGGCAGTTTCATCCATTCCGTGCGGGTTCAGTAGATGGCAAGGCTGTGCGTGACCGCGACCACCACGATGCCCGCCGCCACCGTCACATAAGGCAGGATGCCCGCTCGCCGCGCCACGCGTTGCGAGCCGACGAGCTGCATGTCTTCCTTCATCGCATCGGGGAAATGCCCCTTGTCGGTCACGTAGTGGCGGAACAGGAACACAGGCAAGATCAGCGCCGCGAAGCACAGGCCAGAGATCAGCGTGCCGGACCCCCAGATATCCGCACCCATGCCGAGCAGCGCAAGATTGACGAACGAGAACAGTGTGCCGAGCGCGAGCAGCCAGTTCGGGGCGCGGAACGGCCTGCTCCAGTCCGGGCGGTCCAGCCGGTGGATCCACGCGGAATTCAGGTTCAGGAAATTGAAGATGATGTAGCCGACATTCGACATCGCCAGCACGAAGACATAGTCGGACATCAACAGCAAGACCAGGTTGAAGCACAGGTCCGTCCACATCGCGCGGGTGGGCGCGCCGTGTTCGTTGACATGCGACAGGTACTTCGGCAGCCAGCCG
Organism: Paraburkholderia phymatum STM815; assembly: GCF_000020045.1. Classification (GTDB taxonomy): domain Bacteria; phylum Pseudomonadota; class Gammaproteobacteria; order Burkholderiales; family Burkholderiaceae; genus Paraburkholderia; species Paraburkholderia phymatum. Next base: position 493,449 of record NC_010625.1, on the reverse strand, counting down.
TCGACGGAGGCCTGGTACAGCGTACGCGACGAGCCCGCCATCGATGTCATGATAGCCAGCACGAGCGCCAGCACCAGCATCACGATCAGCACGCGTTCGACCAGCAGACCGCCGTGGATCATCGGCGCCATCGCTTTCGCGACACCCATGCCGCTGTAGATATCGGGCGAAAGCATGCCGTCGTACACGGCGGGCGTCACGATGTTGCCCGCGGCGTCCTTGACGGCGGGCGTGACCATGTGGCCGAGACCCAGCACGCCCTGGAACGCCAGCGGCACGATCGTGAACACGAAGATGCACAGCAGCCCGGAATACAGAATGGCCTTGAACGTGTCGACCTTCGGATCGCGGAATTCACGCGTGTAGCAGACGGCCGTTTCGAAGCCATACGTGGACCACGCCGCGATGAACAGCCCGCCCGCCATCAGCGTGATGCCCGCGCGGTCCCATGTGCCGTCGACGATCTGCCCCGCGCTGTCCTTCGTGAACGGCACGAGCGGAAACAGGTTGTGCAACGGCAGATCGCCGCTGAAGAGCGGCACGGTGCCGACGAGAATCAGCGGCACCAGTGCGGCCACGCCAAGTATCGTCTGGATGCGCGCCGCGTTCAGAATGCCGCGGTGCTGGATCGCGAATGTGACCAGCAGCACGACCGCACCGAGTATGAAGGTCGAGTTGATCCGCAGACTCAGGCCCGAACGGATCCAGTCGAGACTCACCAGCGTGACCTGCCAGGTGTTGATCGCTGCATCCGCGGGAAACAGCACGGACAGTATGTAGCCCGCCGCGAGCCCCGAGCCGATCGCGAGCACGGGCGACCATGCAAACCAGTTGCACCACACCGAAAGCGGCGCGAAGAGCTTCGAATAGCGCACCCACGCAATCGCGCCATACACCGACGCGCCACCCGACTTGTGAGGAAAGAGACCGGCTATCTCCGCATACGAGAACGACTGGATGAAGCCGAGGCCGATCGAGACGATCCACACCGCCCACGACAGCTTGCCGACCGTCGCCGCTATTGACCCGATCGAAAAGAGGACGAGCGCGGGCACGCCGCTCGCCACCCAGAATGCACCCGTCCAGCTGATCTTTCGATGCAAGGTACCGTCTGCTGCCTCGGCAGCGTAGTCTTCGGAAACCGCACTCATAACTGTCGTCCTTTTTCCGGTGGAATACCGATTGTGGGAATCGTTCCGCGTGAAAGCACCCCGCCCCCGCGACACGGCGGCGCGAACGCGGGAAGGAAACACTGCAACAGCTTGTGGTTGTTCACGGCGTAAATCGTTTAAGGCGTGCACCCCCGCAGGCGTGCCCCCGGCAAATGCCCTTCTATGCCACTTCCTCCCCGAGCCGCTCGACTTCGGGGTGCGTGCCCTTCGACAGCGCTGCGCCGTCGTCTAGCGGCGCGAGCCAGTCGATGGCCGTCTGCCGGTAGCGCGTAATGCCCTTGTACTCCGCAAGCTCGGGCGGCAGCGTAGACAGCACCCGATGCAGGCGCTTGCCCCACTTCGGCACACGCGCCAGTTCGCCGACGCCGATCAGGTAGCAGCGCACGCAAAAGAGAATCGCGTTACTGCGCGGGAGGCGGAACAGCGTCTGCAATTCCACGCGCAGATGCAGCTTGTCGCCGACGTTCTGCGGCGTCACGCTCGCGCGGTCGCGCCCCCACTCGTGGTAATGCTCCGGCGAAGTATCGAGCCGCGGATTGACCGTCATCGTCCAGTTCAGCCGGCGTACGGGCGCACCCAGTTGCAGCCGCAACAGGAATTTCAGCGCGCGTTCGAAAATGCCTGCCTGGTGCGCGAGGGGAACCGGGCCGTGCCACTCCATGAAGTTCATGCCAAGGTCGAAGTCGAGCGACCAGTCAGCCTGCGTCGTGACCATGCCGCCGTCCATGAACAGGTTGTCGTCGCGATGGTCGATCAGCACGTAGTCGCCCTGCGCCTGGCGCGTGATGTACTCGAACGGTGAACACGGCAGCGTGCTTGCATCGCCGAACGTGAACGTCTGTTCGAGACCGAGCGGACGGTTGATCCACGTCCATTGATCGCCGTTGCGCGTCAGCGAGAAATGCTCGGGGTAATCTTCGGCCAGGCTCTCCATGATCAGTTCGAGCGTGTCCCATTGCGCCGGGTCCATATGGTCCAGCACCTGGCAGCGCAGCGGATCGCGTTCGAGCGTCAGCGCGCGGTCGCGGCACTCGGCCACGTAATGCTCGTCGATGTCGAAGGTCGACAGGAACACGGGCGAGTTGCCTTCCTTCACATGCGGCTCGATATTGATCGAATACATGTACGCGTCTTCGGGAAACGGAAATGGAAAACGCAGGATCGCCTCGTCGCTGTTGCGAAACGTATAGGTGTCACGGAAAGTTTCGTCCGTCTTGAAGTCGATAGCCATGAGAGCCCCCTTACGTTAGATGTTCAGCACGAGGCGTTCGCCCCGCGCGCGCGACACACAGGGCAGCATCTGACATCCCGTGGCCCGCTCGGCCTCGCCGAGGCAGAAGTCCCGATGATCCGGCTCGCCTTCGAGTACATCGAGTGCGCAGGTGCCGCATGCGCCGCCGCGGCACATGTACGGCGCGTCGACACCTTCGCGCTCCAGCGCCTCGAGCAGGCTTTCGTCGCTTCGCACCCTGACTTCGCGCCCGCTTTGCGCAAGCACGGCGGTAAAGGGCGCGCCGTGCGAGCCGCCGCCGAAACTCTCCTGATGGAAATGACTCGCGGGCCAGCCCAGCGCGCGCGCCGTGCTCGCCACGCCGCTCATCAGGCCTTCTGGTCCGCATGTATAGAGATGCGTGCCGGCCGGTTGCCGCGCGAGCATCGCGCCGAAGCGCTCGCTCGCGTCGCACAGGTCGGTGTACACGGCGATGCCGCCCGTCGTGCGCTGTGCGATCAGTTCGCTGAACGACGCCTCGTCTTCGGGACGGCAGCACAGATGCATCTCGACGCGCGCACCTGCCTGCGCCAGCTCGGGCAGCATCGACAGGAACGGCGTGAGGCCGATTCCGCCCGCGATCATCACGTGCTTCGCGCCGCGCCGGGCGATCGGGAAGAAGTTCGACGGCATCGAGATGTCCAGCTCGCTGCCTTCGCGCACCTCGCTGTGCATGAAGGCCGAACCGCCGCGCGACTGGGGCACGCGCCGCACCATGATCTGATATGCGTCGCGCGCGCCGGCGGGCGTCGTGAGCGAATAGGCGTTGCGCCACACGCGTTCCTTGCCGCGCATCGTCACGACGACATGGCTGCCCGCCGAATACGCCGGCAGTCGTCCCCCACTGGCGCATTCGAGCGTAAAGCGCCGCACATCCTGCGTCACCCCTTCGACGCGTGCGACTCGCACGGGAATCGTTCTCGAAGCATTCATGCCGTCGACACCTCCATAAGTCTCAGCTGTGGGCGTGAGTGACAGACACTGCCTGTCCTTCGCGTCGTTGCATTCATGGAAGTAGCATCGGCCTGCAAAAAACGCTTATCAATGATTCAGTGGGGGTAGTCCCTGCGCAGTAATGGTTGTCGCGCGCAGCGCTGCCCGTCACGCCATCCCGCTCAGCGCGAGCGCCTGGCCAACGTCGGCACGAGCCGCACCCGCATTGGCGCTCCCGCCTCTTTTACCAATCGCTTTCGGCAAACGTACAGTCTCGCTTCACCGCCGGACGCGCTGGTTTTCTTCTTGCGCCGGCGCAGCCGGAGTACCCGCGTCTACCCACCGGGAGGTAGTGCCACCGGGCGATTGTGGGGCGAAATTGAACGGCAGAGACTTGCGCTCATCGACGCTGGCCCATCCAGCCCGTCCGATATCGCCGCCTTCGCAACAGCAAACGCGTGCAGTCATTGCCCAGCAGCGGGTCCTACTTTCGGGAAAACATCATGACAAGGCAATCCATTCTCAACGCCCGTCATCGCGAGCTCGGTTCGAAGCTCGATGGCGACTCCTGGAACGACATGCCGATTCCCTGGTACTACTCGGGCGATCCGTATGACGACGTGGTGGCCGTGCGCACGGCAGCAGGCCTCTACGACATCAGCGCGCTCAATATCGTGCGCGTGTCGGGTCCCGATGCGGCAGCCGTGATCGACAGCATCTGTGCGGTCGACGTGAGCCGCATGAAGCCGGGCACCGCGCGGCTCGCGGCCGAAGTCGACGAGCGCGGCGGGGTCTGCGACGACCTGATGGTGATCTACGACGCTCCACAGCATTTCAGGCTCTCGCATGGTGGCGGCACCACGCAGTCGCTTCTCGAACGCGCAGCGCACAAGCGCAACGTGGAATGGCGCCAGGACTTCGACGTCCATATGCTGTCGCTGCAAGGTCCGCGTTCAACCGACATCCTGCAGCCGCACATCGGCATCGAACTGAACAAGCTGCCCTACTTCGCGCACGTCGAGACCCAGCTCTTCGGCCGCAACATTATCGTGTCGCGCGGCGGGTATTCGGGCGAACAGGGCTTCGAAGTGTCGTGCGCAGCCGCCGACGCCGTCGCGCTGTGGGACGGCATTCTCGATGCGGGCAAGCCGCACGGCGCCGTGCCCGCATCGTGGATGTCGCTGGAAATCGCGCGCATCGAAGCCGCGCTGCTCTTCTATCCGTTCGACATGCCCGAAGGCGACACTACGCCGTGGGAGCTGAACCTCGACTGGATGGTCGACCTCGACAAGGCAGGCGACTACGTGGGCAAAGAGGCCCTGCTCGCGGCGCGCGGCAAGGAACGCGTGAAGCAGGCGGGCGTGGTCGTCAGGCACGACGCGGCCGTGAGCGCCGGTTCGCCGATCTACATCGGCGACGAGCAGGTCGGCGTCGTGACGAGCGCGATCTTCAGCCGCTATCTGATGCAGTCGCTCGCAATGGTGCACCTGAAGCCGAATCACACGGCGCTCGGCACCAAGGTCGAGATTCGCGACGCGGCCGGCCAGTTCAGCGGCGTCGTCAGCAAGACACCGTTCTACGACCCGATGCGCCTGCGCACCCGCGTCGCCGCCTGACCCGCAGTCCCCGCGATACGGCGGCACATGCAGCGTCACAGCGCGCGTGCCGCCGCCACAAGAACGACAGAGGCCGCGCCAGGTACAAGAACTGTCGAGGGTTCGACGGGCCCGGCCGTCGCCCGCCTTTGTCCCGGTAGTCCATGTTAAAGGAGACATATTCCATGCCCCGCGATCCCCGTCATGACGTGCTGTTCCAACCGATCCAGATTGGCCCCAAGACCCTGCGCAACCGCTTCTATCAGGTTCCGCACTGCATCGGCGCAGGCAGCAACCTGCCGGGCTTTCAGGCCGCCCACCGCTCGATGAAAGCCGAAGGCGGCTGGGGCGCAATGAATACCGAGTACTGCTCGATCCACCCCGAGTCGGACGACACGCATCGTCTCTCAGCGCGCATCTGGGACGAAGGTGACGTGCGCAATCTGCGCGCGATGACGGAGGAGGTTCACAAATACGGCGCGCTGGCAGGCATCGAAATGTGGTACGGCGGCGCGCACGCACCGTGCATGGAAAGCCGCGCGACGCCTCGCGGCCCGAGCCAGTACGCGTCCGAGTTCGAGACCTTGACGTATTGCAAGGAGATGGATCTCGACGACATTCGCGACGTGCAGCAGTTCTACGTCGATGCCGCGCTGCGGGCCCGCGACGCCGGCTTCGATATCGTCTATGTGTACGGCGCGCACTCGTATCTGCCGCTCCAGTTCCTTTCGCCGTACTACAACAAGCGCACCGACGGCTACGGCGGCTCGCTCGAGAACCGCGCGCGTTTCTGGCTCGAAACGCTGGAAAAAGTGCGCCGCGCCGTGGGCAGCGACTGCGCGATCGCAACGCGCTTCGCCGTCGATTCGCTGTACGGCAGCGGCGGCATCGAAGTCGAGAAGGACGGCATGAAGTTCGTCGAGATGGCCGATTCGCTCGTCGACCTGTGGGACGTCGATGTCGGCGACATCGCCGAATGGGGTGAAGACGCGGGCCCGTCGCGCTTCTATCTGCAAGGGCATCAGGTGCCGTGGACGCGCTTCATCAAGGAAGTGTCCAGGAAGCCCGTGCTCGGCGTCGGCCGTTTCACCGACCCGGAGAAGATGACGGAGATCGTCACCAAGGGCATTGCCGACATCATCGGCGCGGCGCGTCCGTCGATTGCCGATCCGTTCCTGCCGAAGAAGATCGACGAAGGCCGCGTCGACGATATCCGCGTGTGCATCGGCTGCAACGTGTGCATCTCGCGCTGGGAGATCGGCGGCCCGCCGATGATCTGCACGCAGAACGCGACGGCCGGTGAAGAATACCGCCGCGGCTGGCACCCGGAAAAGTTCGCCGAATGCGGCTCGAACGATTCGGTGCTGGTGGTCGGCGCGGGCCCGTCGGGCTCGGAGTGCGCGCGCGTGCTGATGCAACGCGGCTACACGGTGCACCTCGTCGATCAGGCGGAGAAGATCGGCGGCCATCTGAACAGCGTGGTCACGCTGCCGGGCCTCGGCGAATGGGGCTATCACCGCGACTATCGCGAGACGCAGATCACGAAGCTGCTGAAGAAGAACCGTCATAGCCAGCTTGCGCTCGGTCAGAAGCCGCTCACGGCCGACGACGTGCTCGACTACGGCGCGGAGAAAGTCGTGATCGCCACGGGCTCGCATTGGGTCGGCGACGGCACCAACTGCCTGACGCACGATCCGATTCCGGGCGCAGACGCGTCGCAGCCCGACCAACTGACGCCCGAACAGGTGCTGTCGGGCAAGAAGGCGATCGGCAAGCGCGTCGTGATCCTGAATGCCGACACGTACTTTATGGCGCCGAGCCTCGCCGAAAAACTCGCGGCGGCCGGTCACGAAGTGACGATCGTGAGCGGCGTGCATCTCGCGAACTACATGCACTTCACGCTCGAGTATCCGAACATGATGCGCCGCCTGCACGAACTGGGCGTGCATGAACTCGGCGATCACTTCGCCAGCCGCATCGAGCCGGGCCGCATCCAGATCTACAACATCTGGGGCGACGGTTCGCGCCGCACGTACAAGGGTGCTGGCCAGTTGCCGCGCGACGAGAACAAGACCCACCGCTGGCTCGAGTTCGATTCGCTCGTGCTCGTGACGGCCCGCCGCTCGAACGACGGCCTGTACCGCGAACTGAAGCAGCGTGAAAGCGAGTGGGACGGCAAGGGCATCAAGGCCGTGTACCTGATCGGCGATGCCGAAGCACCGCGCCTGATCGCCGATGCAACCTTCACGGGCCACCGCCTCGCACGCGAGATCGAAGAGAAGAACGCCCAGTTTCCGCTGCCGTACAAGCGCGAAGTGGCCGTGTGGGGCACGCCGCACAAACCCGGCGGCACCTTCGAGATCGTCTACAAGAAGTAGCGCACCGTAAGCAACGGAAGCCGGCAACACCGCCGGCTTCCTGCGCCCTTCACCGCAGTCAGGACGCCACGCGCATCGCGCCGTCCGGCTCGCCGTCACCCGGCAAGCCGTGCAGCCGATGCCGCGGCGGGGCCCCCTTTTACTCATTCAACGGACGAACCCATGTCGAGCGCAGCGAACTTCGACCCCGTCAACGTCACCCGGATCCTTTTCGAGGGTTTCCCCACGTTCGCGATCGTACTGTTCTATCTGGCAGGCGTCGGCGCGATGGCCGCGTTCGCGTGGGGCGTCTATGTGCAGGTGCGCAAGTACCGGCGCGGCAAGCCCGTAGGCGGTCCGATCGATCTGCGCGAGCGCGTCGGCGCCATGGTGCGCGTCGTGTTGAGCCATCGCACGATCGCGCGCCGCGACCCGGCAGCAGGCCGCGCACATCGCTTCATTTTCTATGGCTTCGCGGGGCTGTTCCTCGGCACGGCGACCGTCACCGTCGACTATGACATCACCGCGCGCTTTCTCGGCTTCCATTTCTGGAACGGCAACTTCTATCTCTTTTTCAAGCTGGCGATGAATCTCGCCGGCCTGTCCCTCGTCGGCGGGTTGATCTACATGATGGTGCGGCGCGGCTGGATCAAACCGCCGAAGCTCGATTACACGCGCCCCGACCGCAAGCCAGGCGATCCCGACTACGACCGCAGCGGATATCGGCGCGAAGACTGGGCCTTCCTGTGGTCGCTCGTGCTGATCGGCATCACCGGCTTCGTGCTGAGCGGCTTGCGCCTCGTGTGGCTGCAGGATCGCGCCGTGGTGTGGGACACGCGCTGGTGGTCGCCCGTCGCGGCGCTACTCGCCGAGATCATGCGCGGCGCGGGGCTCAGCGCGCCGGCCGCGTATGTGCTGCGCACGGGCCTGTGGTGGGTTCACGGCGCGCTCGCGCTGACGTTCATCGCGTTGATTCCGTACACCAAGGTCAAGCACATCTTCACGGCGAGCGGCTCGCTGCTGATGCGCGATCCGCTCGCCGCGCAGCGCCTGCCGAAAGTCGAGGCCGACGCGCCGCGCGCCGGGTACAAGACGATCACCGACTTCACGTGGAAACACCTGCTCAATCTCGACGCCTGCACCAAGTGCGGCCGCTGCCATGAGGCGTGCCCCGCGCGCGCCGTCGGTGCGCCGCTGTCGCCGCGCGACGTGATCCTGTCGCTGCGTGAATTCGCCAACGAAGCGCTGGAGAAAAACACGCTGCCCGACGAAGTCAAGCTCGACGTGCATGGCAAGGACATCGGCCAGGTCTTCATGGAAACCGTCTGGTCGTGCAGGACCTGCATGGCATGCGTGGAGATCTGCCCGGTTGCCGTCGAGCACGTGCCCATCATCGTGCAACTGCGCCGCAATCTCGTCGAAGACGGCAACATGGAACCGCAGGTGCAGAAGACGTTGCAGGCCATCCACAAGAACGGCAACTCGTTTAACGAATCGAAGCGCAAGCGCGCCGCGTGGACCAAATCGCTGCCCTTCCCGGTCAAGGACGCGCGCAAGGAGCCCGTCGATCTACTGTGGTTCGTCGGCGACTACGCGTCGTTCGATCCGCGTAACCAGCGCGTCACGCAGGCCTTCGCCACGCTGCTGCACGATACGGAGGTGGACTTCGGTCTGCTCTTCGAAGGCGAAGCGAATGCGGGCAACGATGTGCGGCGCGTCGGCGAGGAAGGCCTCTACGAAGTGCTCGCGACGCAGAACATCGCGACGCTCGGCACGTCGCAATTCCGCCGCATCGTCACCACGGACCCGCACTCGTACAACACCATCCGCAACGAGTACCCGGACTTCGGCGGCCACTTCGAGATCGAGCACTACACGAGCCTCGTCGCGCGCATGCTCGCCGAAGGCCGGCTGCGTCCGAAGCGCAAGCTCGGCTATCGCGTGACCTTCCACGATCCGTGTCACCTCGGCCGCTTCAACAAGGGATACGACGCGCCGCGCCAGATCATCGAAGCGCTTGGCTGCGAACTCGTCGAAATGAAACGTTCGCGCGACAACTCGTTCTGCTGCGGCGCAGGCGGCGGCCGCATCTGGATGAACGACCCCGTCGGCCAGGAAAAGCCATCGCAAAACCGCATGAAGGAAGCGGCCAGCATCGAAGGTCTGGAAGTGTTCGTCGTATGTTGCCCGAAAGACCTGACGATGTTCGAAGACGCGCTGAAAACGAGCGGCTACGAAGGACGCTTCGTCGTGCGCGAGCTGATCGAGCTGATTGCCGAGAGCCTCGTGGATGTCAATGACGACGCCCCGCCCGCGGACGATATCCGCGTCACGGCCGACGCCTGAGCCACACACCTGCAGCCATCCATCGCAGCCATGACGCCGACCGCCAATCTCGCCGACAGCCCGCCGCGCGCCGCGAACGCCGCACGCGCCGACGCGCGGCTGCGTCGCCACTGGCGTGAACTCATGCGGCTCGCGCTCGACGCGCCCGACGCACTGGCTTGCGCGATGCTTCATCCGCACGCACGCGGTGCGGAACTCAAGCGGCTCGAGGCGCGCATGTTCGGTGCGCGCAGCGAGCGGCTCGCGCTCGCGGCCTGTCCGTATGCGCCGTCTGCCGTGCTGGCGCGGCTTTGCATGTTCGCCACCGCCGACGCGGACAGCACACTCGCGACGCGCCTCGCCCGTCATGCCGCCACGCCCGCCGACGGATTGCAAACGCTTGCCGCGTCGCTCGAAGGCCTCATGCCAGAGCAAGTTGCGCAACGCTTTGCGCAGCTGATCGCGCGCCACCCGCTCGCGCCGCCCGCGCTGCTGCAGAAAATCGCGGCACACGCCGACAGCATCGAGACCTTGCGCTCTCTGTGCGAAAACGTTGGCGTACAGCCTGACCTGCTGGCGCAGCTGGCGGGTCGCGGCATCGCGCCGTTGCAACGCCTGCTTGCGATTCACTTCGCAACCGATGCACGCACGCTGAACCAGCTGTGGCACAGCACACGCGAAAGCGCCGTGCGCGCCCAGGTGCTGCGTCATCGCGCCTGTCCGGACGAACTGTTGCGCACGGTGCCGGCATCGAGCGCGGAGCGGCGCAGCCTTGCGTCGAACGTGCGCACGGCCGACGAGATTCTGACCGCGCTCGCCCGCGATGACGACCCGGCAGTGCGTCGCGCCGCCGCCACCAATCCGGCGACGCCCGCAGGCGCGCTCGTCCTGCTGTGCTTCGACGCGGACTCGCTCGTCAGGCGCGCGGTCGCCGTGCGCGACGACCTCCCCCTGAAGGTCGTGGAGTGGCTCGCCGAGGACGGCGACGTGTGGGTGCGCAGCAGTCTCGCACGCAACCGCGCCTGCCCGCGCAGCTGGCTCGACCGGCTCGCGCGCGATCCAGACGCCGACGTGCGCCGCTCGGTCACGCGTCACGCGGGTTGCCCGATCGCACTACTCACGCTGCTCGCGAGCGACGAGGTCGCGTGGGTCCGCGCGGGCGTCGCGTTACGCGACGAACTGCCCGGCAGCGTGCTGCACCGGCTGTTGCAGGACGACGATATCGACGTGCTCGCAGGCGTCGCGCGCCATCGCGGCACGCCGCAGGCAACACTCGCGCGCCTCGCGCAGCATGCGTCGCCCGACGTGCGGCGTGCCGTGATACTCAATCGTCATGCGCAGCGGCGCGTGTTGCTGCCGTTGCGCGACGAGTCGTACCCGCTGCACCGCGTGCTGGTGTTCATGCATCCGAGCCTGACCGACGCGGACCGCTGGCGCATGCGCTTCGAACCGGACATGGAAGCGCGCGCCCGCATGTACGGCCATCTCGCCGGCACACTCGCCGCCGCGCGCGAGCGGGAGCGCCAGCAAGGGCGCACCGCTGACGAAGCGGGATCGACTGAACGGGATACCCACCAATTGACCACATCAGTGGAGGAGGCAGGATGAAGATACTCGTCACCATCAAGCAGGTCACGTCGCTCGACGAGGATTTCGAGCTGCGCGACGACGCCCGCGACGTCGAGGCGGACTTTCACGTCTTCGACCTCAACGAATGGGATCACTATGCGCTTGAAGAAGCGCTGCGGCTCAAGGAAGGCGCCAACGGCGGCGGCATCGAAGTGGTCGTCGTCACCGTCGGCCCCGAGCGTGCCGACGAAGAGCTGCGCAAGTGCCTCGCGAAAGGCGCCGACCGCGCGATCCGCATCTGGAGCGATGAACTGGACGAAGCCGATCCTGTCGGCGTCGCGCGCGCGCTCGCCGCGCTTGCACGCCGCGAAGCGCCCGACATGATCTTCGCCGGCGTGCAGGCGTCCGACCATGCGTATGGCGCGACGGGGATGGCGCTCGCGGGTCTGCTCGACTGGCCGCACGCGGCCGTCGTCGCGGGCCTCGAATATGCGCCGGGCGCGGGCACGGCGAGCGCGCGCCGTGAGCTGGAAGGCGGCGCCTATGCGAATGTCACCGTGCAATGTCCCGCCGTGCTCACGCTGCAGCTCGGCATCAACACGCCGCGTTACGCGTCGCTGCGCGGCATCAAGCAGGCCGCGTCGCGGCCGATCGAAGCCGTGACACCGGATGCACTCGGTCTGCCTGCAGAGCACACAGGCGCGCGCGGATCGCTGTCGCGCATCCGACGCGTCTACGTGCCCGAACTCGGACGCGCGCAGATGATCGACGGCACGCCCGCCGAACAGGCCGCCCGCCTCGCGGGCATCATCAAGGAACTTCGGGGAGAAGCGTAATGAGCGGGATTCTGGTTATTGCCGAACATCGTCAGGGGCAACTGCGCCCCGTGAGCACCGAACTGATCGGCGCCGCGCGTGAGGCGGGCGGCGAACGCGTGACGGTCGCCGTGCTGGGCGCAACGCCCGCGGCGTTCGTCGACGCGCTCAAGCTGGCAGGCGTCGACGAGATCGTCACCGTGCAGACGGCAAGCGATGCGTTCGATCCCGACACCTACCAGGCGGTCACGCAGGCGCTGATCGAAGCGCGCCAGCCGTCGCTCGTGCTGCTGCCGCATACGATCGACACGCTGGGCTACGCCGCGCCTCTCGCGGTCAAGGGGAACTACGGCTTCACCACGGATGCGTTCGGGCTCGCACGCGACGGCGACGACTGGATCGCCACGCGCTCCGGCTACGGGCAGAAGGTCAACATGGAGATCGAGTTTCCCGGGCGCGCCACCGCCGTGGTCACCGTGCGGCCGGGTGCGTTCAAGTCGCCAGACGCGTCGGGCGCGCCCGAGGTCAGCGCATTCGACGCCCCGGCCGTCACACCGCGCAGCGCTCATCTGTCGTTCGAAGAACCGGCCGCCAGCGGTGACGTCGATATCGTCGGCGCCGACTTCATCATGTCGATCGGACGTGGCATCGGCGAGGAAACCAATGTCGAGCAGTTCCGCGAACTCGCCAGCTCACTCGGCGCGACGCTCGGCTGCTCGCGTCCCATCGCGGATTCCGGCTGGCTGCCAAAGGCGCATCAGGTCGGGCAGTCCGGCAAGACGGCAGCCGCCTGCAAGCTGTACATCGCAATGGGTATTTCGGGCTCGGTGCAGCACATGGCGGGCATGAAGCACGTCGAGAACATCATCGCCGTCAATACCGATCCCGAAGCGTCGATCTTCTCGATCGCGAAGTACGGCATCGTCGGCGATATCTTCGACATCGCCGAAGAACTGCGCGGCCATTTCTAAGCGGCCATCATGGAAAACCCGGAACGCACGCGCATTCCGGGTTCACACTATTTTTTCAATTCTGGTTAATTGTTAAACTCAACCACGCAACACTCCGGCGATAGAAACAATAAGCCACCGCTCACAGCTTCAAGACATCGCCCTGCGCCGCAAGACGCAGTCAAGCCAGCCGGGCCGGCGAAGCCCTTTGGTCTGGTCAATGAGCCCAGGAAGAGCAGATGGTCCCTCACACAGTACTTCTGATCGACGACCATGCGTTGTTTCGCAAGGGCGTCGCGCAACTGATCCAGATGAACCCGTCGTTCGAGGTCACGGGCGAAGCAACCTCGGGTCAGGATGGCATCGAGATGGCCGTGCGGCTCAAGCCGGACGTCGTGCTGATCGACCTGAACATGCCGCGCATGAACGGTATCGAAACGCTCGAAGGCATGCGCCAGGCCGGCGTCGACGCGCGCTTCATCATGCTCACGGTGTCGGACAACGAACGCGACGTAGTCGCCGCATTGCGCGCGGGCGCACACGGGTATCTGCTGAAGGACATGGACCCCGAGGACTTGTGCGTGTCGCTGCAGAAGGCGCTGAAAGGCACGGCCGTGCTGAGCGAATCCGTTACGGGCAGTCTCGTTCACGCGCTCTCGGGCGGCCAGCGCATTCCCGCTGCGCAGAACGATCTGACGGCGCGCGAACTCGAGGTGTTCGATTACCTCGTGGCGGGCCTGTGCAACAAGGCGATCGCACGCAAGCTCGACATCAGCGTCGGCACGGTCAAGGTGCACGTCAAGCACGTGCTGCGCAAGCTCGATCTTCACTCGCGTCTCGAAGCCGTGCTGTGGCAACAGGAACACGGCTCACGTTCGCATCACTGATATCGCGGCGCGCATGCGCCGCTTGCCCGTCTCTTCCTCGACGCCGCCGCATGCCTGCGGCAGCGTTCTGCCACGCGCAAGCCGCGTGGCGCGCCTCGCACTAGCCCTGGTTTACCTCTACTCCCCGGGAGGTAGCCCATCATGGCCGATTGTCACGTGCATTCCGATTGCCAATAATGGGCTTCAATGTGGCGCACTGCCCGCATGCAAGTGCGCAGCGACTTCTCGGAGATGTTCATCATGTCGTCATGCCAGCCGCTCGCGGGACAAACCAGCCAGGTCGAAGCCATCATGCGTACGCGCCCTGGCGGATTCGCACCGAGCGCGCCAGTGGTTCGCTCATGGACGCGCTGCATCGAAGACTACAGACTCGATCCCGACGTGTGCCTGCCGCCTCCCGTGATGACCAGCGCCGAACTCGCATCGCGACGCGAACAGAATGCCAGTCTGGTCGATTGCGCGAAGCTCGAAATGGCCACGCTTTATCAGCAGCTCGGCGACTCGGAGCTTGCCGTCGTGTTGACGGATAGCGATGGCGTGATCCTGCATCTCGCGTCGTCGCCCGAGTTTGCAGGCGAGGTCGAGGACTGGGGACTGTGCGCGGGCGCCGTGTGGAACGAACGCGAAGCGGGCACGAACGGCATGGGCACCTGCCTCGCGGAAGGCGAAGCGATCGCCGTGCGTCAGCACGAACATTTCTATCAGCGCTATACCTCGCTCACATGCGCCGCCGTGCCCGTATTCGACGAAGGAGGCTCCATCGCGGGCGTGCTCGACGTCACCAGCCGTTCGCCGCTGTTGCAGCAGCATTCGCTCGTGCTGGTCGGCATGTCGCGGCAGATGATCGAAAACCGTCTGCTCGACGCCCGTCATACACACGCGTTCCGTATTCAGTTTCACAGCAGGCCCGAGTTCGTCGGCACCTTGCATGCCGGCAAGCTCACCGTCGACGATGACGGCATGATTCTCGGCGCGAACCGCAGCGCGCTCGCGCAACTCGGCTTCGCGACGCTCGACGAGATCGCCGGCAAGCCGGTCACCGACGTTTTCAATGCGTCGCTGGCCGAGATCGTCGCGCGCAGCACGCGCAGTTCGTTCTATCCCGTCGCGATCTATCGCACGCATGCGTCGAGCCGCTTCTTCGTCGTCGCTCAGGAGCCGCGCGATCGTGCCGCACGCGAAGCTATCGCGCCCGCGCGTGCGGAAGCATCGAACCACGATGCGTCGTCGGCACTCACGCGGCGTCCGGCTCGCGCAACGCGCACGGCGAGCCCATTGCGCCAGGGCACAGCGCGCGTGGAATTCGGCGATGCGCAGATCGCCAGCCAGTTCGATCTCGGCGCGCGTGTGATCGATCGCGGTATCGCGGTGCTCGTTCACGGCGAAACGGGCAGCGGCAAGGAGGTGTTCGCCAACGCACTGCATGCCGCAAGCGAACGCAGCAACGGTCCGTTCGTCGCGGTCAACTGTGCTTCGCTGCCGGAACATCTGATCGAGAGCGAACTGTTCGGCTATCGCGCGGGCGCTTTCACGGGCGCGCAGCGCGAAGGACGGCGCGGCAAGATTCTGCAGGCCGACGGCGGCACGCTGTTTCTCGATGAAATCGGCGACATGCCGCTCGCCCTGCAAGCGCGGCTGCTGCGCGTGCTCGAAGAGCGCGAAGTCACGCCGCTCGGTTCAGAATCTGTCGTCAAGGTCGACTTTCAGCTGGTGAGCGCGAGTCATCGCGATCTCAACGAACTCGTCGAAAGCGGGCAGTTCCGTGAGGATCTCTACTATCGGCTCAATGGCGTCATGCTGGAGCTTCCGCCCCTGCGCGCCCGCAAGGACAAGCTCGCGCTGATCCGGCATTTGCTGGAAAAGGAGCGCACGCCTGCGCTCCGACTTTCGGCGGACGTGCGACAGATTCTGCTCGACAGCGACTGGCCCGGCAATATCCGTCAGTTGCGCAACGTGCTGCGCACGGCGACGGCGCTCTGCGACGGCGATGAACTCACCACGGCGCATCTGCCCGCGTGGCTCGTGCAGCGCGAGAAAAACCTGAATCGCCCGCGAGCCGCCGGCGCGTCCACTGCCCTCTCCGACACCGACGATTGCGCCGATATGGAAGAGGTGTCGAACGCGCCGCTCAACGCGATTCTGCAGGCCGAACGCGAGGCGCTGCTCGCGTTGCTCGACAAGCATCGCTGGAACGTGAGCCAGGTTGCGCTCGCGCTCGGCATCACACGCAATACGCTCTACCGGAAAATGAGACGCGTGAACATCAAGACGTGAAGACGTGACGCGCCTCGCGGCGCATTCCGGTTCAGTTCGCCAGGTGCGAGTGCATCTGCATGTCCATCCCCGCGGCAGCGTGATCGCCGCGTGTCGGACGATGCCATTTGCGGGGACCGCCGATCAGCTCCGTCAATTCGCCGATGCTGTCGATCACGCGCATGCACGGCAGTTCGGTCACGGGATGATCGCTGCTGTATCCGTAGCTGACGCAGACCATCGGCATTCCCGCAGCCTGCGCCGCGAGGGCGTCCGTCACCGAATCGCCGACGAAAAGCGTGTGCGCGGGATCGACACCGAGCGCTTCGCATGCGTGCAGCAGCGGTTCGGGATCCGGCTTGCGCGGCAGCCGCGCGTTGCCGTCGACGACCATGTCGAACCATGCCTGCAAACCGAAGCGCCACATCAGCGGATCGACGAAACGCGTCTCCTTGTTGGTGACGAGACCGAGCTTGAGTCCCATGCCGCGCAGGCTGTCCAGCGTCGCTTCAGCGCCGGGATACGGCTGCGTCAACTGGTCCTCGCCGCGGCAGATCTGGTGATAGCAGGACTCGTAACGGCGCAGCACGAGATCGAGCGTCGCGGGTCGCGACTCGACGCCCAGCAGCGTCAACGCGCGGTCGACGAGAATTTCGGAGCCGCCGCCGATCAGCGTCTGCGCGACGCCTGGCGCGAGCAGCGGAAGGCCGTTTTCGGCCAGTGCGCGGTTGAGCGCATTGCCGATATCCGGCGATGTATGCAACAGCGTGCCGTCGAGATCGAACAGCACGGCATCGATCGGCAAATTGCGCGGCATGACTTGCATCTCTGTGTCTCCTGTTGACGGTTGGGACGTTCGTTCGTGCAGAGCGATCAGGCCGCGCGTCTCTGGCGGTCGATCATCTGCAGGATCATCGGTGTGAAGATCAGCTGCATCGCCAGCCCCATCTTGCCGCCCGGTACGACGATCACATTGGGCCGGCTCATGAACGAGTCGTGCAGCATCGTGAGCAGATACGGGAAATCGATTCCCTTCGGGTTCGTGAAACGGATCACGACGAAACTCTCGTCGGCGCTCGGAATGTCGCGAGCGGTGAACGGATTCGACGTGTCCACGGTCGGCACGCGCTGGAAATTCACATGCGTGCGGCTGAACTGCGGACAGATGTGATGCGCGTAGTCGGGCATGCGCCGCAGGATCGTGTCCATCACGGCTTCCTGCGAGTAGCCGCGCAGCGTCTTGTCGCGATGCAGCTTCTGGATCCACTCCAGATTGATGATGGGCACGACACCCACCAGCAGGTCCGCGTGCTGCGCCACGTCGATTCCGCGCCCCACGAAGCCGCCGTGCAACCCCTCGTAGAAGAGCAGATCGGTGGGCGGTTCGAGGTCCATCCACGGGGAGAACATGCCGGGTTCCAGACCGTATTGCGCGGCCTCGGCTTCATCGTGCAGATACTTGCGCACCCGCCCTCGCCCCGTTGCCGCATATTCGGCGAACAGCGCGGCGAGTTCTTCGAGCAGGTTCGCCTCGGGTCCGAAGTGACTGAACTGACGTTGTGTTTGCTCCGCTTCTTTCATCGCGGCACGCATCGCCAGGCGGTCGTAGCGATGAAACGCGTCGCCTTCGACGATCTGCGCATTGAGCTTTTCGCGCCGGAAGATGTGCTGGAAGCTGTTCATCACAGTGGTGGTGCCGGCGCCGCTCGAGCCCGTCACCGCGACAATCGGATGTTCGATCGACATGCTCTCGCTCCCGCCTACACGCGCGCTTCAGGACGGAACAGCGAGCGCTCATTGAAGAGCGGCGACGTGAACGGCAGGTCTTCGCCCCGCTCGTGTTCGCGGTGATAACGCTCGATGCGCTCGACCTCGCACCGCGTGCCGAGAAACATCGGCGTGCGTGCGTGCGTATCTTGACCGGCAGCGGCATCGAGGAGCCGCGCGCGTCCCGTGCTGGCGAGCCCGCCCGCCTGCTCGACGAGCCACGCGAGCGCCTGCGCGTGATACAGCAGCGGCTGACGCGCGGCGCGCGGCGCACAGCGGCTCTCGCGCGGCAACAGACACAAGCCGCCGCGCATCAGCGTGCGGTGCGTATCGGCGACCAGCGACGCAATCCAGCGCGTTTCGAAGTCGCGCTGACGCACGCCTGCGCTGCCATCGCGGCACTCGCTGACATAACGTTGCACGGGTGGTTCCCAGAAGCGCTCATTGCCGCCGTTGACGGCCAGTTCGGCGCCCTGCTCGGGAACGCGCATCGAGCGATGCGTCAGCACGAATCCGCCACGCTCGCGGCACAGCGTGAAGCCGTGTGTGCCGCGCCCGACCGTGATCACGAATATCGTCGCGGGGCCATACAGCGCGTAGCCGGCCGCAAGCTGCCGGGAGCCGGCGATCACACAACCGCCGTCGGCACTGGCCGCACCCGCGTGGCGTATCGAGAACACCGTGCCGAGCGCGACGTTCGATTCGGCATTCGCCGCGCCATCGAGCGAGTCGGCAAACAGCACATAGCGGCCCGCCGATGTCGGGCGCGCGGCCGCCATGCCCGGCAGGACCAGCCCCGCGATCCCGGCGCTGCGCTCGCACATCGCGATCAACAGGTCCTGAACGGCAATGCCCAATGCCGTGTCGCCGGGCATTGCGGGCCGTGCTCCGCCGATCGCACCCTGTGCGATGCGCGCGGCGATGCGCTTCACCGTACCGGCGATTTCGTCGATTACCGCGCAGAGCCCTTCGGCGTCGGCGGCATGCACGACGCCGGGCCCCTGCGCGCGGCGCGGCGCCAGATGATCGGCGAGAAAGTCCGACAGCGCCGGTTGAGCGCATTCCATGTCGACGCAGCGGCCGTTCGCGATGTCAGCGGACTGCGCCTGCTCGCCTGGTTCAATTCGTGCATTCATCGTGACCTCGATCGTCCGTTGCTTGCGTTGCCGCTGGCAAACACAGTAAGCCAGTGGGCCCGAGAGAAAAATTCAGAGATTCTTATTTGCGCTTTAAGCGATGCTTATCTGCCGTTGCGTGGAGTGACCATCATGCTCAACCTGCTTCGCAATCTCACGCTGCGCCAGTTGCAGATCTTCGCGGCCGCCGCGCAATACGAGAGCTTCGCGCGCGCCGCGGAGGTGCTGCATCTGACGCAACCCGCGGTGTCGATGCAGATCAAGCAGCTCGAAGAGGCGATCGAACTCGCGCTGTTCGAGCGCATCGGGCGTCGAATTGCGCTCACCGAGGCGGGCGCAACGCTGTCGCATCACGCGAAGCGCATTCTTGGCGACATCAAGGATGCCGAGAATGCGATGCGCGCGCTCGCTTCGGCCGATGGCGGCACCGTGTCGATCGGTCTCGTCAGCACGGCGCGCTACTTCGTGCCGCGGCAGATTTCGCGCTATGCGGAGCGGCATCCGAAAGTCGACATCCACTTTTCGATCGCCGAACGCGACACGCTGCTTCGCCAGTTGCAGGACAACGCAATCGATCTCGCCGTGATGGGACGCCCGTCCGTCGAACTCGACGCGCACTGCGAGCCGCTCGCGTACAACCCGCATGTGATCGCCGCGAGCACGTCACATCCATTCGTCGATGCAGCGCGTTTCGACTTGCACGAACTGCGCCATGACACTTTTCTGATGCGCGAGCCGGCCTCCGACACGGCGGCCGTCGCCAACGAGATGTTCCAGCAGCATCTGTTCAAGCCGGCCCGCACGCTCGCGCTCGACAGCCACGAGACCGTCAAGCAGGCGGTGGTCGCGGGCATGGGCGTGAGCCTGCTGCCGCTGCATACGCTGCGGCTCGAGCTGCTCGCGCGCGAAATAGCGATCCTGCACGTGAACGGCACGCCCATCGATCGCGTCTGGCACGTGGTCCATATGAACGCGAAGCAGCTGTCGCCCGCCTGCGCGGCGTTCCGGCGCTTTCTGATCGAGAAGACGGGCGCGTGGCTCGAAGGCCAGTTCGCTGACCTCACACCGACGGCTCAGGTCGCGAGTCCGTTCGTGCAGACATGAAGCAAAATGTCACCGATTCTGCACAAGGTCCGCTTGCACACTTCCTTCGACGACGGACGTCCCGCTGAAAATTTCCGCCGCGCGCGCCCGCAGCTTCGCAGATGTTCACGCGATTGAACGGCTCAGATGGCATAGCGCTTGCGTTCGATGCTCCGACAACGATCACCCGTCCAGGGATTGGGGAACGCGCCTATGAGCCTGCATGGCACCGCTGAATCGACGAAGCACACCAGCATCGTCACCGTGAACGCACCCGGACGCCTGCATCTGGGATTCCTCGATCCGGGCGCATCGCTTGGCCGACGCTTCGGCAGTCTCGGGCTCGTGATCGACGGCATCAGCACGACGCTCGACGCATGTCTTTCGTCGGATGACGAGGACCACTACGGCGCCGTGCCGTCGGCCCGCGATGAATTACCTCGCGTGAAGGCGCACATCGATACGCTGCGCAATCTGACGGGTCACGACACGCCCGTCGATATTCGCCTGCGCCGCACGTTGCCGGCTCATGCCGGTCTCGGCTCCGGCACGCAGCTCGCGCTGACTGTCGGTCATGCGTTCGCGCGCCTGCACGGTCTCGACCTCAGCGCGGCACAACTCGCACCGGCGCTCGCGCGGGGCGCGCGTTCGGGTGTCGGGATCGCCGGCTTCGAGCGCGGCGGACTGATCGTCGACGGCGGTCCACGCGGGCCCGGCGTGCTGCCGCCCGTGCTGTCGCGCTTCGACTTCCCGTCCACATGGCGCGTGATGCTCGTGTTCGACGATGCGCGCACGGGGCTCACCGGTCCGGCGGAGCGCCAGGCGCTCGCCGCGCTGCCGCCGTTCCCGCAGGCCCTCGCCGCGCACGCGTGCCACCTGACCTTGATGCAGATCCTTCCCGCCGTCGCGGAACACGAGTTCGCGCCTTTCGCGCAAGGCGTGAGCGCGCTGCAAGACGGCATCGGCCGCTACTTCGCGAAGTCGCAAGGCGGCATCTATACAAGCCCCGACGTCGGACGCGTGCTCGACTGGATCGGCGCGCGCTACTGCGCGGGCATCGGCCAGAGTTCGTGGGGGCCGACCGGCTTCGCGATCATGGAATCGCAGGAAGAAGCCGAACACGCGCTGCGTTCGGCGCGCGACGCGCAAGAGATCGGGCCCGGACTGCGAGTCGAAATCGTCAGAGGACTCAACGCGGGCGCCACCGTGACCTGGGCGTCGGCCCAGCACTGATCACCCAGTTTATCGAGGAAACATGGAACGCCAACACATTCTCCATATGTTCACGCCAGGACGGCAGATGAGCCCATTCGACGTGAACATGGCCGTGGATGCCGGATATCAGGTCGTCGTGCCGTACACCGACGTCGATGCGAAACTGATCGGGCCGCTGACGCAGGACGCGATTTTTTCGCGCGGACCGAAAGGCGTTGCGCACACGGGCATCTTTATCGGCGGACGCGACGTGATGCTCGCCACCGACATGCTGCGCCTTTCGCGCGAAGCGATGGTGCCGCCGTTCGAAGTATCCGTCTTCGCCGATCCGAGCGGCTCGTTCACGACGGCGGCTGCGCTCGTCGCGAGTGTCGAATGGCAACTGCGCCACGCGTTCGACACGTGTCTCGACGGCAAGCGCGTGCTCGTGTTCGGCGGCACGGGTCCCGTTGGACTGATCGCGAGCGTGCTGGCCGCGCAGGCGGGTGCGCGCGTGTCGCTGGCCAGCAGCCGCGGGCTCGACGCCGCACGAAGCGCGTGCGAGCGTGCCACCGCGCACTTCAGAGCCGCCCTCGATGGCGCCGACGCGAGCAGCGCCGAAGCGCTGCAAGAGACCTTGCAGTCCGTCGACGTGGTGTTCGCGACGGCGGCGGCGGGTGTCGAAGTGATGAGCGCGCAACAGGTAAGCGATGCGGCACGCCTGCTCGTCGCCGCCGATGTGAACGCGGTGCCGCCTGCGGGCATTGCGGGTGTCGGCGTGATGGACAACGGCAAGCGCATCGGCCAGCACGGCGCGCTCGGCATCGGCGCGCTCGCGATCGGCAACGTCAAGTATGAAGTGCAGCAACGGCTTTTCGTGCAGATGCTCGCGGCGAAGCAAAAGGTCTATCTCGGCTTCCAGGACGCGATGGACATGGCGCGCCGCGTGGTGGCCGAACGCTCCTCGCTGGCCGCGGCCTGAGTCCGCCATGTCGCCGCCCGTTGTCGTCGTCGCCGCGCTGTCCGCCCGCATGCTGGCCGAGTCGGCGCGGCGTGCCGGCTGGCGCGTGATCGTGCTCGATCTGTTCGGCGACACGGACACGCGGCGCGCGTCGGGCATGTGGTATCCGATCGGCGACGCCGCGTCGCTGTCGATCGATCCGCGGCGCGTGCGCGACGCACTCGACGCGGCCAGCCGATTCCCAAACGTGATCGGCTGGATTGCGGGCAGCGGTTTCGAAGCGCATCGCGAGTTGCTCGACGACAGACATATCGCGCTTGTGCACATCGGCAACACCCGCGAAGCGCACGAAGCCGTGCGCGATCCGATGCGGTTTTTCGCGTTGCTGGACGACGCGGGCATTCCTCATCCCGACACGCAATGGCAGGCGCCCGCCGACGCAACGGGTTGGCTCCTCAAGCGCGCGAACGGCACGGGCGGCGTGCATATCCGCCATGCCATGAAGACGGGCACCGACGGAGACGGCTATTTTCAGCGCCACCACGCGGGCCGTTCTATGTCGGCGCTGTTCATCGCGGATACGCGTCGCGCAGCGATCATCGGCTTCAATGAACAGTTGATCGTTTCGAGCTGCACGCATCCGTTCGTCTATGGCGGCGCGTTGGGGAACATCGACGTGCCCCAGTCGCTGCGCGAACAGATCGCCCGCGCGGTGAATGCGATCGTGTCGCGCAGCGGACTCAAAGGGCTCAATAGTCTCGACTTCATTTTCGACGGCGAGCGTTGCTTCGTGCTCGAAGTCAACGCGAGGCCGTCAGCGACGCTGTCGCTTCATGACCGCGACGCCAGCCCGTCGCTGCTGGCGCTGCATACGCGCGTGTGCGCGGGCGCACCGCTCCACGCCGACGA
The DNA here is from genome assembly GCF_000020045.1 of Paraburkholderia phymatum STM815. Lineage (GTDB taxonomy): Bacteria > Pseudomonadota > Gammaproteobacteria > Burkholderiales > Burkholderiaceae > Paraburkholderia > Paraburkholderia phymatum. The sequence goes on along the minus strand of NC_010625.1, from coordinate 470,273 downwards.
CCTGGACTCACTCGGCCAGCCGCTGCCGATGCGCGGCGAGCTGATCGTCTGCGCGGATCGCGACCGCAAGATATCGCCCGAATTCGTGCAGCGCGCGTTGAATCTCGGCTGGTGTCACGACATTCCCGTCACGGGCAGCGCCGTCGCCGAGGGCGCGCCATTGTGCAGCGTATCGGCCAGATCCGCGCACGGCACGCCACCAGCCACGCTGCGCGCGGAACTCGCCGCCCGCGCGGCAACCCTTCTCTCCATCGATAACACCCGGAAATCAGGCCATGCTGACCTCCTCCTCTCTCGCTGATGTGTCGCCGCCGCCTTCGTTCCTGAGCGTCAACACGCTAGTTCAGCCGTTGATTACGAGTCTGCTCGAACGACACACGGAACTCGGCATCGACGTGAAACGCGACGAGCGCGGCGTGACGATCGTCGATGCGGGCATCGATACGCCCGGCAGCGTCGCCGCAGGCATCGCGATCGGCGAGATCTGCATGGGCGGCCTGGGGCGCGTCGCGTTGCGCTCCGCTGCCTCGCGCAACGCGACGGATGAATGGCCGACCTTCGTCGACATCGCCAGCGCGCAACCGGCCCTGGCCTGCCTCGCGTCGCAGTATGCGGGCTGGAGTCTCGCGGCGAGCAAGGAAGAAACGGGCGGCAAGAAGTTCTTCGCACTCGGCTCGGGACCCGCGCGCTCGCTTGCGTGCAAGGAGCCGCTATTCGACGAACTCGATTACCGCGACGTCGTGTCGACGGGCTGCCTCGTGCTCGAAGTGGATCACACGCCGCCCGCTGTCGTGATCGACAAGATCCTGCGCGACTGCAACTTGCAGCCGCGCCATCTCACGCTGATTCTCACACCGACGTCGAGCCGCGCGGGCACCACCCAAGTGGTCGCGCGCGCACTCGAAGTCGCGCTGCACAAGGCCCATGAACTCGGTTTCGCGCTCGGTGACATTCGCGAAGGCTCGGCGAGCGCACCATTGCCGCCGCCCGCGCCGGACGGCATCGAAGCGATGGGCCGCACCAACGACGCCATCCTGTACGGCGGCCGCGTGCATCTGAGCGTGACGGGCAGCGACGACGCGGCGCGCGATCTCGCCCGACGCCTTCCGTCGTCGGCATCGAAAGACTTTGGCCGGCCGTTCGCCGACGTCTTCAAGGAATACGAATACGACTTCTACAAGATCGACCCCGCACTCTTTGCGCCCGCCGAAGTCTGGGTCAGCAACCTGACCACGGGACGCACCTTCCATGCAGGCGCGGCACGTTTCGATCTGCTACGTCCGCTGTGGCTCGACGAGGTCTGAGATGACAGGCACCCCGCTCGCCGTCGCGATCATGACGGACGAAACCGGCTGGCACACGTCGCGTCTCAAACGTGCGCTGCGCGAGCGCGGCGCGCAGGGCCGCTGCGTCGATCTGGCCGACTGCCGCTTCGACACCACGCATGCCCCGCACGGACTTGCGATTCCCGGCTACGGACGCAGCCTGCCCGACGCCGTCATCGTGCGCGGCATCGCGGGCGGAACCTTTGAGCAGGTGACCGTGCGGCTCGGTATCCTGCACGCGTTGCGGGAACTCGGCGTGCCCGTCTACAACGATGCTCGCGCGATCGAACGCAGCGTCGACAAATCGATGACGACCTTTCTGCTGCATCGCGCCGGGATTCCGACGCCGCCGACATGGGTGGGCGAGTCCGCCCCGTTCGCGCAGCGCGTGTTGATGCGCGAAGCCACGCAAGGTCACGAGGTCGTAATCAAGCCGCTATTCGGTTCACAAGGCAAAGGCGTGATGCGGATCGGCGCGAGCCGCGAAGGTTGCGAGCCGCTTCCCGCGTTGAAGGCGTATGGCCAGCTCGCGTATCTGCAGCGCTTCGTCAGGCCCGTCAGCGAGCCGGGCTACGACTGGCGCGTGATGGTGATCGGCGGCAAGGCGGTGACGGCCATGCGCAGGATCAGCGCGCATTGGGTGCACAACGTCGCGCAGGGCGCGCGCTGCGAAGCGGCGGAGCTCGGCGCGCCGCTCGCGGCGCTCGCCGAACGCGCCAGCGCCGCGCTCGGACTCGACTACGCGGGCGTCGACCTGATGCCTTGCGACGACAACGCGTTCGGCGCGACTGTGATCGAGGTGAATGGCGTGGCCGCGTGGCGCGGCCTGCAATCGGTGACGTCGTTCGATATCGCGGGCTGCATCGTCGAGGATCTGCTGAGCCGGCGCATGGCGCGTGGGCTGCGCGCCGCCGGCATCCAGGAGGTCGCATGATGTCCGCCACGCGCGCCGATGCAATCGCCGACGCCTTTGCGTGGGCCTGCGCACTCGACGTGCTGTGCGCGAAGCCTGGCAACGTCAGTTTCGGCGCGCCCGGGCATCGAATGACAGCCGATCTGTTCATCGCCAGCGCGCAGGCGGCGGGCCCCGCCGTGACGGCGTGCGGCGCAAGCGTGGGGGAACGTATCGAACGCGCGGTGAGTCTGTCGATGCAGGCAGCCGGGTGCAATACGAACCTCGGCATCGTCCTGCTGTGCGCGCCGCTCGCGCATGCGTTCGAGAACCTGCGCACCGCGCACCGCGCGCCGACCGCACACGAAGCGCATCTCGCCGTGCGCGACACCCTGTCGCGTCTGGATCTGAACGATGCGTGCGCCGCTTATCGCGCGATTGCACTCGCCAATCCGGGCGGACTCGGTGAAGCGCCCAGCCAGAGTGTAGGCACCGCGCCAACCGTCGACCTGCTCAGCGCGATGACCTTGGCGAGAGACCGCGACAGCATCGCCCGTCAGTACGCGAGCGGCTTTGCCGACGTACTCGGTTACGGCGTGATCCAGTTGCGAGCGGCCTTGGGCGCGGCGCCCATCGAGGTCACCGATCAGCCGCGTCTGCTGCGAGCGGTGCTCAAAACGTGGCTCGCGTTTCTGTCGCACTGGCCCGACTCACATATCGCGCGAAAACACGGTATTGCGGTGGCGCGCGCAATGACGCGCGATGCCCGCGCGTGGCACATGCAAACGGCGCTCGACTTCGGGAAGCTCGCGGCATGGGACGATGCGCTGAAATGCGAAGGCATCAACCCGGGCACGACTGCCGACCTGACGGTAGCCACGCTGTTCGCGGCCGCGTGCCTCGATCCTTCGCTGCTCCATGTGCGTTGCATGGACGCCGCCGTCCGCGCGGCCAGCGTCGACATCGCAGCCGCGGGCTGAAGCGCGGCTGGCTCGCGCGCAACCACGATCACGGCCACCGCACGGTCCGCTCGATCGTCACGCCTACTGCCTTTACGTTCGCGAACTTCGCGGGCTTCGCCAGCGACACGCGCGCCCAGTGCGCGCCGAAGTCGACGATCAACATCTGTGCGACCGTTTCCGCGAGCGCCTCCAGCAACTGCATCTTGTGCGTCGCGAGCAGCGACGCGAGCGCCGCGTGCACCTTGCTGTAGTCGATCGTGTCGCCGATCAGATCGGTATCGCACGCGTGACTATGCGGCACGCCTGCCCATAGATCGATCCTCACCGGCTGCAGACTGGTCAGTTCATCCGGGTCGATTCCGATCACCGTATCGCCCTCGAAGCCTTCGATAAAAATCAGGTCCATCTCGGATGCAGGGAGATGCGGCCGCGCGAGCACGCTCTTGTCGATCACGTTCATCTGGGTTCCTTACTGTCGGTCCGTTGAAGAACGCGCATGCAAGAAGCGGCCCAGGCACGAATGTCGCATGCAACGGGTACGAATGCGCCCGCGCAGGCCGTGTATATCCAGCACATCGGCTAATCACCGCACAGCCGGCTCATCGCGGCGCGTCGCATTGTGTATCGCAAACTGAACAACCTGGCTGCGCCACCGACGACGATGACGACGACCCATATGCAGCACACGCCACGCTTCGCGTGGGCGATCACCGGCTCCGGGCATGGACTGGTCGAGTCGATCGATATGGCGGCGACACTGCTGCCTCACGTCGATCTGTTCCTGTCGCGTGCCGCCGAAGAAGTGCTGCCGCTGTACAAGATCGAACTCGCGCAACTCAAGGCACGCTTCCGGGTGTTCCGCGACAACAGCGCGAGCGCGGTGCCCGTCGGCATGCTGTACGACGAGAACCGCTATCACACGGTCGTCGTCGCACCGGCGACCAGCAATACCGTCGCCAAATGCGCGTTGGGCATCTCGGATACATTGCCGACCAACATGTTCGCGCAAGCGGGCAAACTGGGCATCCCGGGCATCGTGTTCGCATGCGACACACAGCCCGTCGTCGTGACGATGAGTCCGCTCGACTGGGTCGAACTGCGTCCGCGCCGTATCGAACTCGATAACGTCGAGCGGTTGAAGCGGATCGATCATTGCCGCGTCGTGTGCTCGCTGGACGAACTGCGCGCGGCGCTCGCTGCGCGCATTGGCGAGATCGACGTAACGTGCTGTGCGGGCGCCTGATGGAACACATCGTTTTCCTCACCGGCCGCCTCGCCCAGCCCGCGCTCGAACGCGTGCTGCACAGTCTCGCGCCCGCGCCGTTCAGCTGGGAGATTCGGGAGATCGGCTTGCAGGTCGCGGCCCTGATGACGGCCGATATGATCCGGCGCCGCGTCGCCGCGCCCATCGCGGCCGACCGCGTGATCGTGCCCGGCCGATGCCGCGGCGATCTCGACGCGCTCGCCGCGCACTACGGCATTCCCGTGCAGCGCGGCCCCGAGGAACTCAAGGACTTACCGGGTTGGTTCGATTGCGGCACCCGCGCCGTCGATCTGACGAAGCACGATATCGCGATCTTCGCGGAGATCGTCGATGCGCCGCATCTGAGCGTCGATGCGATCTGTGCGCGAGCGGCGAGCCTCGCGGCCGACGGCGCCGACGTGATCGACCTCGGCTGCCTGCCCGCGACGCCGTTCCCGCATCTCGCCGATACGATCCATGCGTTGAAGTCGCAAGGTTACAAGGTCAGCGTCGATTCGATGGACATAAAGGAACTGGTGCGCGGCGGCCGCGCGGGCGCGGATTATCTGCTGAGCCTGACGGCCGATACGCTCTGGGTGCTCAACGACATCGACTCGACGCCCGTGCTGATTCCGCGCGAGCCAGGCGACGAAGCCTCGCTGTACGAAGCTATCGATACGATGCTGCAACAGGGCCGCACCTTTCTCGCCGATCCGATTCTCGATCCGCTGCCCTTCGGGCTGTTGAAATCGCTGACGCGTTATCAGCGCCTGCGCGAACGCTATGCCGACGCGCCGATCCTGATGGGCACAGGCAACGTCACGGAACTCACGGAAGCGGACACCAGCGGCATCCATGCGGTGTTACTCGGTATCGGCGTCGAGCTGGGCATCGCGGGCATTCTCACGACCCAGGTCAGCGGCCATGCGCGCTGCGCGATACGCGAAGCCGATGTTGCCCGCCGCATGATGTACGCGGCTCGCGAAGGCCGCACTCTCCCCAAGGGCATCACCCGGCAGTTGATGACGGTGCACGCGAAGCATCCGTTTCCGGATACGCCCGAAGAGATCGCCGCGACGGCGGCCGCTATCCGGGATCCGAACTTTCGCGTTCAGGTCTCGACGGACGGCATTCATGTGTACAACCGTGACGGCCATCATCTCGCCGCCGATGCGTTTGCGCTCTGGCCGTATCTGCGTCTGCAAGCGGACGGCGCACACGCTTTCTACATGGGTGTGGAGCTTGCGCGCGCGGAACTCGCGTGGCGGCTCGGCAAGCGCTACAGCCAGGATCAGCCGCTGGAATGGGGATGCGCGATCCCGCCAGACACAGCCGGCCTGCTCGCGCAATGCGCGCCCGGCGCGACTCGCAGAAAGGAAGCCTGACCATGATCCACGAAACCGTCGTCACGACCGTCACGCCCGAGGGCAAGCCGCACATCGCGCCGATGGGCGTGCGCCAGCAGGGCGATACCTTTCTGCTGATGCCGTTCCTCCCGTCCGCTACCTACGACAACGTGATCTCGACAGGTTGCGCCGTCGTCAACTTCACGACGGACGTGCGGGTGTTCGCCGGCTGCGTCACGGGCCGGCGCACGTGGCCCACGGTCGCCGCCCGTCACGTGCGTTGCGTGCGGCTCGCCGATACGCTCGCGCACGCCGAACTGCGCCTTGCGTCGGTGGAGTACGACTCGCAGCGCCCGACGCTCGTGATGGAGTGCGTCGCCCGCTGCACGAATGCGCCGTTCACAGGCCTCAACCGCGCGCAGGCCGCCGTCATCGAAGGCGCGGTGCTGATCAGCCGGCTCACGATGCTGCCGCGCGAGAAGATCGACGCAGAGCTGGCCTATCTGTCCATCGCCATCGGCAAGACAGCCGGGCCGCGCGAGCTGCAGGCCTGGCAATGGCTGATGGATGCAGTGCATGCTTTCTTTGCGAGACCGGCCGAGGCCGATCATGTTCCGACCGAGGAGGCCTTATGATCCGTATGCTCGCCAGTGTGCGCAATCTCGATGAGGCGCGCGACGCCGCCCGCGCCGGCGCCGATCTGATCGATCTGAAAGAGCCCGGCGCAGGTGCGCTCGGCGCGGTCTCCGCACCGCGCATCGCGCATATCGTGCAATCGCTGCGCGCCGGCTTTCCGCACCTGCCCATCAGCGCGGCGATCGGAGACCTGCAGCCGGGCGACGACGCGGGCCTCGAGTTTCGCGCAGCGCAGGCGGGCCGTTGCGGCGTGGACTATGTCAAGGCGGGTGTGCCGGCCGATGGCGGCTCGTTCGATGTCGCGTGCCGAACGCTCGCGAGCATGCGCGAGCTTCAATGGAACATGGTGCCCGTGCTGCTGGTCGACAACGGCCTCGATTTGCGGATCGTCGACTACGCGTCCGAGCTGCGCTTCGCTGCCGTAATGGTGGATACGGCCACCAAGAAGCGCGGCAATCTCTTTCAATGCGTGCCGCTCGCGGTGCTCGACCGTGTGGTGCAGATCGCGCGTTCGCACAATGTGATGGCGGGACTCGCGGGCTCGCTGCTGAGCGGGCACGTACCGCTGATTCGCGCGCTCGGCCCCGATATCGCCGGCTTCCGCACGGCACTGTGCGACGGCTCGCGCACAGGGCGCCTCAATGCCGCGCGCGTGCACGATCTGCGCGCGCGGCTGTCGTACCCAGCCCATACGCCAGGCGCGGCGAGCCCCGCCGCCAACGATACCGGCTTCGGCACCGTCGCAGTCGGTCAGTCCGTCGTCGCGTGAAGCAGCAGGTCGCGCACGCGCGCCCCGTCGGTCCGGCTCAGCAGATCGACGGGATACGGCGCGTCGTGCGTGAATCCCGCCAATGACCGGTCGACGATGCCCAGCGCGGCATATTCGTCGATCGATCGGTCCCGCTCGATCTCGCAAGACTTCACGATCAGCAGACGTTCCGCGTTCAACCGATTCGCGAGCCAGGCGGCAAGGCTGTCCGACGTGACGTCCCAGCTGGTCAGCCGGTTGGGCTCCTGATACAGCAGGTCGAGGGGCGCCCATACCGCGACTCGCCCCGCATGCAGCGCGGCGCGGATCTGTGCATCCGTAGCAGCGATCACGAGGCGCCGCGATATGCCGTGCATCATCAGCGCGCATTGCGCCATCGCCAGCACGGCCATGTTGTGCGCGGCGACGTCGTCGAAACGCCAGATGTCCTGATGCTCGCGCGCCTGCTCCGCGAAATCGCCGCCGCCCGGCACGATTACGACGCGCCCGCCGCCGAAGTCGACCAGATCCGTGAGCCATTCTTCGAGCAACGGATCGCGGCTCATGCTGCCGCCAATCTTCACGACCCACATAGATGCCTCATGTGCGGAGTTTGCCGAGGTTCAAACGGTCGCGTTGGCCGCGCAACGTTCGTCCGCGCGCAACAGCGCGACGGCGACGGCGGGCGCGCAGACCTGCGCCCACCGCGCGGCTGTATCGTCGGCGTCGACGAGCGACGCAAACGGCATCACGTCGCGTCCGAACTGGGCTGCCAGCTCGTCGGCGAGAAACGCCCCAGAGCCCGCCGCGACGAGCACGACATCATGCCCGAGGCCGACCCGCCCGAGCACCTGCGCAAGGTTCGCCGACAGATGCGCGAGCTGTGCCTTGCGCCATTCGCGCGCGAAGCACTCCCAGTCGGCCATCGACGCTTCGCGCGCATCGCGGCCGATCATCCGCGCGACACGCCGGCAGCTGCCGAGCCGGTCCTTCTCGCCGCCATCGGCAGCGGGGTGCTGATCGTGCAGCGGATCGAGTTCGCGCGTCAGCCGGTAAATATCGGCTGTGGTCGCGAACAGTTCGTTCATTACGTTGTGCAGCTCTCCGCCAAAGCGGATGCGCTGCGCGAGCGCGCATAAAGGCGTGCGCACGACGCCCTGATAGACGAGTTCGCCGGATCTGAGCCGCTGCGCATCGTCCGACCCGCGCGAAACGAGCATACCTTCGCGGATCGCGATGAAGTCCGTCGTCGTGCTGCCGATATCGACGAGCACCGCTGCGGGCACGCGCGCCGCGATCAAGGCCGCCGTCGCGTGCCAGTTGGCGGAGGCGACGTCAGCCCAACGGTCCGTGACGGCTTCGTATGGCTGCCATCCCGCGCACCCCGCGTAGAACGATGTGCGCGGCCCGAAGCGGTGTGCCAGCCGGTTTGCCAGCGCGCTCACGCCTGTCGCGCGATCGTCGAAGATATCGGCCATCTCGCCGCTCATCGTGACCGCGTGCTCGGCGTCGCCGTGATCGGGCCAACGCTGCGCGACGGCATCGAACACGGCGTCGAGATGCGCGAGGCCCTGCCATAGCGGGCAGACCCACTGCATCACATCGCACACGCGTCCTGACTCGACCCGCGCCGCCTTCACGTGCGCGCCACCGATGTCCCAGCCGATCACGAGATCACGCTGCATGGCGCCTCCACTCGAAGTCGTCGCCAAGATCGACATGTCCGGCGACCACGCTTGCGCCGAGGTTGAAATCAAGCATGCGGGACAGCGCCGGATAAGCGCACGTCACGCGCGGATTCACCTCGATCACGACAGGCCCGCGTTGCGGATGCCACACGAGATCGATGCCGACGAAGCCCGCCAGACCCGGCAGCGCGCGTGCGATGCGCGCGGCGAGCGCGCTGCACGTGGCGGCCTTGTCGTCGGATGGCGGGATGGCGTTCGCCGTCACGCCGTCATAGCTGAGCTGTCCATCGTCGATGCGGATATGCTGGCGGTTGATGCCGAGCAGTTGCATATGGCCGCGGCTGCACAGCAGGGAAAGACTGAGTGCATCGCCGTCGATCCATGCTTCGAGTGTCACGCTTTCACCCGACATTGCGCGGCGCAAGAACACGTATTCGGCCTGCCGGTAGTCGCGATAGACGCGGGTATCGACGGCGCCCGCTCCATCGTCCGGCTTGACGACCCAGGCGCTCGCATTGCACGCGACTTCGAGCGGTGCACTCTGCGACCACGCACGCGGCGTCGCAATGCCAGCCTGCGCCAGATGGCGCGATGTGCGGCGCTTGCTGCTTGCGATATGCAGGGTGGCCGCGTCGCAACCGATCCAGCGCGCGGAATCGACGGCTTCGCACAACGCGCTCAGCACGCCGCCCGTCTCCGGCGCGATGACCCACACGGCGTCGTGACGGCGTGCTTCCGCCGCGAGAAAACGTGTCGGCGGTATCGCGAACGGTGCACGACACCAGTCGGTCTCCTGCGACACCTCCATCACGTCCAGTGCTTCGTCGTGGCCCGCGACGCAGGTCAGCGCGATGTGGCCGGAACGCACGAGATCGCGCGCCACCGCGTCGCGCATCGCCCTGCCCTGCATTCGCAGTTCTGCGGACACGCCGCCGTCCGCGTCGCCGCAGGCACTGAGATGTTCGTACAGCAGGATCCTTTTCATCGCTTGCTCCCTGTGCAGATCGTCGCGTTTCGTGCCTCTGCATTCATGTTCCATGCCATCGGTCTCCACTCTGTGCGCCTGTCCTTATCGCGATTGAGCGACACGTGACAATGTGCATCGCGCACGGCGCAAAACACGTCGAACGAACCCGCCGCATCCGCGCCTCCAGGATCGATGCGGTTCGCACAACTGCATGCGACACGTGTCTTCAACGCAAATGGCACATGAGTTGCTGTCAGGCAGACATGACCTCGAACCGCTCTCCTACCTTCTGGACGTGTCCGTTCTGCCCGCTGTTATGCGACCGGCTTTCGATAGCGACGGACACGACATTGACCTTGAACGGCACCGACTGTCCGCGTGCGAAGCGGGCGCTCGCGCAGTTCGACACGCGTGCGGCCCGGACGCAGCCGTCGCTCGACGGCAAAGCGCTCGGCTTCGACGATGCGGCCGGACTCGCGGCGCAATGGCTCGCGCAAGCACGGCAGCCGTTGTTCGCGGGCATGGCCACTGACGTTGCCGGCACGCGCGCGCTGTATCGGCTCGCGAATGCGAGCGCCGCGATCATCGATCATGCGCATGGCCGCTCGCTGATGCGCAGCCTCACTGCGATGCAGGATCGCGGCGCGTTCACGACCACGTTCTCCGAAGTGCGCACGCGCTCAGACCTGATCGTCTGCTTCGCGGCGACACCCACGGCGCGCTACCCCGAGTTCTTCCAGCGCTGCGGGATCGGCGCAGCGCCGCGGGATGCGTCGGGCTCCGCACAACGCGAAGTGATATTCGTCGGCAGCGACATCGATGCGGACCTCGCGCGCGACGCACAACCAGCAACAGTCTTGCAACGCGCGATACCGCTGCATGGCGACCTGTACGAAACGGTTGCGTTGCTGAACCTGCACGTCGATCAGCTTCTGCAAGACAAACCGCATGCGGGCCGCGCGCCCGAGCTGGCAGATCTCGCCAGCCGGATGCTCGCCGCGCGCTACGTGACGCTCATCTGGAACACAGCCGATCTGCCGGGCGATCATGCGGCGCTGCTCGTCGAAGCGCTCGACCGGCTGACCAAGTCGATCAATCTCAGGACGCGCGCGGGCTATCTCGCGCTCGGCGGCGACGACGGCGCGGCTACCGTGAACCAGACGCTGACTTGGATGTCCGGTTTGCCACTACGCACAGGCATCCATCGCAACGGCCTCGAACACGATCCGCATCGCTACGACACGGCGCGTCTGCTCGCAGACCATGCCGTCGATGCGCTCGTCTGGGTCGCCAGTTTCGGCGTGGATTTGCCGCCGCCACAAAGCGGCGTGCCGACCATCGTGCTAGGTCATCCCGGACTCGCGCCGATTTGCTCGGATCGACAGGGACCCACGCTGTTCATTCCCGTCTCGACACCCGGCATCGGCTCCGCCGGACATCTGTTCCGCGCGGACGGCGGTATCGTGCTGCCGCTCGTGCCTGTCTACGAAGACACGCTGCCCGCTGTCGCGCACGTCGCAGCCCAGATCGCGCAGGCCCTTGGTGCATCGCGTGCGGGCGCGTCATGGGCCGCGAGATGCGCGTCAAAGGAGCCAGCGCGATGAGCACGTTCCGCTTGCGAGGTGGCCGCGTGTACGACCCTGCGTCACGCATCGACGGGCAGATCATGGACATCTGCGTGCGCGACGGCAAGATCGTCGATCTGCCCGAACAGGAGCCCGTGGATTACGACTACGACGCGTCGGGCATGATCGTGATGGCGGGCGGCATCGACATGCATTCGCATATCGGCGGCGGCAAGGTGAATCTCGCGCGTCTGCTGATGCCGGAAGATCACCGCAACCGGCGCGCGCCCGAAAATCCGCTCGAACTCGCTTCATGCGGCGACTGCACGCCGGGCACGTTCGCGACGGGCTACCGCTACGCCGAGATGGGCTACACGGCCGCGTTCGAACCCGCCATGATCGCGTCGAACGCGCGTCACACGCACCTCGAAATGGGCGACACGCCGATCATCGATCATGGCGCCTACGTGATGCTCGGCAACGACGATCTTTTCCTGCGCATGCTGGCGGAGCACACCGACTACGAACGGCTGCGCGATTATGTAGGCTGGTCGATCAACGCGAGCCGCGCGCTCGGCGTGAAGGTCGTCAACCCGGGCGGCATCTCCGCGTTCAAGTTCAATCAGCGCAGCCTCGACGTCGACGAACGTCACACGCATTACGGCATCACGCCGCGCAACGTGCTGCATGTGCTGGCTCGCGCGCTGACCGATCTCGGTGTGCCGCATCCGCTGCACATTCACGCGAGCAATCTGGGCGTGCCCGGCAACATCGACTCGACGCTCGCCACCATCGACGCGCTCGAAGGTCTTCCGGGCCACCTTACGCACATCCAGTTCCATAGCTACGGCGACGACGGGCCGATGAAATTTTCGTCGGCGGCGCATCGCGTTGCCGACGCCGTCAACGCGAATCCGAACATCTCGATCGACGTCGGCCAGATCATGTTCGGTCAGACGGTGACGGCTTCGGGCGACACGATGAAGCAGGTCAAACAGGCCGCGTTCGCTTCGCCGCGCAAGTGGATCGCGGGCGATATCGAATGCGACGCGGGCTGCGGCGTGGTGCCGTTCCGCTACCGCGAGACGAGCTATGTCAACGCACTGCAATGGACGATCGGCCTCGAACTGTTTCTGCTCGTGACGAACCCGTGGCAGATAACGCTCACGACCGATCATCCGAACGGCGGCCCCTTCACGAGCTATCCGCATCTGATCCGCCTGCTGATGGACAAATCGTTCCGCGACGAACAACTGGCGAAGCTTCATCCCGATGTCGCCGCCCAGTCGCCGCTTGCAAGCATCACGCGTGAGCTCGACCTGAACGAGATCGCGATCCTCACACGTGGCGCGCCCGCGCGGCTGCTGGGCCTCGCCGATCGCGGGCGGCTCGATGCGGGTGCCGCCGCGGATATCGCCGTCTACCGCGAGCACGCCGACCGCGAAGCGATGTTCCGCACGCCCGCTTATGTTTTCAAGGATGGCGAACTGGTCGCGCGCGAAGGGCGCATCGTCGCGACGCCCGCAGGCGGCACGCACTATGTCGAGCCGGAGTTCGACCGCTCGATCGAAAAAATCGTCCAGGACCACGGCGACGCCTACCTCGCGACCAACATGCGGCGCGCGCCCATCAGCCGCGACGAACTCTGCCTGTGCGGCAACGGCGGCCGTCTGCTGCCTGCTGCATGCGGCATCCATCGACAACCGCGTGCGGAGTCTGCGTGATGAGTGTGACAACTTCGCCGCGCAGCGTGCGCGGCGTATCGATCGACGACACCTTCGCCGAAGCCTTCCCGATGAAGGCGACGCGCCTCATCGTCACGGCGCGCGATGCCACGTGGGCGCGCAACGCGGCGCTCGCGGCAACCGGTTTTGCGACCTCGGTGATCGCCTGCGGCTGCGAAGCGGGCATCGAGCGCGAGCTATCGCCCGACGAAACGCCGGACGGACGGCCCGGCGTCGCACTGCTGCTGTTTTCGATGTCCGGCAAGGAACTCGCGAAACAGGTCGAGCGCCGCGTCGGACAGTGCGTGCTGACCTGCCCGACGACGGCCGTGTTCAGCGGAATCGAGAATGGCGAGCCGATTGCGCTCGGCAGGAATCTGCGCTTCTTCGGCGACGGCTGGCAGATCGCGAAAATGATCGACGGCAAGCGTTTCTGGCGCGTGCCAGTGATGGACGGCGAGTTCGTCGCCGAGGAAACCACCTCGGTCCTCAAAGGCGTAGGCGGCGGTAATCTGCTCTTTCTCGCGCGCGATACCGATGCCGCGCTTCGTGCCGCGCAAACGGCAGTGCGCGCGATGCGCGGCGTGCCGAACGTGATCATGCCGTTTCCCGGCGGCGTCGTGCGCTCGGGGTCCAAGGTCGGCTCGAAGTATCCCGCGCTGCCCGCTTCGACCAACGACGCATTCTGCCCCGGCCTTGCCGAACTCGCGCTTCGCACCGAACTGCACGGCGATGTGCGAAGCGTGCTGGAGATCGTGATCGACGGATTGAGCGAAGCAGATGTGGCCGAGGCAATGCGCGTCGGCATCGACGCCGCGACGGGAGGCGACGCGGGTGTCGCTCATGGCCTCGTGCGGATCTCGGCAGGCAATTACGGCGGCAAGCTCGGGCCGTTTCACTTCCATTTGCATCAGCTATGCGATCAACTGCGCGATCAACTGCGCGATCAACTGACCGAGCCGGAGGGCCGATGAAGCGCATCACGTTACGTCTGAAGCAGGCGCCCGCGTTGCGCATCGATGCGCGCGAATTACTGCCCGCTCGGCTCGCGGAACTCGCTACGCGAGACATCTGCGCCATCGCACTCTGGCATGGCGCTGAGCGGATCAGTGTCGGCGAACTGTTCGCAGTGGAGGTCGGCGAAGGCACGCGCGACGCACCGCAACTCGTGTTTGAAGGCGACATGCAGCGCTTCGACCGCCTTGGCATGCGCATGCATGCGGGACACATTCTCGTCGACGGCGACGCAGGCGATTTCGTCGGCTTGCAGATGAGCGCGGGAACGGTGCTCGTCGAAGGCCATTGCGGAAGCTTCGCGGCCTGCGAGCTAACTGGCGGACGTATCGAGATTCGCGGCAATGCGGGCGACTTCGCGGGCGCTGCGCTGCCGGGCGACATGGACGGCATGCGCGGCGGCACGCTCGTGGTTCACGGCGACGCAGGCGCGCGACTCGGCGATCGCATGCGGCGCGGCACGATCGCGGTATTCGGTTCGGCGGGCGCATTCGTCGCGTCGCGGATGGTCGCGGGCACCATCGCGATTACGGGCAAGGTTGGAGAACATCCGGCGTATGGCATGCGGCGCGGGTCACTCGTGCTGCTCGATCCCGCCTGGCCAACGACACCGCGCTTCGCCGAAAACAGCAGCGATATCGACGTATTCTGGCGGCTGCTCGTGCCAACGCTCGCGCGTGAAGGCGGCCCATTCGCGATGCTGTCGCGCGCGCATGCGCCCCAGCGGCTGCGCGGCGATGTGTCGGTTCAAGGCAAGGGAGAAATCCTGTTGCCGCGTTAGACCTTGATTAAACCTCCATCGCCACCCGCTCGCCCGCTTCGTGCGCGCCGCTCACGAGGCTGTCCCTGAACGCGGAGGCTGCCGTCGAAAGCTGCTTGCTCTCGCGATGCACCACATACAGATACCGCACGATGGGCAAATGCTCGACGTCGAGCACCTTGAGCCGCAGCGTTTCGAGTTCGGCCATGATCGTCGCGAGGGGAACGACTGACAGTCCCATGCCCGCCTGCACCGCCCATTTGATCGCCTCGTTGCTGCTCACTTCCATGCCGGGTCGAAAACTGACGCGGTGCTCGGCGAAGAAACGCTCCATCGCGCGGCGCGTGCCGGAACCCGACTCTCGCACGAGAAACGTCTCTCGCTCCAGCATGTCGAGCGCGATGCGGCGCTCGCGCACGAGCGCGTGATCGGGCGGCGCGATCATCACGAGCGGATTTCTTGCCACGCGTACGGCAGCGAGACCTTGGCCTTCTGGCGGCAACCCCATGATGGCGAGATCGGTCTCGTTGCTTGCCAGTTCGTTCAGCACGCACTCCCTGTTGCCGACAGAAAGACTCACCCGCACGCCGGGAAACGCACGCGTGAACTTCGCGATCAACTGAAGCGCAAGCGGATTGGCCGTGCCGCTCACCAGCGACACCTTCAGCTTGCCCTGCTTCATGTCGCGCAACTGGTCGAGCGACGTTTCGAGCACGGACAACTGTTGCTGAAGCAGCCGAGTATGGCTGTATAGCTCCTTGCCCGCAGCCGTCAGGAAGACACGCCGCCCGACCTGCTCGAAGAGCGGCATGCCGATACTGGTCTCGAGCTGCTTCAGTTGCGACGACACGCCGGGTTGCGTCAGATGAAGCTCTTGCGCAGCACGCGAAAAACTCAGGTGGCGCGCGCTCGCTTCGAACACGCGCAACTGACGCAAAGTCAGATGCAGCATCTCGCTCCCTATCCTTGAACGCAACCATCACCGCTCGATTTCACGTCTCAACTCTACCAGCCGGGGCTACGCCCGCAATGCCCATGAAGGGGTACTCCGCGAGGCTTCACGTCCGTCCGGCAAGGCTCGCACGCGTGGTTATGGGTCGGATAAGTAACCCGAATGAGTCTTTCTCGCGGCACGCCACTACCATCGTTTCAACAGGAATGCGAAGGGGATGCGCAACACGTCTGCCCTGTCCCGTCCACACAAGAGAGGTTCATCCATGTTCAGCTACAAAAACACGCTCGCCGTTACCGATCCGGAACTGCAGCATGCAATCGCGGCAGAAACGCAGCGCCAGCAGGATCACATCGAACTCATCGCATCCGAAAACTATACGTCGCCCGCCGTGCTCGAAGCACAGGGTTCGCAGCTTACGAACAAGTACGCGGAAGGCTATCCCGGCAAGCGCTACTACGGCGGATGTGAACACGTCGACGTCGTCGAGCAGCTCGCGATCGATCGCGCGAAGCAGCTGTTCAACGCCGATCATGCGAATGTGCAGCCGCATTCGGGATCGCAGGCGAATCAGGCCGTGTATCTGTCCGCGCTCACACCGGGCGATACGATTCTCGGCATGTCGCTCGCGCATGGGGGGCACCTCACGCACGGCGCGTCCGTGAACGTGAGCGGCAAGCTGTTCAACGCGGTGTCGTATGGCCTCGATGCCGAAACGGAAGAAATCGACTACGACACAGCCCAACGGCTCGCGGAGCAACACCGGCCGCGCATGATCGTCGCGGGCGCGTCAGCGTATTCGCTCGTGATCGACTGGCAGCGTTTTCGTGCGATTGCCGACAGCGTCGGCGCGACGCTGCTCGTCGATATGGCGCACTACGCCGGTCTCGTCGCGGCCGGCCTTTACCCGAGCCCGGTCGGTATCGCCGATTACGTCACCACCACCACGCACAAGACGCTGCGCGGTCCGCGCGGCGGCCTGATCCTTTCGCGCGCCGAAACCGCGAAGGCGATCGATTCGACGATCTTTCCCGGCATCCAGGGCGGCCCGTTGATGCATGTGATCGCGGGCAAGGCGGCGGCGCTGCGCGAAGCAATGACGGACGAATTCCGCCAGTACCAGCAACAGGTGCTCGTCAACGCCCGCACCATTGCGCAGACGCTCCAGCAGCGCGGCCTGCGGATCGTGTCGGGGCGCACCGACTCGCACGTGTTCCTCGTCGATCTGCGCGCGAAGAACGTGACGGGCAAGGAAGCGGAAGCCGCGCTCGGCCGCGCGTTCATCACGGTCAACAAGAACGCGATTCCGAACGATCCGCAAAAGCCCTTCGTGACGAGCGGCGTGCGCATCGGTTCGCCCGCTATCACGACGCGCGGCCTGCGCGAAGCCGAAGCGGAACAGCTCGCGCATCTGATTGCCGACGTGCTCGACGCGCCCGGAAACGATCTGGTGATCCGCCGCACTGCCGACGCCGTACTCGCGCTGACCGCCAGGTTCCCGGTGTATCGCGACGCACCCGACGCGCTGCGCGACGACGCACCGCGCGACGGCCGTGCAGCCGCCGGCGACGGCGCGCATTGACAACTTTCGAGCGACTTCTCAAGCCCATCAATCAAGGAGACAAACCATGTCGAACACTTCAGGCTCGCGCATCGCCGGACGCAATATCCTCGCCGTCCCCGGCCCGACGAACGTTCCCGACGCAGTACTGCGCGCGATGGTCGTATCAATGGAAGACCACCGTTCGACGAAATTCCCCGAGCTCGCGCATGGTCTGCTGTCCGACCTGAAGAAGATCTACCGGACGGCGGAAGGCCAGCCGTTCATCTTCCCGTCGTCGGGCACGGGCGCATGGGAAGCGGCGCTGACCAACACGCTGTCGCCCGGCGACCGCGTGCTGGTGCCGCGCTTCGGCCAGTTCAGCCATCTGTGGGCCGATATGGCGCAGCGGCTGGGCTTCGATGTGGAAATTCTCGATGTCGATTGGGGCGAAGGCGTGCCCGTCGAGCGGATCGCGGAGATTCTCAAGGCGGACGGCCAGCACACGATCAAGGGCATCCTCGCCTGCCACAACGAAACGGCAACGGGCGTGACGAGCGATATCGGCGCGCTGCGCCGCGCGATGGACGACGCGCGTCACCCAGCCTTGCTGTTCGTCGACGGGGTGAGTTCGATCGGCTGCATCGATTTCCGCATGGACGAATGGGGCGTCGATCTCGCGGTGACGGGTTCGCAGAAAGGCCTGATGCTGCCGGCGGGTCTCGGCATCCTGTGCGTGAGCCAGAAGGCGCTGAAGGCCATTAGCCACGCGAAATCGCGCCGCTGCTACTTCGACCTCGCCGACATGGTGCGCACCAACGCCACCGGCTACTTCCCGTACACGCCCGCGCTGTCGCTGCTCTACGGGTTGCGCGCCGCGCTCGACCTGCTGTTCGAGGAAGGGCTCGAGAACGTCTTCGCGCGCCATCACTATCTCGCGGCGGGCGTGCGTGCCGCCGTCACGGAAGGCTGGGGACTGGAACTGTGTGCAAAGGCGCCCAGGTGGCATTCGGATACCGTGTCCGCGATCGTCGTGCCGGAAGGCGTCAACGCCGCGCAGGTGATCGACACCGCGTATCGCCGCTACAACCTCGCGCTCGGCGCGGGGCTTTCGAAGGTCGCGGGCAAGGTGTTCCGCATCGGCCATCTCGGCGACCTGAACGAACTGATGCTGATGAGCGCGATCGCGGGCGCGGAAATGGCGATGCTCGACGCCGGCATCGACGTGCGTCCGGGCAGCGGCGTCGGCGCGGCTGGCCAGTACTGGCGCACGCACACGCCGGGCGCACAGGCGGACCACGCGAGCGTGCAACCGGCTGCCAACCCTGCGCCGCGCCGCGTCGCCGCTGCCTGAGAGCCGTATCCGATGCACGCGCATCGGACCGCGCGCTTCCCGCTCACTTCATGGCACCCACGACACCATGCAACATGAAATCGTCTTTCTCGACCGTTCGACGCTGAACGCCGATGTGCGGCGCCCCGCGTTCGACCACCACTGGGTCCAGTATGCGTCGACCTCCGCGCACGAGGTCGAGCAGCGGCTCGACGGCGCGACCATCGCTATCACGAACAAGGTGCCGCTGAGGGCCAATGTGCTCGACCGGCATCCGTCGATAAGAATGATCGCGGTGGCGGCGACGGGCTACGACTGCGTCGACACTGCGTACTGCCGCGAGCGCGGGATCGCCGTCGCGAACATTCGCGGCTACGCGACGCACACGGTCCCGGAGCACACGTTCGCGCTGATGCTTGCATTGCGGCGCAACCTGCTCGCCTATCGCAGCGACGTGCAGCGCGGACGCTGGCAACAGGCGCGGCAGTTCTGCTTCTTCGATCACCCGATCAGCGATCTGCATGGCGCGACGCTCGGCATCATCGGCGGCGGCGCGCTGGGCCAGGGCACGGCGCAGATCGCACGCGGCTTCGGCATGCGCGTGATTTTCGCGGAGCATGACTCGCAGCGCACGCGCGTGCCCGCCGCCGACTACGTGCCGCTCGACACGCTGCTGCGCACCTCCGACGTGATCTCGCTGCATGCACCGCTCACGCCCGCGACACGCAACCTGATCGGCCTCGACCAGTTGCGCATGATGAAGCCCAGTTGCCTGCTGATCAACACGGCGCGCGGCGGGCTCGTGTGCGAAGCGTCGCTGGCGGCGGCGCTGAAGGAAGGCCTGATCGCCGGCGCGGGCTTCGACGTGCTGAGCCAGGAGCCGCCCGTCGCGGGCAATCCGCTGCTCGAACTCGATCTGCCCAACTTCATCCTGACCCCGCACGTTGCGTGGGCGTCCAACGACGCCATGCAGTCGCTCGCCGACCAGCTGATCGAGAACATCGAGGCATTCGCGCGCGGCGAGCCTCGCAATCTCGTGATGTGACGGTCGACGATTCACGCGAAAAACCTACGCAATACCAAGGAGACATCGAATGGACATTCACGAGTATCAGGCCAAAGACCTGCTGGCCGGCTTTGGCGTGCCGATCCAGCGCGGCGCGGTCGCCTACACGCCGGATCAGGCGGTGTACTGCGCAACGGAGCTCGGCGGCTGGCACTGGGCCGTCAAGGCTCAGATCCACTCGGGCGCGCGTGGCAAGGCGGGCGGCATCAAGCTGTGCGAGACCTATCACGATGTGCACGAAGCGGCGACATCGCTGTTCGGCAAGCACCTCGTGACGACGCAGACGGGACCGGAAGGCAAGGTCGTCGAGCGTGTGTACGTAGAGGTCGCGGAGAAGTTCGATCGCGAAATCTATCTCGGCATCGTGCTCGACCGGAAAGCGGAACGCGTGCGCGTGATCGCATCCGCGCAGGGCGGCATGGACATCGAGGACATCGTGCACACGAATCCCGAGGCCGTGCATCAGATCGTGGTCGAACCCGCCGTCGGCCTGCAGCCCTTCCAGGCGCGCGAAATCGCCTTCGGTCTGGGCCTGAGCATCAAGCAGGTGAGCCGCGCCGTCTCCACGATCATGGGCGCGTACCGTGCGTTTCGCGATCTCGACGCGACGATGGTCGAGATCAACCCGCTCGTCGTCACGACGGACGACCGCGTGATCGCGCTCGACGCCAAGATCTCGTTCGACGACAACGGCCTGTTCCGCCATCCGCACGTAGCGGAGATGCGCGACGCCGCGCAGGAAGATCCGCGCGAAGCGGAAGCCGCGCAGTTCGGCCTGAACTATGTCGGGCTAGATGGCGATATCGGCTGCATCATCAACGGCGCCGGCCTCGCGATGGCCACGATGGACACCATCAAATACGCGGGCGGCGAGCCCGCCAACTTTCTCGATGTCGGCGGCGGCGCCTCGCCCGAACGCGTGGCGGCTGCGTTCCGTCTCGTGCTGTCGGACCAGAACGTATCGGCCGTGCTCGTCAACATCTTCGCCGGCATCAACCGCTGCGACTGGGTCGCGGAGGGTGTCGTGCAGGCCGCGCGCGGCCTGAGAGTGCCGCTCGTCGTGCGGCTCGCCGGCACGAATGTCGAGGAGGGACGGCGCATCATCAACGAAAGCGGCCTGCCCATCATCGCGGCCGAATCGCTGCTGGAAGCGGCGCAAAAGGCCGTCGAGGCGTCCAAGGCGCACCGCGCGCGCCTCGCCGGCAACCACCGATAAGGAGAACGGACATGAGCATCCTGATCGACGAAACCACTCGCGTCATCGTGCAGGGCTTCACGGGCGACAAGGCCTCGTTTCACGCGAAAGAGATGATTGCCTACGGCACCAACGTGGTGGGCGGCGTGACGCCCGGCAAGGGCGGCAAGCATCACCTCGAGCGTCCCGTCTTCGACACGGTGAAAGACGCCGCGCGCGAGACGGGCGCCACCGCGAGCCTCGTGTTCGTACCGCCGCCCTACTGCGCAGACGCCATCATGGAAGCCGCCGACGCCGGTCTGAAACTGGTCTGTGTGATCACCGACGGCATTCCCGCTCAGGACATGATGCGCGTGAAGCGCTACCTGCTGCGCTATCCGAAGGAAGCGCGCACGATGGTGGTCGGCCCGAACTGCGCGGGCATCATCAGCGCCGGACGCGCGATGCTCGGCATCATGCCGGGCCATATCTACCGGCGCGGCAATATCGGCATCGTGTCGCGCTCGGGCACACTCGGTTACGAAGCAGCCGCGCAACTCAATGCGCTCGGTCTTGGCGTGACGACGAGCGTGGGCATCGGCGGCGATCCTATCAACGGCAGCTCGTTCCTCGATCATCTGAAGCTGTTCGAGCAGGACCCCGACACGGAAGCCGTAGTGATGATCGGTGAGATCGGCGGCCCGCAGGAAGCCGAAGCCGCCAGGTGGGTCAGCGAGCATATGACGAAGCCCGTCGTCGGCTATGTGGCCGGTCTCACTGCGCCCAAAGGACGGCGCATGGGGCATGCGGGCGCGATCATTTCGGCGGCGGGAGACAGCGCGGCCGAGAAAGCGCAGATCATGCAGTCCTACGGCCTCTCGGTTGCGCCCAGCGCGTCCGAGCTGGGCGCAACCGTTGCCTCCGTGCTTGAAAGCCATGTCGCGCGCCGCGTTGCCTGACTGGGGCTACGGCATCGACACACAGCCCGACTCGCCGCGCGTCGAGGCTGTGCGCCCTCTCCATGCGGGCAGCCACACCGCCGTCGACGGGCTGCACAAGCTCGCCGCCGCGTCGGCGTCACTGCCCGCGCTCAGTGCGGATGAATACGAACACGCTGTGATCGAGCTGCTGTCGGAACTGCTGCGCGACATCGCACGCGCCCGCCAGCCCGAAGTGGAACGCACGCTGCGCGGCGAGGCCGCGCACGAATCGATGAGCGAGCTGATGCGCGAGCGGATGGATGACCGCACCGCGCGCGTCGTGCTGCGGCGCATGCTGCAGGCGCAGGGCATGTGGTTCCAGCTGCTCAGCATTGCGGAACAGAGCACCGCGATGCGCCGGCGCCGCGAGATCGAGATCGAAGGCGGCTACGACAGGCTGCCCGATTCGTTCGCGCGGGTGATCGCCGAAGTCGCGCAAGCGGGCGTCCCCGCCAGCGAAGTGCGCGACGTGCTGGGCCATATGAAAGTGCGGCCCGTGCTGACGGCGCACCCGACGGAAGCGAAACGCGTCACCGTGCTCGAAATCCACCGGCGCATTTACCGGCGTCTGATGGAACTCGAATCGCCTCGCTGGACGCCGCGCGAACGGCACACGCTCGTGCTCGCGTTGAGAAACGACATCGAGCTCTTGTGGATGAGCGGCGAACTGCGGCTCGAAAAGCCCACGGTCGCGCAGGAGGTAGCGTGGGGGCTGCACTTTTTCGGCGAGACGCTGTTCGAGGCCGTGCCGCTGCTATTCGACAAGCTGGAGAGCGCGCTCGAGCGCCACTATCCGGGCGAGCGCTTCGACATGCCGCGCTTTTTCCAGTTCGGGTCGTGGATAGGCGGCGACCGCGACGGCAATCCATTCGTCGACGACAGCGTCACGCGCGCCACTCTGCATGAGAACCGGCTTGCGTGCCTGAAGCGTTACCGGCTGCGTCTGGTCGAACTGGCGCAGACGCTAAGCATCACATCCGAGGCGCTGCCCGTGCCGGACAGTTTCCACGAGGCGCTCGCGCGCGCGCTGATGGCGAGCGGCGAACCGGCGTCGATTGCGTCGCGCAATCCGGGCGAACTATTTCGCCAATACCTGACCTGCATCCTGCGCCGGCTCGACGCGTCGCTCGCCAACGCGAGCCGTCCCGGCGACGGCGCACCCGTGCAGGGCGGCTACACCAGTGCCGACGAACTGGCTGCCGACCTGCTCGTCATCGAACAGACGCTGCTCGCGACGGAAAGCGGCCAGCTCGCGCGCATGTTGATCCGCCCGTTACGGCATGAAGTGGAGACGTTTCGCTTCAGCACCGTGCAGCTCGATCTGCGTCAGAACACGACCGTCATCGAGCAGGCGCTGCACGGCTTGTGGCGCGCGACCTGCGGCACGTCGGGAGCGCCGCCCGCGAGCGACTCGCCCGAATGGAAGGCGTGGCTGCTGGGCGAACTGGCCCAGCCTTCGGACAGCGAAGCCGAACGCGAGCGCCGGTTCCAGTCTTTGCCGCCCGACGAAGCCCAGACGCTGCAGATTTTCCGCACTGTTCGGGCGATGCGTCAGCAGGTGGATCGCAACGCATTCGGCGCGTTTATTCTCAGCATGACGCATCGCGCGAGCGACGTGCTCGGCGTCTATCTGCTCGCGAAGGAAGCCGGTCTCTTTTCCGACGCGGCGGGCACGGAAAGCTGCACGCTGCCCGTCGTGCCGCTGCTCGAAACCATCGACGACCTGCGCCGCGCGCCCGACATCCTGCGCGAACTGCTGGCCGTGCCGATGGTCCGCCGCAGCATCCGGGCGCAAGGCGGCGTGCAGGAAATCATGATCGGCTATTCCGATTCGAACAAGGACGGCGGATTCTTCGCGAGCAACTGGGAGCTGTCGAAGGCGCAGACGAAGATCCGGCGGCTCGGCGACGAACTGGGCGTCGCCATCGCGTTCTTTCACGGACGCGGCGGCTCCGTGAGCCGCGGCGGCATCGCTGCCGGCCGCGCCATCGCCGCATTGCCCGCCGGTTCCGTCAACGGACGTTTTCGCGTGACCGAACAGGGCGAAGTGGTGTCGTTCAAGTACGCGAATCGCGGCACGGCGCAGTATCACGTCGAGTTGCTGGCGTCGAGCGTGCTCGAACATACGCTCAAGTCCGAACGCGAAGACGCATTACAGCCCAAGGGCGAATTCGACGAGGCGATGGAAGCGTTGTCGGGCGCGTCGCGGGCCGCGTACGCAAAATTCATCGAACAGCCGGGCATGCTCGCGTATTTCCAGGCGGCGAGCCCGCTCGAAGAACTGTCGATGCTCAACATGGGCTCGCGCCCTGCCCGCCGGTTCGGCGCGAAGAGTCTGCAGGACCTGCGCGCGATTCCGTGGGTTTTCGCATGGGCGCAGAACCGTCATGCGCTGACCGGCTGGTATGGCGTCGGCAGCGCGATCGACGGATTTCTCTGCGTGCGGCAGGAACGCGGACTCGATCTGCTGCGGCGCATGTTCCAGGAATCGCGGCTCTTCAGGCTCGTCATCGACGAAGTCGAGAAGACGCTCGCGCAGGTCAACCTGGAGATCGCGCGCGAATACGCGAACCTCGTTCCCGACGAGCAGATACGCGACACCATCTTTACGCAGATCGAAGCCGAATACAGGCTGACCTTGAAGATGGTGCAGGCCGTCACGGGTTCGCCTGGGCCGGGCACGCGCTTTCCGAAGTTCAGTGCCCGTCTGCAGCGCCGGTTGCCAGCCATCGACCTGATCAGCCGCCAGCAGATCGAACTGCTTCGCCTCTACCGTTCGGCGCAAACGGAACGGCAGCGGCGCGCGTACCAGGTGCCGCTGCTGCTGTCCATCAACTGCATTGCATCGGGATTCGGCGCGACGGGCTGAGTGCCCATCGCCGAAACCTTCAAAGATTGCCTACAGGAGAACGCATATGAGCTTCACTGTCATCGAGCAGGCCAAAGCGCGGCTGCATCGTTCCGAGCTGGCCGTGCCCGGCTCGAATACCGCGATGTTCGAGAAGGCCGCGCGCTCGGCTGCCGACATCGTCTTTCTCGACTGCGAAGACGCCGTCGCGCCGGACGACAAGGAGCAGGCGCGCAAGAACATCGTCGAGGGACTCAACGAGATTGACTGGGGCACCAAGACGATGATGGTTCGCATCAACGGTCTCGATACGCACTACATGTATCGCGACGTCGTCGATATCGTCGAAGCTTGCCCGCGTCTGGACATGATCCTGATTCCGAAGGTCGGCGTGGCCGCGGACGTGTATGCCGTCGACATGCTCGTCACACAGATCGAAGCCGCGCGCCGGCGCACGAAGAAGATCGGCTTCGAAGTGCTGATCGAAACCGCGCTCGGCATGGCGAACGTCGAGCGCATCGCGCAGTCGAGCCGCCGTCTGGAGGCGATGTCGTTCGGCGTCGCGGACTACGCGGCATCGACGCGCGCGCGCACGACGGTGATCGGCGGCGTCAATCGCGACTACGGCGTGCTCACTGACAAGAACGAGCGCGGCGAGCGCGACTACTTCTGGGCAGACCAATGGCACGCTGCGCAAACGCGGATGATGGTAGCGTGCCGCGCGTATGGGCTACGTCCCATCGACGGCCCGTTCGGCGATTTCAGCGACCCCGATGGCTACGACGCCGCCGCGCGCCGCGCCGCTGTGCTGGGCTATGAGGGCAAATGGGCGATCCACCCGTCGCAGATCGAGCTCGCCAATCGGGTGTTCACGCCCGCTGAAGCCGAAGTCACGAAGGCACGCCGCATCATGGACGCGATGGCTCAAGCCGCGAAGGAAGGCAAAGGCGCGGTTTCGCTGGATGGCCGGCTGATCGACGCCGCGAGCATCCGTATGGCCGAGGCGCTGCTCGCGACCGCGGATGCAATCGGGAATAACAGATAGCGGGCATGCGAAGGGCGGCCCGTGGGCCGCCCTATGCCGCTCTCACCTGGCCAGGCAAAGAAGCGGTAGCGCCGCGATCAACCCAACGCCAGCGCCATCGCCTCGCGCTCCTGACACAGATACTCGCCATGCACCTGATCCCACACCGACAGGATCGCATCGGCGGCGCAATCCGCATCGCGCTCCGTCGTCGCCCATGAAATGACCGACAGGCGCATCACCGTGCGCCCCTGCCACACAGCCTCGCGCACATCGCATACGCCCTGAGCCTGAATGCGCTGGACTGTGCGCAACGTCAGTTCGTCGGCGAGCGAGCCATCGTAGGCCGAACCGAAACGCACGATCAGCTGGTTCAACTCGACTTCGTTGAGCAGCGCGACGCCCGGCCCGCGTGCAAGCCGGCGCGCGATACGGCACGCCAGCGCGCAATGCCGTGCGATCATCGCCGCGATCCCTTCGCGTCCGAGCGTGCGCACCAGTGCCCACAGCGAAAAGCCCCGCGCACGCCGCGAGAGCTCCGGCGTGTAGTGCGCCGGGTCGCGAGCGCCATCTTCGGCTTGCGGCAGATAGCTCGCGCGAATCGACATCGCGCGCCGGTGCGCGTCGGCGTCGCGCACGAATGCGCAGCCCGTGTCGTACGGCGCCTGCAGCCATTTATGGGCGTCGGCCGCCCACGAGTCGGCGTGTTCGATGCCCGCCGCGAGATGCATGCGCTCGGGGCATGCTCGCGCCCACAGGCCGAACGCAGCATCGACATGAACCCATCCGCCATGCTCGTGCGCGCACGCGGCGATCTCGCCGACGGAATCGAACGCGCCCGTCATCATGTGGCCCGCCTGCGCAATGACGATCAGCGGTCCATCGTGCCGCGCGACTGCGTCGCGCAATGCGGACGGCTGCATGCGCCCCGCTTCGTCGGCGGCGACCTCGATCACGGAACGCTCGCCGATGCCGAGATAGCGCAACGCGGCACGCACGCTTGCGTGCACGCCTTCGCCGACATAGACGGAAATGCGCGGCGCGCCGCACAGGCCGTCGGCTTCGACGTCCCAGCCCGCACGGCGCAGCACGGCGTCGCGGGCGGCGGCAAGGCACACGAAGTTGCTCATCGTCGCGCCCGTCGTGAAGCCGACCGAACAACTGCGCGGCAAATCCAGCAGATCGAGGAGCCATTGCGCCACCACCTGCTCGGCGACGGCGGCGGCGGGGGCACCGTGGTAAGTGGCGGCATTCTGCCCCCAGACGCTCGTGAGCCAGTCCGCCGCGACGCCCGCAGGATGCGAGCCGCCCGCAACCCAGCCGAAGAAGCGCGGCCCCGCCGTGCCCAGCAAGCCGGGCTGCGCGATGGCCGCGAGCCGCGCGATCACGGCACTGGCAGGCTCGCCCTGCTCCGGCGTCGGGCCGCCGAATGCCGCGTGCAGTTCGCCGAAACTCGCCACCGGACCAGTCGGACGCGACCCGCGCGCGTCATGGAACGCCAGCGCAAGTTGCGCAGCGGTTTCGAGTGCGTTGCGTGTATCGTCAGCCATCGAAGGTCTCCTGCAACGATGCTTGCCCTAGCCTGCCGGCACCTGCCAGAAAGGCTGCGGCGGATGAAACGCTTCCCCGTCGGCAAAACGCTCGGCCGAGCGCAGTGTGTTTTCGATCAGCATCGTGACCGTCATCGGCCCGACGCCGCCGGGCACCGGCGTGATCCACGACGCCCGCTCGCGCACGGGTTCGAAATCGACATCGCCAACAATACGCCCATCCGCCATGCGATTGATACCGACATCGATCACGATCGCGCCTTCCTTCACCATCTCCGCCTTGATGAGCCCCGGCTTGCCCGCGGCGACGACAAGGATGTCGGCATGGATCGTGTGCTGCGCGAGGTCCCGCGTCTTCACGTGACACACGGTGACGGTCGCCTCCCTTTGCAGCAGCATCAGCGCCATCGGCTTGCCGACGATATTGCTCGCGCCCACCACCACGACGTTCTTGCCCGCCACGTCGATGCCCGTGGTTTCCAGCAGAAGCTGAACCCCATACGGCGTGCAAGGCGGAAAAATCGAATTGCCGACCACCAGTGCACCGACGTTGTACAGATGGAAACCGTCCACGTCCTTGTCGACGACGATGCTCTCCAGCACGCGGCGCGCATTGATCTGCGGCGGCAACGGCAGTTGCACCAGAATGCCGTGCGTGCCGCGCTCGACGTTGAGCGCGGCGATGCGGTCGAGCAGTTCCGTCTCGCGGCAGTCCATATGAAAGCGGTGCATGAACGAGCGCACGCCGCAGTCCGCGCAGGCTTTCACCTTGTTCGCGACATACAGTTCCGACGCGGGATTGTCGCCGACCAGCACCACGGCGAGACCCGGCACGACACCGCGCGCGGACAGCGCTGCCACGCGCTCGCGAAAGCGCGCGCGCAGACGCCGCGCGAGATGTCGGCCATCGATCAGTTGCGCTGTCATCGTGCGCCGTTCAAGCCAGGAATCCAGTTGGTCCCGGCGAGCGGCACGCGCGCCATTGCAGCCGCTTCGACCGTGAGCGCCACGAGGTCCTCCGGCTCCAGATGGTGGACGTTCTGCTTGCCGCACGCGCGCGCGATTGTCGTCAGCTCCATGTTCACCGTCTTCAGGTAGTTCTTCAGACGCTGCGCGCCGACTTCGGGCTTCAGACGCTCCTGCAGCACCGCGTCCTGTGTCGTGATGCCGACGGGGCACTTGCCCGTATGGCAGTGGTGGCAGAAGCCCGGTGCAGTGCCGAGGCGCGCGTAGTCGTCGAGCGCGGACACGTGCTGGCCGTTCTCGATGTACGAGCCGCTATTGCAGCCCAGCGACACCAGCACGCCCTGGCCGATGGCCACGGCATCGGCGCCCATTGCCAGCGCCTTCGCGACGTCGGCGCCGCTGCGGATGCCGCCCGAAATGATCAGCTGCACCTGGCCTTTCATGTTCAGGTCTTCAAGGGCATCGACGGCCTGACGAAGCGCGGCGAGCGTCGGAATGCCGACGTTCTCGATGAAGCAGGTCTGCGTCGCCGCCGTGCCGCCCTGCATGCCGTCGACTACGATCACGTCCGCGCCCGCATGCACCGCGAGCTTCACGTCGTTGAACGTGCGCGTCGCGCCGACCTTCACGTAAATCGGCGTCTGCCAGTCTGTCATCTCGCGGAGTTCGAGAATCTTGATCTGCAGATCGTCGGGGCCCGTCCAGTCGGGATGGCGCGAGGCCGAGCGCTGGTCGATCCCTTCGGGCAGCGTGCGCATCTTCGCGACGCGCGGCGAGATCTTCTGGCCGAGCAGCATGCCGCCGCCGCCCGGCTTCGCGCCCTGTCCGATCACGACTTCGATCGCGTCGGCCTTGCGCACGTCATCGGGATTGAAGCCGTAGCGCGACGGCAGGCACTGATAGACCAGCGTCTTCGACGAACGCCGCTCTTCCTGCGTCATGCCGCCGTCGCCCGTCGTGGTCGACGTGCCGAGTTCCGTGGCCGCACGGCCGAGTGACTCCTTCACGTTCGCCGACAACGCGCCGAAGCTCATGCCCGCGACGGTGATGGGAATCGCGAGTTCGATCGGCTTCTTCGCGAAGCGCGTGCCGAGCACGGTCTTCGTCACGCATTTTTCGCGGTATCCCTCGAGCGGATAGCGCGACAGCGAGGCGCCGAGAAACAGCAAGTCGTCGAAATGCGGCACGCGCCGCTTTGCACCGAGGCCACGGATTTCATACAGTCCGTGTGCCGCGGCGTTCTGGATATAGTCGATCGTCTTGCGGTCGAAGCCCCAGGACTCTTCGGTGGCGATGTGTTTCATGTGTACGGGCTTGATTTCCATGGCGGGGTCCCCGGTTCAATATTCCTGATTCGCGTCGGCATTCCAGTGATACAGCGAGCGGGCCGATGCAACGCGCCTGAATTCCTTGGGATCGATCTCCGCAAAGGCCGGGCCCGCCGCGCGCAGCAACTGCGCGACGGCTTCCACGTCGGCGGGCTGCATCGGCTCTTCGCGCGCATCGGCGCCGAGCGACTTGACCTTGCCGCGCACATAGATCACCGCCTCGTATAGCGAATCGCCGAGCGCATCGCCGGCATCGCCGCAAATCACGATCCGGCCTGCCTGCGCCATGAACGCCGAGAAGCTGCCGACCGATCCCTTCACGACGATGTCGGCGCCCTTGAGCGAGATGCCGCAGCGCAGGCCCGCATCGCCTTCGATGACGAGCAGCCCGCCGTGCGCCGACGCGCCCGCCGCGTTGGATGCGAAGCCCTTCACGTGCACGCGGCCGCTCATCATGTTCTCGGCCACGCCCGTGCTGGCGCTGCCCGAGATGGTCACTTTCGCCTCCTTGTTCATGCCGGCGGCGTAATAGCCGGCATGACCGTCGATCTCGACTTCGATGGGACAATCGATGCCCACCGCGATGTTGTGCGCACCGTCGGGATTCGAGATCAGCACGCGGCGCGTGCCCGCTTTCGCGGCCTCTCGATGCAGGAAGCCGTTCACGTCCGTCACCGAGGCAGACGCCAGGTCGAAGTTCACACTGTCCATACGTACATCTCCTCGGGAGCGGGTTCGAAAACGCGCGCATGCTTGATGTCGGGCAGGTGCGCGAGCGAGCGGAACTCGGATGCGATCGCGACGAGATCGTCCGTCTCCGCCACCACGGCGGGCTTGCAGGCGAACGGATCGCGGATCAGCGCGAGCTTGTCGGGCGTCCCCATCAGGAACGTGTAGAAACCGTCGAGCTGCTCGAAGCCCTTTTGCAGCGCGACTTCAAGATCGTCGCCTTCGCGCAGCCGGTATTCGAGAAAGCGGCACGCGGCTTCCGTGTCGTTGTCGGTATCGAAGCGGATGCCATGCGGCTCCAGCATGCGCCGCACACCGTTCGGATTCGACAGCGAGCCGTTGTGCACGAGGCAAAAGTCTTCGCCTGCCGTGAACGGATGCGCGCGATCGGGCGTCACGGCAGATTCCGTCGCCATGCGCGTATGGCCGACCAGATGCGTGCCCGTCAGGCCGCTGAACGCGTAGCGGTCCGCGACCTGGCCGGGCGTGCCTGTGTCCTTGTAGAGGTCGATCATGCGGCCCGTCGACAGCACGTGCAGCCCCGGATGCGTTTCGCGAATCCAGTGCTTGACCGTCTCGGCGTCGATGGCCACGCTCAGCACCGCGTGATTGTCCCTGACCTGCACCGACGCCTTCGCGCCGAGATGCTGGTTCAGTTCATGCACCAGGCCTTGCCAGTTGAAGTCGGCGCCCTCTTCCGTCAGGCCCGAGTAAAGGCTGATCTTGCGCACGCCGTCGGCGACGGGTTCCGTGAACACCGCAAGGCCGGCCGAGTCGGGGCCGCGCTCCGTCATGCCCAGCAGCATGGGCACCATCAATTCGCCGAGCCGTTCACGCAACGCCGGCTTCTTGACGAGTAGTCCGACAATTCCACACATCGTTATCTCCTCGCGCTCATAGTCAAGCGGAAAGCTGTTCGGTTTCTCGATCAGAAAAATTCGAGGTAGGTCTTCTGTTCCCAGTCCGACACATGGCGCATGTACTCGATCCACTCCATGTGCTTC
This sequence comes from Paraburkholderia phymatum STM815, assembly GCF_000020045.1. GTDB lineage: Bacteria > Pseudomonadota > Gammaproteobacteria > Burkholderiales > Burkholderiaceae > Paraburkholderia > Paraburkholderia phymatum. The sequence continues at coordinate 438,909 of NC_010625.1, read as the reverse complement.
AGACGAAGAAATTCGCCGCCCGCCGGTCCGAGCGCTTCGAGCATCACTTCGTCGCGTTCGAGCGCGCACAATGCGGCTTCCAGGTTTTGCGGCAGGATGCTGATGCCGTTCTCCTTGAGCTGTTCGGGCGACATCTCGTAGAGATTGGCGTTACACGGCTTGCCGGGCTCCAGCCGGTTCTCGACACCATCGAGGCCCGCCGCGATCACGGCCGCCGTCGCGAGGTACGCGTTGCACGCCGCATCAGGCAGGCGCAACTCGATCCGTCCACCCGGAATGCGCACCATCGACGAGCGGTTGTTGTCGCCGTAGCTGACATACGCGGGCGCCCACGTCGCCCCCGTCAGCGAACGCCCGACCACGAGCCGCTTGTACGAATTGACGGTCGGCGCGCAGATGGCGGTGAGCGCGGCCGCGTGCTTGAGAATGCCCGCCGTCCAGTGATAGGCGAGCTTCGACAGACCGAGGCCGGTCTCGTCATGATCGTCGGCGAACAGGTTCTTCTTGCCGTCGGATATCGACATGTGCATGTGCATGCCATTGCCGGGACGATTCGCGAAAGGCTTCGGCATGAACGAGCAGACGAGACCCAGTTCGTTCGCGATCTCCGCCGCCGCCATCTTGAAGAACACATAGTGATCGCAGGACTTCAGGCAATCGGTGTACGTGTAGTTGATTTCGAACTGGCCGTTCGCGTCTTCATGGTCGATCTGATAGACGTCGATGCCCGCCTTGATCAGCGCATCGGTCAGCTTTTCGAGGAACACGCGCGAACGCGACAGCCCCTTGTAGTCGTAGCACGGCTTCGGCAGCGCATCGGTGTGATCGCACGGCACGATCCCGCCATCGGCGCCCTTGCGCAGCAGCGAGAATTCCGGCTCAAGACCCGTGTTCAGAATCCAGCCTCGATCTTCGAGGCGGCTGACCTGCTTCTTCAGCGTCACACGGCTTTCGAACGGCCAGGGCTCGCGCTTCACATGCCCGTCGCAGACAATGCGCGCGTAGCCCGGCTGCCAGGGCACCAGTTGCAGGGTATTGATATCGCCGACGGCCATGAAGTCGGGCCCTTGCGGATCGATACCGAGCCCCCACACCGCGAAGCCCGCGAAACCGGCGCCTGCCGTGAGGATGCTGTCGAGGTGTGCGGCAGGCACGGACTTCGTCTTCGCGACTCCGTGAATGTCGACGAATTGCGCGAGGATGTACTTCACCTCGTTGTCTTTAAGAAACTTCCGGGCGTCTTCGGGGGTCATGTCAATGTCCTCAAACGTGATAAGTCCAGGGTTTCGAAAAACGCCGGCCCGTCATCGCGCCCGCGTCGACTACTTGCTCGCTGCCGGATTGCCGGCTAGTCGATCTCCGTGATCGCGGCGACCCCGACAGGGCCGCCACCCAGCTCGCGAGCGATGCCGGCAAGGCTTTCCCACAGATACAGGCCGTAGGTGCCGTCGGCCCATATCCGGTAGTAAGGCCTACCCGCCCGGACGCCCGGCATGACGGTGACGGCGACGCCCGCCATCGAAGTCAGCACGACTGGCCGGCCCGCCGGATCGAGGGCGGCGAAATTGACATTGCAGGTTTGCAGCAGCAGCTCGTGCACGGCGTCGCCGCACAACACGAGCGCGACGTCCTGATGCAGCACGGGATAAACATGCACGGGCGTGTCCAGGTGAGCCATCCTGGCCGAACTGCCTTGCGTCAGGCCGTCTTCGATCAGGTACTCGGAGAGGCCGAGCCGCAGGACCACGCCGCCGCCCGCAAGCGGGGCCCAGCTGTTCGGCTGCTCCGGCACGGGGATTTCCTGTGCCTGCAGCCATGCCGCCGCGCCCTTGCCCTTGAAGCCGGTTCGCGGCAGGAACGACACGTCGGCAATGCCGAGCGTCGCCGCACGCACGGTGTCGGCAGCATCGACCTGTTCCTCGACGCGCATGCCTTCTCGCACGCTCGAGCGCAGGCCGGGCGATTTCCATGCATCGCACATCGGGCTCATTCGAAGTGGTGCGTTCATGCTGTCTCCTTCCTCGGCGCAGCTGCTGTTATCGTTACGGCGTCTTTCTGACGCTCGCTCTCAGGGTCATAGAACGGTGTCGGCACGACGGTCGCGGACACCATGCGGCCGCCGTTCGCACGGAATGTGATGCGCGTGCCGGGCTCAGCTTGAGACGGCCGCACAAACGCGAGCCCAATGGTCTTTTGCAGAGTCGCGCTCCACGCGACGCTCGTGACCCGCCCCGCAATCTCGCCGCGTTCGATCACCAGATGACACTCGCGCAGACTGCTGTCGCGCACGCCCGCATCGAGCGCGAAGCCGACGAGACACTGCTTGGCCGGCGTCTGATCGATGATCTGCAAACTGCGCTTGCCGACGAAAAACGGCTTGTCCATCTTCACGGCCCATGCCATGCCCGCGTCGCGCGGCGTCGTCAGGCCGTCCGTGTCCTGGCTCACGATCACGTGACCTTTTTCCAGCCGCAGCAGACGCTGCGCTTCGACGCCGAACGGACGCACGCCATATGGGTTGCCCGTTTCGAGCAGCGCGCGCCAGAGGGCCGCGCCATAGTCGGCCGGGATGTGGATTTCGTAGCCCCATTCGCCGACGAAACCCACTCGCATCAGACGCGCAGGCACGCGGTTCTGACCGAGCGTGACGCCCGTCACGCGCACGCCCAGATAAGGGAAGGCCGCCGACGACAGATCGAGATCGACGAGCTTGCTGAGCACCGCGCGCGACGCCGGCCCGGCGAGATTCACGGCTGCGAACGCGCCCGTCACGTTGACGATGCCGCAGTCGAGCTGCCAGATCGTGTTGAGGCGGGACAGCTCGCGATAGATGGCAGCCGCACCCGAGGTCGTGGTCGTGAAATAGAAGTGGTCGTCGGCGAGACGCGCGATCACGCCGTCGTCGATCACGACACCGGACTCGTCGCACATCACGGCGTAGCGCGTCATGCCCGCTTTCAACCCCGCGTACTTCGACACGTACACGCGTTCGAGAAACTCGGCGGCCTGCGGTCCGCGCACTTCGATCTTGCCGAGTGTGCCGACATCGATGATGCCCACGCCGTTGCGCACGGCGAGCGCTTCTTCTTCGATGCAGGCCGCCCGCGCCTTGCCCGCGACGGCGTAATACTCCGGACGCTGCCAGACGCCAGCCGCCATCCACACTGCATTGAGCAACTGATGCTGCGCATGAAGCGGCGTGCGCCGTTCCGGATTGAAGCCGCGTCCGGCGAGATGCGACATCGGCACGGGGTGGAAGAATGGCCGCGCCGTCGTCGTGCCGACTTGCTGAGGCTCCTTGCCCGTCAGCCGCGCAAGAACGCGCAAGCCGTTCATGTTCGAGTGCTTGCCCTGGCTCGGACCCATGCCGTTGGTCGAGAAACGCTTCAGCAGTTCGATGTTGTCGAAGCCTTCCTGCACGGCATTTTCGAAATCCTTCAGCTGCAGGTCTTCGTCGAAATCGACGAAGTTCTTGCCCGACGCATGGCCGACGATCGGCCACGGATGCGACGGCGATTCGTGTTCCGCGATTCGCGCCTGCATCGCGCCCGCCGTCCTGCCGTCGCCGAAACCGCAGTGCGCCGCGGCCTGCAGGCCGGCGCGCTCGCCGTCCTGCAGCTTGTGGCCGAGCGTGTACACGCCATTCACGCGGCCGCAAGCGAACACGCCGGGCGGCAATTGCTCGGGCACGAACTGTTCTACCGCGTGATCGAACTGCATTTTCGTGCCCGCCTGATACAGCAGATTCGCAGCAGGTGCCCAGCCGACGCTCATCAGCAGCGTGTCGCATTCGATCAGACGCGTGTTTGCCGTCGAATCGCGCAAGCTGCTTTGTGTCGAGAAGGCACCGACGCGCACGCCCGTCAGCCGTCCGCCTGTTTTGTCCGCTACGGCCTCGACGACGCAGCTCGATGCCATTACATCGACGCCCTTCGTCCTGAGCTCGCGTTCGATATCGCCGCTCGCATGCGACGCGCGCAAATCCACCACGGCCACTACTTCGATGCCGCGCGCGAGCATGTCGAGCGCCGCGCGATAGCCGTCGGCATTCGCGGCCAGCACCACCGCGCGCTTGCCGGGCGCGACGGCATAGCGATAAGCAAGCCGTTGCGCCGCCGACGCCAGCATCACGCCCGGCAGATCGTTGTTGCGAAACACGGCGGGCTGCTCGAACGCGCCGCTCGCGACGATCACCGCTTTCGCGCGCATCTTGGTGATGCGCGTCGAGTCCACCAGCGGCACCCACAGATCGGCGTAATAGGCTGCCGCGAGCGTGTTCGTCATCACGCGGATGCGCGGATGCCCGAGCACGTGCGTTTCCAGCGTGCGGCTCACGTCGAAGCGCTGCTCGTCGCCGCCCAGCTGATAGCCGCCGCTGCCGCCGACGCGTGCGTTCTCGTCGACGACGACGACATCCGCACCCGCTTGCGCGGCCGCCAGCGCCGCCGACAGGCCCGACGGCCCTGCGCCGATCACGAGCACGTCGCAAAAGCCGTAGCGCTTCGGCGTGCGGATATGCGGCGCATTGAAATCGACCGTGCCGAGGCCCGTCATCGCGCGGAACATGCGTTCCCAGCGCGGGAACCAGCGCTTGCTATAAAACGCCTTGTAATAGAAGCCGACAGGAAGGAACGCCGAAAGCTTGCCGACGATGCGCGCGCGATCCGCCTCGACACCGCCGAACGTGTTGACGGAATGCCACTTGCCGCCCGGCGTCAGTGCTGTCACGTCGGCGCGCACGTTCAGCCGCTGGCCGTCCTGAAGCATCACGTTGACGTCGTGATTGGCAAGCGACAGCACGCCGCGCGGCCGGTGATACTTGAAGCTGCGGCCAAGCACGCGCACGTCGGAAGCCCACAGTGCGCTGGTGATCGTGTCGCCGGCGAGGCCCGAGTATGGCCTGCCTTCGTATGAGAACTCGATGCGCGTGTTGCGCTCGATCCATTCGCCGCGATGAGGAGTCAAACGCATTCAGGCCTCCCCGCTCGCGAGCCACGTGCGCAGCACGAGATCTTTCGCGGTGTCGCGCTCGGCGATGAACCACGTATTGCTCGGCGTGTGGCACCACCATTCCTGCTTGACGCCCGCTGCGCCATTGCGGCAGAACACGTAGTCGGCCCATTGCGCGTCGCTGGCCGTCGACGGGTCGGGCATCGGACGAACTTCGCCCCAGTATGCGAATTCCGACACCGGGCGCGCGCCGTTCACCGGACAGGTCATGATCTTCATCGTGATTCTCCAGGTCAGTGACCGACGGATGCCGCGCCCTTCTCGCCCGTGAGCGAGAAGCGGCGGAAGCGGTCGAGCGAGAAGCCCTCGATCAGCGGATGAGCGGCATCGTTGACCACCGTGTGGGACATCGTCTTGCCGCACACGGGCGTAGCCTTGAAACCCCACGTGCCCCAGCCCGCGTCGAGATAGAAGCCTTCGACGGGCGTCTTGCCCATGATCGGCGCGAAGTCCGGCGTCATGTCGGCCATCCCCGCCCATTGACGCATCACCTTCGCCTGCGACAGGAACGGGAACATTTCGAGCATGTGCGCCGTGAGGCCTTCGACGAAATCGAGCGTCGAGCGGGTCGAGTGCAGTTCGTACGGATCGAGCGACGCGCCCATCACGAGTTCGCCTCGTGCCGACTGGCTGATGTACACGTGCAGGCTGCCCGATACGAGAATCGGATCGAGCCACGGTTTGAGCGGCTCGCTCACCATCGCCTGCAACGGATGAATGAAGATCGGCGTGCGCACACCGACCATGTCCGTCACGCGCGGCGTCGACCCGGCCACCGCGCACAGCACCTTGCCGGTCGAAATATAGCCGCGCGAGGTCTTCACGCCCTTGACCTTGCCGCCCGCCACATCGATTCCGAGCACTTCCGTCTGCTGATGGATCTCGACGCCGCGCTGGTCGGCGCCGCGCCCGTAACCCCAGGCAACCGCATCGTGCCGCGCGACCGCGCCCGGCGCGTGATACAGCGCACCCATGATGGGCGCGACGCCGCCGCACGAGATGTCGATCATCGGCGCGGCTTTCTTCACCTCGTTCGGACCCACGACTTCCGAGTCCACCCCGTAGTGCTTGTTGACCTCGGCGCGCCAGCGCATCGTGCGCATCGCCGAATCGGTGTGCGCGAGCGTGTAATGGCCGCGCGTCGAATAGAACAGGTTCAGATCGAAGTCTTGCGACAGGTCCTGCCACAGCTTCACCGACTCGTCGTAGAACTGCACGCCTTCGGGCGTCAGATAATTCGAGCGGATGATGGTGGTGTTACGCCCGGTATTACCTCCTCCGATATACCCCTTCTCGAGCACCGCGACATTCTTGATGCCGTGCTCTTTCGCGAGATAGTAGGCGGACGCAAGACCGTGGCCGCCCGCGCCGATGATCACAACGTCATATGAACGACGCAAAGTGTCGTGTCTCGTGAACATCCTCGGTTCGGGATGTTTCTTCGAGAGAGCGAAGCGGACGAGACGCCAAGGCATAAAACGCTCCTTTATGCAGCCCCGCGCGGGGCGGCTGTGGGACGTGTTCGGTTGGGGAAGCGGCCGCGTGCTTAGCGCAACACGATTGTCTTGTTGCCGTGGATCAGCACGCGGTCCTCGATGTGATAACGCAAGCCTCGCGCCAACACGGTCTTCTCGATGTCGCGGCCAAGGCGCACGAGATCGTCCGGCCGGTCCGAATGACTCACGCGGATCACGTCCTGCTCGATGATCGGCCCCTGATCGAGTTCTTCCGTCACGTAGTGACAGGTGGCGCCCGTCAGCTTCACGCCACGGCTATAGGCCTGGTGATAAGGCTTCGCGCCGACGAAGCTCGGCAGGAACGAGTGATGGATGTTGATGATCCGGCCGGGATAGTCCGCACACAGCTTCGGTGACAGCACCTGCATGTAGCGCGCGAGAACCATCGTGTCGGCGTGCGCGTCTTCGAACAGACGCTGTACTTCGTCGTAGGCCTGCGCCTTGTTGTCGGGCGTGACGGGCACGCAATGAAACGGAATGCCGTGCCACTCGACGAAGCTGCGCCATGTCTCGTGGTTCGAGATCACACACGGAATCTCGATGTCCAGCTCGCCCGCTTTCCAGCGCGCAAGCAGATCGTAGAGACAGTGCTCGAGCTTCGACACGAGTATCACGACGCGCTTCTTCACCGAGTTGTCCGAGATCTTCCAGTCCATCGCGAACTCCTTCGCGATGTGAGCGAAGCGCTCGCGAAACCCGCCGATGCCGAACGGCAGCGACTCCGCCACGATCTCATGGCGCATGAAGAAGCGCTTCTCGACCTCGTCCGCGTGATGGGTGGCCTCGATGATCCACCCGCGATGCTCGGCAAGGAACGTGCTTACAGCCGACACGATGCCAATGCGGTCGGGACAGGACAGAGTCAGCGTGAAGCGGTGCGTATTGGAGGACATGGTGTAGTCGATTCGAAGAGGAATCATTGAGCACAACAGTAGCCATGCCAAATTCGAGTGTCAATGGTAATCAACTTTTTTTCCTGTCAGGAAACACCCGTACAACTTCCGTAGCCGTCGCTCTACCTACCTCGGGGTACCGCCGGGCGCATACCCCGAACGCATGAGCGATAGCCCGCGCGTACCTCGAATGCGCGGCTCGATGCCAAGTGGAAAGACGAAGGAAGGCGCGCAGCACTTCGTTGCGCGGAACGGCTGCGTATCAGACGACGGGAAAGAATGGCTGCGGCACGCGTGGATGCGTGGATGCGTATGCATCGGTGGCCCGTCGGAGAGACGGGCGCATGGCGTTCAGGTGTCCAGATCGGGCGACTGCCCGTACATGATGACGGTGATGAAGCGGATGGGCAGTTTGATGAGACGCTCGGGACCGTGCGCGACCGAGCCGCGGAACGTCAGTGCATCGCCCGGCTGCAGCAGATAGCTGCGATTGCCGTGCCGATACTCCATCTTGCCCTGGAGCATGTAGATGAACTCCGTGCCGGGATGTTCGAAGGTGGGAAACACTTCGGCCTCGTCGTCCATCGTGATGAGGAACGGCTCGAAGAGCTTGACGGGCCCCTGGTCGTACGCGAGCAGATGATACGTATGCCCCTTGGTGGTCCCGCGCCGTACCACCTCCATGCCCTTGCCGGCCTTCACATGCTGCGCATTGCCCTCGCGATGCTCGAAGTTCTTGAACAGCGCGGAAATGGAAATGCCCAACGCGCGCGCAAGGCTCACGATCGAATCGAGACTGGTCGACACCTGCCCGTTCTCGATCTTCGACACCATGCTGCGCGACAGGCCGCTTTGTTCGGCGAGGTCGGCAATCGTGAGCCCCTGATTCGTGCGGTGCTCCTTGACGACCTTGCCGAGGAACGACTCAATCGATCTTCCGTCGCCCGTGTCTTCCATCTGAGTGGTCGGATCGGGTTCTATCTCGCTCTTCATCGCTTGGCTCTACACTTGGCTATCGGCAATTGGATGACGGGAGCCGCCGGTTCGCGGCGTCCCGTTAGGGCGAATAGTACCAGTGGCCAACCATGAAGCGCGCGCGCAAGCCGGACGCAGCGGCGATGCAACGCTCACGCACCCGGCGGATTGCGGCGCGCAGCCTGCTCGTGATGCCACACGACGGCTTCGACGCGCGAGTGCAGATCGAGCTTGTGCAACAGATGCTTGACGTGGACCTTGACCGTTCCGACGCTGATGTCGAGCTTGCGGGCAATCTCCTTGTTGCACATCCCTTCGACGAGATAGTCCAGGACTTCCTGCTCGCGCACGGAGAGATTCGACTGATTGGCAGGCAGCGGCTGCCCGGCCGATAGTGCGTGGAAAAGCTTGCCCGTCACCGCCTCACTGAGCACGGCCGTGCCCTGCAGCGCCTTCTGCAGATTGAGGCACAATTCTTCCGGCTCCATGTCCTTCAGCAGATAGCCGCTCGCGCCGGCGCGCAGCGCAGCGACCACATCGCGTTCGTTGTCCGACACCGTCAGCATCAGAAAGCGGGCATCGACGCCGTGTTGCCGCATCATTTCGAGCGTTTCGATCCCATTCATATCCGGCATGTTGAGGTCGATCAGTACGACGTCCGGCTTGAGCCGAACCGCGAGGTCGACGCCTACGCGCCCCGACGACGCCTCGCCGACGACGCGAAACGCCGGGTTCATCTGGATCAGTTGCGCGACGCCCTTGCGGAACAGCGCGTGATCGTCGATCAGCAGTACGGTATTGACAGGCTCCACGTCCTAATCCTCATACCTGTATCGGCTGGCAAGCGCCGCGCCGACGCTTTCATCATAGGCTAAACCCGACCATGCTGCGCCTGTCATGCGGCTTGCGGGCAGGCCATTGCCGGGCGCTCGCGGTCGGGCGGGAACACTCTCCAGACGCCGTCGCCGTGCCGGAAGAACACGATGGCCACCGGGCACGCGGAACGCGCCACTTCCACGCACACATAGCGCCGGTTGCTGTCGCGCGTGCGGCTGAAGCGGGTCACGCGCACGGGCGTTGCCGGCGTCGGCGACAGCCATTTCTCGATGAGTTGGCGCAAAGTCTGCTGATGGCTGTTCATGATCGTCACCTCACACACCCGTTCTTGAATCGCTTTGAATGCAAGCACCTGCGGCGATCACGCTGCCGCCTTCACCAGGTCTGCCGACAGCGCAAACTGCCGCGCGATCGAATGCAGCCGCTCGCGCCACTCCCATTTGCCGAACACGTCGTGCACGTTCTGCAAACAGCTGAGCAACTCGATCGTTACGGGATCGTAGACGTTGATATTGGCGCGCAGCAGCGCCTTTCTCAGCGCCCCGATGCCGACGTCCATATAAGCGGGTATCACGTCCGATGCTTCCTTGCCGATATAACGGACAGGCACGCCTTCCATCGCCGTCATGTAGTCGCGCGGCCGGATGAAGCTGCCGACGGGACACCCGCCGCAATAACCGCGATACGCACCGCCTCCACGCGGAAGCAGCGCGGCGCGGCCCTGTCCGAAAAGATGCTCGACAGCGTGGTCGAAGATCTGCTGATAGGTCAGGAAATGTCGGCTTCTCATGATGCTGCTCCACTGCAACGCATGGGTGGTTCATGTCTCCAAGTATGGTCGGTCGGCCATGCGTTGCAATCCGCCAGAGGGGGCTCCCTCTTTGGGGGTAGTGGGGGCAATTGCAGGGACGATGCGCACGGCGGACTACCCACCTGGTGGTATTTCCACGTGGGCGTTGCCATATTCGTGGGCGGCACAGACACTGTGCTTCGACGGGACGCTTCTCCGATCGATCGCGCATGTCTTGGCATGCTCACCACCACCGTGCTCATTTCCGATGAAACGATCCGATACGCGACGACTGAACACCGATGTTCGCCTGGAGCGCGACGCAACGGCAGCGCTGGCGCTGTACGACGGCAGCATCCGGCATGGACACAGGCACATCGCACTGCTTCGGTACATGGACGCAAGGGACCTGGCGGCACCTCTTACGCAACGTCATCATGAATATGCACAGAAGGTCGCTTCGTCGCTGAGCGCGACGGACGTCGAGCGCATTTGCGGCCAGGCCATTGACCGCAGCAGACAACGGCAACGCGCAGCCGCAAAGAAAGAAGCCGATGATGCCTGCGTGAACATCGATGCAGCTGCCTCGCTATCACGGCGCAATGCCGGCGAAGTCAACTGAAGCCAAGGGTCATCGTCATCAACCGTTGGAGATGGGCTGTCTCCGCAACGGTCGGTCAGGGTGGCGATGTTTGCGGCCTCGACTTGTTCAGAAAGTCGAGGCTTCTTTTTTTCTTCGCCGAATCCCGGCGAAGCCGACAGCTACCGCTCAGGCTGGAAACCCTTGAGGCTGCCGCCGTAGAACGGGTCCTGCGCGCCGCAGTAGCCCGGACACAATTAATGCAGCATCGTGATGGGTTTAGGACTCAGGCGCCAGAGCCGCGCGAGTATGCCCCATCGCCTGAAAAAACCGAGGCCGCTCGCATCGAGTATGACCAGATCGGAGTCATGAGCCGCCGCATAGGCGGCTATGGTTTTTTCGGGGGCGCCGAAGACGCGCTTCCATCGGTAAGGTACGCCGGCATCATCGAGCACGGCGCAGGTTCGTGTCAGCGCATCGCGCATCGATAGCTTCTCACTCCGCCTCAACGCCGCACGCGACTGGAACGCAACTGCGCGCCCTTCCCCCACTTCTTCCAGTACCTCGATCAACTCCACCTGTGCCACGCATTTCTCGGCAAAGAGAAACGCTGCGTGGCGCGCGGCTTCGAGCGCGCCTTCCCTGCCTAGCACAGGGATCAGCAGTTTCAACATCGTCGGCCTCGACAGAAGAACATTTCCTGCTTGAATTGCAGCACGCAGCGTGTCAAAGCACCGAAAATATTTCGGCGGTGGGTGTAAAGATGCTATCAAGAACAGAGCGTTCCATGATCGCTACACACGAGATCACGATTCGGTACGAACGTGAATGAAGGAAGTTCATGTCAGAGGTAGGTTAGGGGCGAACGAGACCGACTATCGCAGGAATGCACAGAACATTCCGCCGGCCGGGCACCGACGCTGAGCGAAGTCGCGGCACAACGAGTCCCTTGTCGAGTGAAGTACTGAGTCGCTTCCGGCGACTCAGCTCACAGCCAGCGCGATTCGAGCAACAAGACCGCACGCGTGACCTCACAACTCGAAGCGATCCCGAGTCGTCACATAATCGCTTGCACCGAATCGTCCCACGGGAAAGTAGTGCTGCAATCTGACGCGCCAGCTTTCGGGATCGATCAGTTCGTCACGCGCATGCAGCATCAACACCTTGCCGATGAATATATGACGGCTGGACGTTTGCAGCGTTTCCCAGAGCTCGCATTCGAACGCAACGGGTGCCTCCGCGATACGAGGCGGCTTCACGCGCGTCGATACGAGAGCGGTAAAACCCACTTCTTCGAGTTCGCTGACATTGGGCGCAAAGCGCTCGCCACAGCGATGCATCTTTTGTGCAATCGGCTCATCCGCGAGATGCACGACGAACTCCCTCTCGCGCGCAATATTCACCGCGGTGTCTTTCAGTGCACCGTCTGCCAGCCGGTTGACGCTCAACATCACAATCGGCGGCTCTTCTCCGAGCATATTGAACATCGAAAACGGCGCGGCATTCACCGTGCCATCCGCGCCGAGCGTGGTCACCAGCGCGATGGGCCGCGGCACGATCAGACTTGCCATCAGCTTGTAGCGCTGGTACTCGGTGATCGCTTCGAAGTCGATTTCCATGTCACTCCATAGGTGTTGAACGATCGGGCTCGATGCCCAGCAGATGCGCAAGCCGCTTCGTTCCTGGCATGTGCGACGTCTCGATGCGCGCTTCCAGACTTTGCAGATGGGCCGTCATATGCGCGATCGCTCCTTCGGCATCGCGCGATTCCAGACAGTCCAGGATGGCGGTGTGCTCGTCGTGCTCGCATGGCGCGTTGCCCACCCGTTCGTAAGCGCCGACGATCAGCGAAGTGCGCGAAATCAGCTCCGTCAGATAGCGTTCGAGGATCGCATTGCCGGACAGCGCGGCAATACGCAGATGGAACTCGCTTGCGAGCCTGGCCCACGAAGGCTGATCGAAGCGATGCATGGCTTCATGCTCGTCGGCTAGCTGCTTGCGTAGTGCGCCGATGTCATCGACGCTCGCGCGTTGCGCCGCGAGTTCGACAAGCGCGCGCTCGACCGCGCGCCGCGCCTCGAAAATCTCGCGGGTTTCTTCGCGCGTCGGTTGTGCGATCACGGCGCCCTTGTTCGGACGCAACACGACTATGCCGTCATGCGCGAGCTTCTCCAGCGCGCGCCGCACGACCGCACGCCCGACTCCGAATAGCGCGCACAGTTCCGGCTCGGGCAGTTTGGTGCCCGGCGTGAGCCTGCGATTCAACACGCCTTCGAAAATCGATTGATAGATGCGCCCGTCCGCGCCCGCGTTGTCGCGCTTGCCGTGCCGCATCGGCGCGTGCAGGGTGCTCATGCCGCTTTGGCCGACGCGGGCACGGCCTCCTCTACATGGCGCGCAATCGCGCCGGGCGTCGTGAGCCAGATGTCATCGCGCAAGCCGGCGATATGCGCGAGCGCGCGCCGCAGATGCCGCAAGCGGTATGGTTGCCCGACGATATACGGATGCAGCGCAATGCCCATGACGAGCGCTTGAGAATTGCGCGAGCATTGCGTCTGCTCGAGCATCTCGTCGAACTGATCGACGATCATGTCCGCGAAATCGCGCATGTCCATCTGCCGCGCCATGATCATCGGCAGATCGTTCAGCTCCTGCGGATAGGGAACCGACCAGAGCGGCCCGCCGCTCGTGTGCATGCGCACGGGCCGATCGTCATGGGACCAGTTGAGCGTATAGCGATAGCCCGTTTCGGCGAGCAGGTCCGGTGTGCGATGCGATTCGGAGATCCACGGCGACAGCCATCCTTGCGGGATCACGCCGGAACGTTGCTGGATACGCGCGCGGCAATGCGCGAGCAGCGCGCGCTCGCCTTCCAGATCCAGATCGCTCTGACGCTGCGCATTCGTGTGGCCATGCGCAATCAGTTCGTCGCCGCGCGCGACGCAGGCGTCGATCAGCGCCGGACAGTGATCGTATAGCGACGTGTTGATGAGCGTACCTGCCGGCATATCGAGCGAATCGAACAGGTCGATGCAGCGCCACGCGCCGACGCGGTTGCCGTATTCGCGCCAACTGTAGTTCAGCACGTCGGGTTGCGGCGACAGCGGCCCAAGCGCAGCACCCAGGCCCTCGCCGAAGGCGAAATGCTCCAGATTAAAGCCAAGGTAGACCGCGAGCCGCGCACCGTTCGGCCAGAGATAGCCGTCTCCTTCATGGATCGGCTGATAGTCGAAGCGACCATGTGTCTTTAGTGAACCCAGTGAAGCGCACGGCTCTCGCTTGTAGTCGTTCATGCTCAGGTGTGGATGATCCGGTTTGGTTAGTTCGTGCCCCAATCCGAACGGAACCTGCACTGCGATTGCACACGTAAAGCATCGGCAAGTGCTGACGATCGAGGTGCGAGATCGTGTGCAATATGCGCGCCAACATGTCGACACGCGTTGCCCGCAGGCGTTGCGGCGTCCGTCCGCAATCTCGCCGACGGTCCTCGAAATTGCGAATGGCATATGACTTGCAGAAGTGCCCGCCTGCATGCTCCGTGCACCGTACGCCCGCCGTATTCCATCAGTGTCTAAACACAGGACAACCCTTCATGGTTCTGCCGGCATCAACCGTGGTTCATGCGAGCCCAGCCGACATCGAGCTCGTGCACGTCTCGAAGCGCTATGGCGATTCGCTCGCGGTCGACGCAATCGACCTGCGCATTCCAGGCGGTGCTTACTGCTGCCTGCTCGGCCCGTCGGGTTGCGGCAAGACCTCGACCTTGCGCATGATCGCGGGTCACGAGTGGGTTTCCGAAGGCGATGTGCTGATTGGCGGGCGCAATGTCACGCGCGAACAACCCGCCGGGCGCGGCACGGCGATGGTGTTTCAAAGCTACGCGCTGTTTCCACATCTGTCCGCGCTCGACAACGTCGCGTTCAGTCTCAAGATGCGCGGCGTCGCCAAAGAGGCGCGACGAAAGCGCGCGGGCGAACTGCTCGAACTCGTCGCGATGTCCGCCTACGCACAGCGCAGGCCTGCCCAGCTCTCGGGCGGCCAGCAGCAACGCGTGGCGCTTGCGCGCGCATTGCTCAACGAACCCCGCTGCCTCCTGCTCGACGAACCGCTGTCGGCGGTCGATCCGTTCCTGCGCGTGCAGATGCGCACCGAACTCAAGCGCTGGCAAAAAGAACTCGGGATCACATTCGTGCACGTCACGCATTCTCAGGAAGAAGCGATGGCGCTCGCAGATCTCGTGGTGGTGATGAGCGACGGTCATATCGAACAGAGCGGCACGCCGTTCGACGTGTTCAACCGCCCGCGTACTGAATTCGTCGCACGCTTTCTCGGCAGCCATAACGTGCTCGGCGCGAACGGCACGCTCTTCACCGTGCGCGCCGACCGTCTGCGCATCGCGCCGCAAGGCGTCGCGCCCGGCACGAGTGCGGGCGAAGGCGGCTTGAGCCGGATCGGCGGGCTCGCCTGCACCGTGCGCGAAGCCGAGTATCAAGGCACGCATCTGCGCATCACGCTCGACCCGCTAGACGGCTCGCCCGCGCTGGTCTCCCTGATGAGCGACGCCGACTATGACCCGCAACGTCTCGGACCCGATGCACGCGTGACCGTCTGGTGGGATGAACAAAGCGCCCATCCGCTCGCGGCATGACGCCCGCAATCACAACCCAACGACAATTTGTTTTGAGGAGAAAGCAATGAACGACGACAAGACGGCGGCAGCCGTGCAGCACGTGGAAGCAGAGACCGTCGGCAAGGGTATGTCGCGCCGCACGTTCATCAAGGGCGCGGTCGCGGCAGCAGGCATCACGGGTTTTCCGTACGTCCATGCACAGGAGAAAATCACGCTGCGCTACCTGGGCACGGCCGTCAACCAGAGCGCGGAAATCGCGAAAAAGTTCAAGGAAGACACGGGCATCGAGATTCAATACATCCCCGTCACCACCGACGACGTAACCAAGCGCATCATCACCCAGCCCAATTCATTCGATATCGTCGACACCGAGTACTTCGCGCTCAAGAAGCTCATCCCCGCGGGTACGCTCGCGGGCATGGACGCGAAGCGCATCAAACTCGCCGACAAGATCACCCCCGTGCTGACGAAAGGCGAAGTGGACGGCAAGAAGATAGGCGACCAGGGCACGGCGCCGAAGAAGGTCATGTTCCTCAAAGGCGCGCGCTCGACGGAGTTCTCAGCCATGCCGACGGAATGGATGACGCTGATTCCGACCACTTACAACGCCGACACACTGGGCATTCGGCCCGATCTCATCGCACGCCCCGTGACGACGTGGGCGGACCTGCTCAATCCGCAATTCAAGGGCAAGGCTGCGCTGCTCAATATTCCCGCTATCGGCATCATGGATGCAGCGATGGCGATAGAAGCGATGGGACGCGTGAAGTACGGCGATAAAGGCAACATGTCCAAGGCGGAAATCGACCAGACCATCAAGATTCTGATCGAAGCAAAGCGCGCAGGCCAGTTCCGCGCATTCTGGCGCGACTTCAACGAGAGCGTGAACCTGATGGCTTCGGGCGAGGTCGTGATCCAGTCCATGTGGTCGCCCGCCGTCACGAAAGTGCGCACGATGGGCATTGCCTGCAAGTTCCAGCCGCTCAAGGAAGGTTACCGCTCATGGGCGTCGGGCTTCGGCTTTCCGCGCTCCCTGCAGGGCAAGAAGCTCGATGCCGCCTACGAATTCGTCAACTGGTTTCAGGACGGCTGGGCAGGGGCTTATCTGATGCGTCAGGGCTATTACCCAGGCGTCACGGAAACGGCGAAGTCGCATATGCAGGCCTACGAATGGGATTACTGGATGGAAGGCAAACCCGCTGCACAGGACATCAAGGCACCCGACGGCCAGTTACTCGAGAAAGCGGGGAGCGTGCGCGACGGCGGATCGTACAGTCAGCGTATGGGCGCCATTGCCTGCTGGAACGCCGTGATGGACGAGAACATCTACATGGTGCAGAAGTGGAACGAGTTCATCGCCGCATGACGGTCCACACGAACAGGCGCGGAGTGTGACGATGGCCACGGTCGACTATCTGCAGCAAACGAAGCAAACGTCCTTGCGCCATCGCGGCGTGAGCGCCTGGCTGCAAGCCACGCCGCTCACGTTGACGTTCGCATTCTTTTTCATCGTGCCGCTCGCGATTACGTTGATCGTCAGCTTCTGGGACTTCAACGAGTATCAGATCATCCCTGCGTTCACGCTAAAGAACTACGCCGCGATATTCGACGGCTGCGGCTCGCTCACGGATGTCTGCGTCACCTTCAAGACGTACTGGTCGACGCTCAGGTTCTGCGCGATTGTCTGGGCGGTGACGCTCGTGCTCGGCTTCACGATCGCGTATTTCATCGCGTTCCATGTCCGCACGACCGCGATGCAGACGGTGCTTTTTCTCGTCTGCACCATTCCGTTCTGGACGTCCAATGTGATTCGCATGATTTCATGGATTCCGCTGCTGGGCCGCAACGGGCTCGTCAATCAGGCCATGATGTCCGCGCATCTCGTCGATCAGCCGGTCGAATGGCTGCTGTATTCCGACTTTTCGGTCGTGCTCGCGTTCGTGCATCTATACACGTTCTTCATGATCGTGCCGATTTTCAACGCGATGATGCGCATCGACCGCTCGCTGCTCGAAGCCGCGCGCGACGGCGGCGCAAGCGGCTGGCAGGCGATCCGCGATGTCGTATTGCCGTTGTCGAAGACGGGCATCGTAATCGGCTCGATCTTCGTCGTGACGATCGTGATGGGCGACTTTCTCACCGTGGGCGTCATGGGCGGACAGCAGATCGCGTCCGTGGGCAAGATCATCCAGGTGCAAACGGGGTATCTGCAATTCCCCGCCGCGGCGGCCAACGCGATCGTTCTGCTCGCGGCCGTGCTTATGATCGTGTGGACATTGACGCGCGCCGTCGACATCAGAAAGGAACTGTGACATGCGTGTTCGCATCCGGCATCGTGAGCGGCGGCCCGCGAGTTTCTACTGGCTTGCCCTGCTCTTCGGGCTCTTCGTGCTGTTCCTGTACGGCCCTGTCATTACCATCTTCATTTTGTCCTTTCAAGGCCCGCAGGGCGGTCTAACGTTCCCGATGCGCGGCGTGTCGCTGCACTGGTTCGCCGTCTTGCGCGACGGGGTCGGCGATGTCGATATCTGGCCTGCGTTCGGGCGCTCCGTGAAACTCGCGCTCGCCGTCACCGTACTGACGGTCCTGTTCTCGGTCAGCGCGGGCCTCGCATTCAGACGGCGATTTCGCGGCGATACGACCGTGTTCTACGTGTCGGTCGCAAGTCTGATCATGCCGTCGATCATTGTGTCGCTCGGCATCGGGCTGACGTTCCGGCTGCTCGATACGCTCATCAGATATCTCGCCAACGAATGGGGCTTTCAGTCCTTCGCGGACGGCTGGACCACGTCGATGGGCCTCTACACGTCCGCGCTCGGCGCGCATCTCACCTGGACCTTGCCGTTCGGCCTGCTCGTGATGTTCGCCGTGTTCAACCGCTTCAGCCCCGCGTTCGAAGAAGCCGCGCGCGATCTGGGCGCGTCGCCTTGGCAGTCGTTCCGGCATGTCGTGCTGCCCATCATCGGACCTTCCGTCATCGGCATCGCGATGTTCGGATTTACGCTGTCGTGGGACGAGATCGCACGCACCTCGCAAGCGATCGGCGATCAGAACACGCTGCCGCTCGAATTGCAGGGCTTGACGACATCGGTGACCACGCCCGTCATTTACGCACTCGGCACGATGACAACCTTGATCTCGCTGGCGGTGATGGTGGGCGGCCTGCTGATCGCGAGGTCGATCGCGCGCAAACGCGCAACAACTGCTTGATATCAACGTCCACGCCGCACTCGCGCTGCATTTCCCTGCACTTCCCGCCGATGCCGCGGTGCGAGTGAAAGCCCGATATTCACTCTTCCGTTTTCTTCGGTACCTATCGATTTGCGAAGAAACAGGCGCAGCGTATCGGCTGTATCTCGAGCATTGTGCGGGCAACCACGACGCGCAGACGACGCGCTTGTGCCGCATGTGTCACCCGCCGTCACGAGCGGGAAAGAGGAATGAGGCGGCGATGTCGACCACACGCTGCTCGGGAACGTTCAATCTCGCTGTCCGAAAACAGCGGACTGCAACGGCTACAAAGCTACCGATTGCCAGGTTCAACGTTGAGCGCGATCGCGTCGCAGTCGCATTGCGCGTATCGCGGGTTGTCCGACCGACTCGGAAACGCCTGTGGGCGGCCGTGCGCCAGCATCGCCGTGGCCGTCAATTCGAACCGCGTACGCGTGCCGTGAGACAACAGTCTTAGTTGGGACGACGATGCGATTCGGCGATGATTTCGCACACTTCCAGGTGCGTGCGCCAAGCGTCAGCGAAAAATTCGCGCACGCGTGCAAAGAAACCGCTATGTGCGGAGGTCGTCGAGGCAGCCGTAGGGTGGTTCATTTCACACTCCTTCCGAGGGTTAATCCGTAGGTATTAACCCTATAGTACACTTTTTATGCTGCAATGCAAGATAAAACCGTCGGAGGGTGGCAGAAAGGCCTAGCTGTGTTTATATACAGTACCCGGACGCTCCCGCTTCCGTGCCCGCTACTGATCGGCTTGCAACACGCGGTCGACCATCGGAACGTCAGGAACGAAACCGCCCCGCTGCACCTTGCCCGCATGAGCGTAAACACCCATAAAACATGCGCGGCAGCCTCCCGTTATTCAAGCTGCGAAGCTCGATCGCCGACCTGCTCTTCCGTTTTCATGGCACCGCTCCCGTCTGCATCCGGGCCAATCCTGGCACTCTGATCTCATACAGCATCCACGGGGATTCTCCGTGACCTCCCTGACCGTCCGGAGAGTCCTTACGTGACGTGCGATGCACATAAGAGTCTTCCACGCAAATGGACGCAGCTAGCACTCGTCATCAAGCAGCGCCGGACTTGAACCGGCATTTCACCAGGACGGCAGCCATCGCTCTAGCCGCCGCTCTTGTCATTTGCCTCGCCGTCGGCGCCGCGATCAGCGCGACGTTTTCGCGCGGCGCGGATGATCTTCGGCTTCGCAACGCACTGACGGTGGCGTCGGAGCTGGAGACCTTGCTCACGCTGCACGTCGCCGCGAACACCGATTTTCTGGAAGGTGTCGGCATAGCGGGTTACAGCTCGCGCGGATGGCCGATCAGGCGCGCCGCGGCGGTCGCGGGAACATACGATCGGCTGGAAAGGGAACTCACGGGAGGGTCGGGCGCGCTGAAAAAGCTCCGCCAGCTCCGTCGACTGAGTTCGGCCTGGCCGCAGGAGCTCGACTCGGCCGCGCGAAACCTCGCGCTCGCGAATGCCGGTGCGGAAGTTCAACCGACGCTGCTTCAACACGCCAACAAAACCCTCAGTTCCATCATGACGCTGATAGGGGATCTGCGCAGCGATGAACGCGAACAGATCGCCGACATGCAGTTTCGCGCCCAAGGGCAACTGGTCCAGCAAAGAATCTCGCTGGCCGTTGCAGCAGCCGCGAGCGCTCTGCTGTTGTTGTTCGCGCTCTTCACCCGTCAGCGCGCGTCGCTCACCAGGATCACGTCGCAAATCGTGGCGACCGAGGCGCAACGGCGGTTCCGCGAATACTTCGAACAGCATCCCGTCTCGATGCTGATCTTCGACGTTCACTCGTATGAGATCCTGACTGCGAACGCTGCCGCTCAGCGTCAGTACGGCGCCACGCTGCAGCAGCTGCGCTCCATGCCCGTCGACCAGCTGCGCCCGTCGTCGGACGTCGAAGAGTTTCGCCGCGATCTTCAGCAACAGCTCGAATCTGGAAGTCGCGGCGGCACGGGCGGCGTTCGCCGGCATCGGCGCGCCGACGGCGAGATCTTTTACGTCGACGTCACGTATCACCTGCTGGACTTCGCCGGACGGCAAGCATGCTTCGTCACCGCCCACGACGTCACTGCACACGAACATGCGAAGGAAAGCCTGCGAATCCGCAGCCGCGCGCTCGATGCATCGAGGAACGCCGTCATCATCTCGCGCAAGATCGATGGCAACAGCACGATCACCTATGTCAATGCGGCCTTCGAACGGATCACCGGGCGTTCGGCGACGGAAGCGATCGACGCCGAACTGTGGAACCTGATCGGTTGCGACATTTCGACCCCCGACGCGCGCTCGGTGCGAATGGCCATGCGCGCGGAATGCGAAGGAGCGCGCCTGCTCCAATGCCGCAAGCCGGACGGTTCGATCTACTGGATCGATCTGCATGTGGCGCCCGTTCTCGATGAACAGGATCGTCCGACTCACTTCGTGACCGTGTTCAGTGACGTGTCCGAACGCGTCCGTTATCAGGAGCAACTGCGAATCCAGGCGCACGAGGACGCGCTGACACGTTTGCCGAACAGGCTGGGTTTGAAGGCGACGCTCGCCGACATGTTCGGACGGGCTGTCGCCGAAGGCAACAAGCTGGCACTCGTCTTTCTCGACCTCGACAACTTCAAGGAGGTCAACGATACGCTCGGCCACACCGCCGGCGATCAGGTGCTATGCGAAGTGGCACGCCGGTTGTCGGGCGCTGTGTCGCGCGATGAGATCGTCGTCCGGTATGCGGGCGACGAGTTCGTCGCAGCGCTTTACGGACGCGGCGACATCGACCGTTTCATGGCGGCAGCGACAGCGATGAAGGAAACCCTGACGCACGCGCTTACCGTGGACAACCGGCTGATCGTGCCGCAGGCAAGTGTCGGCGTGGCCGTCTTCCCGGATCACACGCAAGACCCCGACACGCTGCTGCAGTATGCCGACGCCGCGATGTATCGGGCAAAGTCGGCGGGACCGAACAGCATCCTGCTGTTCAACCATGACATCGCGATCCAGGACAACAGGCGTGCAACGTTGGCCCAGGCGCTGCGACATGCCGTGGCCTCGGAAGCTTTTTCGCTCGCTTACCAGCCGAGAGTCAATCCGGCGACAGGCAAGGCAAGCGGATTCGAAGCGCTGGTCCGCTGGCACGATCCGGAACACGGGGATATCAGCCCCTCGTTGTTCGTTCCGATCGCGGAGGAAACGGGCCTCATCGTCCAGATCGGACAGTGGGTATTCGAGCAGGCCTGCCGTCAGACGAGAACATGGGCGGCGAGCCTTCATCCCGACATCGTGGTGTCCGTCAACGTATCGCCCGTACAGTTCGAACGCTCTGACTTGCCCGCGATGATCGCTTCCACGCTGGAGCGCACGGGCGTCAGCGCGCGCAACGTCGAACTGGAAATAACCGAAGGCGTGCTGATGGCGCCCGGATCGCTGGCCACGCTGCGCGCGTTGCGAGAGATGGGCCTGTCGATTGCAATCGATGACTTCGGTACGGGCTATTCGAGCCTTGGCTATATCCGCAGCTTTCTTGCCGACCGGCTGAAGCTGGACATGTCGTTCGTTCAGGGAATCGGTCGCTCGCACGCCGATGAAGTCATCGTCAGGGCCGTCCTGGCGATGGGCCGGACGCTCGGCATGCGGGTGGTGGCGGAAGGCGTCGAAACGCTCGGCCAGCTCGAGTTCCTGATCGACAACGGTTGCGACGAAGTGCAGGGTTACTGGTTCGCTCGCCCGATGGATGCGAACTGGGCCCATGCGTACCTGGTGCAGGACAGCGTCCGCGCATCGACGCGCGTCATGTAAGCGGCGCGATGTCCTGCATGGATCACGCTGTCGGCAATTCCCTCGATTCAACGCCTCCAGATGCTCCGCGTTCGATGCGCATGCCGGCAGCATGATCGGCATGTTCGATTTCAATCGCCGCGATGAAGGCCGTTATCAACGCAAACTCTTCCTCGATCCCGAAACGGGTCTGCCCGTCGATAGCGCCTTCCGCATTGACCGCGCCGCCAGCCTGCACCGAAATCATTGACGGGCGCGCGCTTCAGTTTCATCGTGCAGGGTGAGGCGGCTCGACGGTAGAGCCGCCTCACCTTCTGCGAAACGACGCTTCTCGCTTCTCAGCCCGCCACTCAGCGCGTTGGCAGGAACATCGGCTCTATGGCGCGTTACCTGCTTAATGCACGAACCTCAATGTCATAACCGATATGCGAAACGCGTCATACCTCACAAGCCGGTTGTTGATCGTCGCAGCGCTCGCGTTCCCTGCCGTCGTGCTCATGAACGGCTGCAAGTCGGCGACGACGACAACGCCATCGCAGAACGCTCAGGGAGCGAACGCCACTGACGACGCTGCACTCGCCGTCCGGGTGAAGCAATCGCTGGCCGCGGATCCCGAACTGAAATCATTGCCGATGAGCGTCGCGACGTATAAAGGTGTCGTCCAGTTGTCCGGATATGTGGACTCCGAGGGACAGATGCAGAAGGCGCTCGCCGTCACGCGGGGCGTGCCGGGGGTGCTATCCGTCAGCAACGATCTGCATCTCAGGCCGCATTGATGTGCATTCGTGCCTGGCTCATGTAAAAAGTGCCTGCGGCCGATCGTTGCTTCACACCATCATTAGCGATACCTTCCATGTATCCTGGCGTCGAAGTCTGATCAACGAGAGGAGAACCGTTTCGTGAAGAGCGCATGGGCATTCGGTTGCATCGTCGCCTTGAGCGTGACCCTCGGCGGATGCGGCAAAGGGGGATCGCAAAACGCCGCGGAGGCATCAGGCGCGTCCGCGAGCCAGGCACCGGCTCAGCCGGCGCAGGTTGCGAGCAGTCCACCTGCCGCATCGGGCGTGCTGGCCGCTGTCACCAAAGCACAGTTGCCAGCAGAAGCCGCCGAAACACTTCGGCTGATCAAGGCGGGCGGCCCGTACCCGTATAGCGAGGACGGCGTGCTGTTCCGTAACAGTGCGCAGTTGCTGCCGCAACATCCGCGCGGCTACTACCATGCATACACGGTTCGCACGCCCGGCTCGGCGGATCGCGGGCAGCGCCGGATCGTATGCGGTGGACCGCGCAAACAGGTCGGCGACTGCTATTACACCGACGATTACTACGTCAGTTTCAAGCGCATCGCCGACTAGGAACTGCGTCTCTGCGGTCCGGGGCACGCGGTGCACAGGTGACTCGAACGGTTCGATCAGGAAATCCATGTGGTGCATTCGCGAGCACCGTATTGAACGAAGCAACCGTTGCACACATCTCGCCGCGAGACGGGGACTCGCCCATCTTCGATAACACGCAATGGAGGTATTGGGCTACATAAGCCGCGTTGCGCTGCATGCGCACGGATAAGTCGTACGCCCTATTCCCGGACGCGTTGCGCCGTTCCACACTCGTCGCAATCCGATGCCTCTTGTACTGACGCGCGAAGCTGACGTCCCGGTCCGAGCGCGTCCATAACAAAACAGAGCATCGATCACATTCCGGAGGGCAGCGTGACACTCTTACCGTTTTGGCCTGCAAGGCTCTACCGGCACCTGGAGTCGCCACGCACGTCCCTTTACTACAATCTCGAAGTCTCCGCGACGCGATATCCCGGCAAGGCAGCCATCCACTATTACGGTACTGCGATCAGCCAGGCGCGATTGCGCAGCGACGCCGATGCACTCGCAGGCTTTCTGCAACACCGTTCCGCGGCCTGAACCGCGGGTAAAGCGTCGGCATGATGACATGCACGTTTGTGCACGTTTACATTCTTGTTGTTGCACGATAACATGAGCGCATGAACGATGACATTCCTCTCGCCCGCCGCGACGAGATCGCCAACCGGCTTGCGCAGGGCCAGCCTGTCGTGGCGGCCGCACTGGCCGCCGAATTCAATCTCTCCGAAGACGCCATCCGCCGCGATCTCCGCGCGCTGGCGGCCGAAGGACGCTGCCGGAGAGTCTATGGCGGGGCGCTGCCCGTCACGCCCGCTTCCGTACCGATGGCGAGCCGCATCGACAAGGCGCTGGAGCGAAAGTCGGCCTTGGCTCGCGCGGCCGTGCCGCTGATCGAGGTTGGCGAACTCCTGTTTCTCGATAGCGGCAGCACCAATCTCGCGCTCGTCGACCTGTTGCCCGAGGATGCCGGTCTCACCGTGGCGACCAACTCGGTCGATATCGGTGCTGCCGTGCTGCGGCGGTCCGACATTCAGCTCGTCGTCATAGGCGGAGCGGTCGATCCAGCCGTCGGCGGATGCGTCGATGCAAACGCTGTACAGACGGTCACGCAAATGAATATCGATCGATGCTTCGTCGGCACCTGCGCGATCTCGCCGAAGAGCGGCATCAGCGCGTTTGATCTCGCAGACGCGACTTTCAAACGCGCCGTGCTGGCGGCCAGCAAGCATAGCGTGGTGCTGGCTCTCACCGAAAAGTTCGATACTCGCGCCCCTTACAAAGCGGCGACCATCGGCGAGATCGATTGCGTTGTCGTCGAACACGATCTGCCGCGTGCAGCGCGTCAGGCCCTGTCGAAAGCCGGCACGTCGGTCGTGGCGGCCGACGTGCCAGACAGCCCATGAACACGTGGTCCACTTCGTCAGAGCGTCAGGCGATGGCGGCCTGCGCGCCCGCGGCACGGCTTGCCACACGTCTTGCGTTCCTCGTGGCGGGATTCGGCGTCGCCTGCTGGGCGCCGCTCGTTCCGTTCGCCAAGCAGCGGCTCGGCGTCGACGACGGCGCACTCGGTCTGCTGCTGCTTTGCATCGGCCTCGGTTCGGTGATTGCCATGGTGGTGACGGGAGCGCTCAGCGCGCGCTACGGCAGCAAGCCGATCATCGTCGCGGGCGGCGTGGGGATGGCCGTCGTTCTGCCGTTGCTCACCGTCGTCGATACGCCCATTACGCTCGGTGTTGCCTTGCTCGCGTTTGGCGCGTTCCTCGGCTCTCTCGATGTCGCGATGAACATCCACGCGGTCGATGTCGAGCGCACGGAAGGCCGGCCGTTGATGTCGGGATTTCATGCGCTGTTCAGCGTCGGCGGATTCGCTGGCGCAACGGTGATGACTTTCCTGCTGTCGTTGCACATCGGCACGCTCGCAAGCACGGTGCCATGCGCCGTTCTGATGGTTGTCGCGATCGCGGTGGCGCGCTCCCGTCTGATCGTGACGGTCCAGGCGAGCAGCGGCCCGCTGTTTGCGTTGCCACGCGGCATCGTGCTGATGCTTGCCGGGCTGGCCGCGATCACGTTTCTCGTCGAAGGCGCGCTGCTCGACTGGAGTGCACTGCTCATCACGGGCACGGGACTGGTTGCAGCCCCGCAGGGAGGACTCGGCTACATGTTCTTCTCGATCGCGATGACGGCCGGCCGGTTCGGAGGCGACGCGCTGACCGCGCGCATCGGCGACCGCGCGACGATGTTCTGGGGCGGCGTGCTCGCCGCGCTTGGCTTCGTCGTGCTGCTGACGGCTCCCGTAGCGGCAATCGCGATGACCGGCTTCGTGCTGATCGGGCTCGGCGCATCGAATGTCGTGCCCGTGCTGTTCCGGCGCGCAGGCTCGCAGCGTGCGATGCCATCCACGCTCGCGGTCGCGGCGATCACGACGACGGGATACGCCGGGCATCTCGCCGGACCGGCCGGCGTGGGCTTCATCGCCAAAGCAGCAGGGTTGCCGGGCGCCTTCTGGTTGCTGGCCGCGCTGCTTTGCCTCGTGCCGATATGCGCGCGCCCAGTCACGCGCGAATCGTGACGCGGCCGCCTGCGTCCATCAACACGCCCCCTCGCGCTCGAGCCATGTCCGGAACAGCCCGACCAGTTCATCGCCGGACTTTTCGTCCGGAACGTAACTGCAATAGCTGCGCGACGGCAGACGCGGAGCGCTGAACGGCGCGACGAGCCGGCCGGCGGCGAGATCGTCGGATACGAGCGCGGTCGGACCCATCGCGACGCCGATTCCGTCGATGGCCGCCTGCAAGGTCAGATAGAAGTGGTCGAACGTCAAGGTGGCCGCCGGCCTCATCGCGGGAATCTGCGCGCTCGCCAGCCAGTCAGGCCAAAGCCGCGGAAGACTCGAGGTGTGCAGCAACGTGTGCTGTCGCAAGTCGGCCGGCGATCGAAGCGGCACTCGCTGCAGCAGCGCCGGACTACACACGGGAAGCCGCTCCTCGGACAGGAAAGACCGCATCGCGTAGCCATAGAACGTATCCGGACCGCCCCGTATCACGATGTCGTAGTTTTCTTTGAGACTTTCCAGCGGACCGTTCGAGGTCTCCACCTTGACCTCGACGTCGGGATGCGCCGCGCGGAATCGCGCCAGCCTCGGCACCAGCCAGCGCAACGTGAATGTTGCGGGCGCATTCACGGACAATGTGCGGGCGACGGTGTCGGGCACGCCGTATCTCGCGGTCGCCTGCGAAAGCTGTTCGAACAGCGGGCCGACTTCCTCCAGATACGCCTTCGCCGCATGCGTCAGCGTCACGCGCCGGTTGCGCCGTTCGAACAACGATACCCCCAGCCACGCTTCCAGCAGGCGCACCTGCTGGCTCACCGCACCGTGAGTCACGTGCAATTCGGCGGCGGCTTCCTTGAAGCTGCCGAGCCGGCCTGCAGCCTCGAAGGCCCGCAAGGCGTTGAGCGGCGGCAGTATCCGTTTCATTTCAATAGTTTTTCTAACGCGAGCCGTCAATTTATCTGGTTTGTTAGGCCCGGACAAGATAGATATCCTGCTCATCAAAACCCTGACGATATCTCCCGCTCTGCTTCCGACCCGACAACCTTATGCTCAGTTATACCGGCGGCATCGTGCTTTTCGCCGCCCTCCTCCACGCGAGCTGGAACGCGATTCTTCACGGCAACCGCGACCGCTTCCTGTCGATCACCTGGATGAGCATCGCGATCGCAGTGGCCGCCACGCTCGTCGTCCTGGTCAATCCGTGGCCGCCGCGCGCCTCATGGCCGTACATCGTCGCATCGGGGCTCGTGCATATCTTCTACAACATGAGCCTCGTGCGCTCCTATCGCCGCCATGACCTTGCGGTCGCCTATCCGATCGCGCGAGGCTCATCGCCGCTGCTCGTCACCCTCGGCGCAGCGCTCTTCGCTCACGAGGCAATCGGTCCTTTGCACGCGCTCGGAGTCGCAATGATCTCGGGCGGCATCGTTGCGCTTGCATTGCAAGGGCATCGCGTGTCGCGCACGGGCGCGATGGCCGCGCTGACCACGGGTGCGACGATCGCGCTCTATACCGTGATCGATGGCATCGGCGTGAGGTTGTCCGACGGACGGTCTTTTAGTTATACCGCGTGGATGTTCCTGTTCTACTGGCTGATGCCGGTGCTGTTCGTCGCGGTGCGTGGCTTCACGCCGCTATGGACGCCTGTACGCGAGCAGCCGCTGTCGATCGGCTCGTCGATGGTCGGCGGCATGGTGTCGATTGCGGCGTACGGCATCGTGATCTGGGCGCTGCAGTCGGGCGCGATGGGCGCGGTATCGGCGTTGAGAGAGACGAGCGTGGTGTTCGCTGTGCTGATCGGACAGATGTTTCTGCGGCAGGCGGTCAGCGGCACGCGCTGGCTCGCCTGCCTGGTCGTCGCGGCGGGAGCGGTTTGTCTGGGCCTCTGAGAGACGCGCAGCGCGTCGAGCCTTCAGCCGATGGCTCCCACTCGACAACGTTTATCGCATCACTACTTGAAGGTTCGCCAAATGAATATTCTCTCGCAAGCGCCGCTCATTCTGATAACGGGCGGAGGCCGTGGCGTGGGCGCAGCGACTGCACGTCTTGCCGCGGCACAAGGCTATGATGTCGCAATCAGTTTTCTTTCCAACGAATCTGCCGCCCTTGCGGTCGCGGCCGACGTAAAAGCGCACGGCCGCCGGGCGCTAGCCGTGCGCGCGGACAGCGCAGATCCCGCACAGGTCGCCCGGCTATTCGCCGCGATCGACCGCGAGTTCGGCCGGATCGACGTGCTGGTGAACAACGCCGCGATCATTGCGCAGCAGTCCCGGCTGGAGGATCTGGAATTCGAGCGGATGCAGCGTATTTTCGCGGTCAATGCGATCGGCCCTATCCTCTGTGCGCAACAAGCGGCGAAGCGTATGTCCCGGCGTCACAACGGGCGGGGCGGCTCGGTGATCAACATCTCGTCGGCATCGGCGCGGCTCGGCAGCCCGAACGAATATGTCGACTACGCGGCGTCGAAGGGCGCCGTCGAGACGTTCACAACCGGCTTTGCAAAAGAAGTCGCTCGAGACGGGATACGCGTGAACTGCATTCGCCCCGGGCACATCTACACGGAGATGCATGCCAGCGGCGGAGAGCCGGGACGGGTGGATCGCGTGAAGGAATCGATTCCGATGGGAAGAGGCGGTCAGCCCGACGAGGTAGCGCGGGCGATTCTGTGGCTCGCAAGCGCGGAGGCTTCCTTCGTCACGGGCACCTTCCTCGACGTCACGGGCGGCAAGTGAGCAGCCCGATGCTGCATGCCTTATGTCGCCCCTGGCAAGCGGACCGACATATGCCGGCCGAAGTCCGCCCGTCGCCGGTTCGCAATGCCGAACCAATCCCCAAAGGCCGCGACCGGGACAAACATCCCGACGCCGCGGCTTGCGAGCGCGTTTGATGGGCGCCAGGAGCGGTGCGCGCAGCGTTGCTGAAAACCCGCATAGCCAAGTCGCTGATATGCATCGCGACAGGGCCTGCGCGTCCGCGCGCCGTCGCTCATTACGGACTGTAGGAGCTTCAGACCTTGCTGCGGCATCAAGTTCGCTTGCGAGCCGAGCCCGCATCTCATTCCCCGTTCGCATCGCCGGCGCCACGCCGCCGGGCGCTAAAACCGCTTCTGTCATCGCTAAGCGGAGCGTGGCATCGTGCGCGCGGGAGTATTTGTCCCGATTGCTTCGACGGGCAGGGCTATGCCGAAATGCGCATTGGAATTGTCGCCAGCGGTCAAGACCAAACGATATTGGCTTCCTATAGTCGCTTCTGGCGACCGCTGCGGCGTTTCTGATCCGGAGCAGTTCGACCGATACCGCGCCTACTAGAGAGGAGCTTCACACGCAGTTGATGCGGACAAGAGCCGTGCACCGGCCGCCGCCGCGCTCGCGCACCACGCGGGAAGCGGGTGAGCATAGCCGGCATGCACGACCTGGCAGTGACCTCATGCTTGACGACAAAGGGAAATAACATGCGTTTTACGAAAAGTCTCTCCCCTATCGCAGTTGTAGTCGGTTCGCTTCTCGCTGTTGCACCGCTCGCCGCGCATGCGGACACCGTTGTAAAAGTCGGGTTTGCCGCGCCGCTCACCGGACCGAACGCCAATTACGGCAAAGATCTGGAGAACGGCGTCAAAATGGCGCTCGACGACGCCAAGGCGCAAGGCGTCAAGATCAATGGCCAGCCCGTCACCTTCCAGCTCGTCGCCGAAGACGACCAGGCCGACCCGCGCATCGGTGTGCAAGTCGCGCAAAAACTCATCGACGAAGGCGTGTCGGTCGTCGTCGGCCACTTCAACTCGGGTACGACCATCCCCGCTTCGAATCTCTACGAGAAAGCGGGCCTGCCCGACATTGATCCTGCCGCCACGAACCCGACGATCAGCAGTCGCGGCTTCAAGAACATGTTCATGGTGATCTCGAGCGACGCGCAAAACGCGGGCACTGCGGGTGCCTATGCGGTCGAGACGACGAAGGCCAAGCGCATTGCCGTGATCGACGACCGCACGGCGTTCGGCCAGGGCGAAGCCGACGAGTTCGTGAAAGCGGTCAAAGCGCACGGCGGCGACATCATCGATCGCGAGTACACGACGAACCAGGCGACCGATTTCAAGACCCAGCTCACGAACCTCAAGGCGAAGAACCCTGATCTGATTTTCGTCGGCGCCCTCAATCCGCAGGCGGCCGGCATCATGAAGCAAATGAATCAGCTCGGCATCAAGGCGCAGTACGTGGGCGGCGGCGGCGTGAAGGACATCGATTTCATCAAGCTCGCGGGCGATGTGTCCGAAGGCGCAATGGCATGGGAATACGGCCGTCCGCTCGACAGCACGCCCGTAGGCGCGAAGTTCGCCGAGCGCTTCAAGCAGAAGTTCGGTGAGGACGTGCTCTCGTATGCGCCGTTTGGCTATGACGCGGCGTGGGCTGCCATCAAGGCGATGCAGGCCGCCAATTCGACGAAGCCCGACGACTATCGCTCCAAGCTGCAGAGCATCAGCTTCGAAGGCATCACCGGTCATATCGAGTTCAACGCGAACGGCTCCCTGAAGAACGGCTCATCCACGGTCTATCAGGTGAAGAACGGCCAGTGGGTGACGGTCAAGACGGTAAGCGGACTCTGATCGCTCATGCAAGGCCTGCCGCCAGCGGCAGGCTGTCTGCGCAGCGCCTTGCTGGGCGCCGCGCTTTTGCATGTGCCGCCGGATTTGACCGGTCTGGATTCTGAAAGACACGAGAAAGAAAATATTCAGCCACGCGATAGATTCCCCGCATGAGATTTCCGTATGAACGGGCGACCTGCAATAAAAGCCCGAGTTGCATTTGCTTACATCACTAGCGGCACATACCATCAGAAGGCCCGCCTCTTTTCCCCTGCGTTGCACGCCACATTCCCCTTCCCTGCCCGCTTCGCGCAAATTGCGCCAATGGCCGGGATCCATTGAATTGCGCTGACGGCACTACCCGCCAGCCCTGTTCGGAACGTCAAGGCGTCTCAGCACCGCGTGCCTTGGCGGCGGTGCGTCTGCCCTAACCATGCGGCGGGAGCAGCGGATGACAACCCGTCGTGCACAAGCCAAAGGAGCGATCATGCGCGCACTCGACATCATGACTACGTCCGTCGTCACGGCCACACCCGACATGTCGATCCACGACGCGGCCAGACTGTTCGTCGACAACCGGATTAGCGGCATGCCTGTCGTCGACGGGGAAGGACAGGTCGTGGGTATCGTCAGCCAGGGCGATCTGCTGCATCGCGTGGAGAACGGAACGGGTCACGGTAAGCGCCGATGGTGGCTCGACTTTCTGCTGTCCTCGCCTCGCGAGCAGGCCGCGCGATATGTGAAGGAGCACGCCCATGTGGTCGGCGATGTGATGTGCGACCGGGTGATTTCGATTACCGAAGACATGCCGCTCGACAGGATCGCAGATCTGATGGAACGCCGGCATCTGAAGCGCGTACCCGTGCTCAAGGACGGCAAGCTGGTCGGAATTGTGAGCCGTTCGAACCTGATCCGTGCACTCGCCAGCGTCGCCCCGCCGGCGGACGCCGCTGCGCATGACGATGCGAGTGTGCGCGACGCGATCGTGCTGGAAATGCATGGACAGCGCTGGGGACTTTCGAAACACGGCGTGATCGTCAAGGATGGGATCGCGCATCTTTGGGGCGTCGTCGAGTCGGAAGAGGAAAAGCGCGCCATCTGCATCGCCGCCGAACGGGTACCGGGCGTCAAGCGCGTGGAGCATCACCTCGAGTTTCCAAACGTGATACCGACACTGTAGTGCCAGATAAACCTCGGACAGAAGAAGCGCGATGCATGCGCATCGCGCCAGCTGTTTAGCGGCCCGGTGTCGGAACCCCGTTTATATTGCGTCTCTCGCGCGATGTTCATCGTCGCGCACCGCGCGTTTGGTGATCGGCGAAGGGATCGCCGATCGAGCCGCGATTCCTTCAATACGATCGCCGTCGTGGTGGTCGGGAGCAGCCGACGGATGACGTGTGTGCTCGAATGATGATCGAGCGCATGGCGTTTTTACAGACTAACGCCGTTATAGCTATCGTCAGGATCAATCGTCGCTCGCCGACAGCCACGCTATCAATCCGGGCACGTCAATTCAGGCATCAACGAAGCCGGGGAAAAGTCCACCAGGATCGACTGTTCGCCAAGCGCCAGCCAGCCGTTCCACGCCGGGTTTTTCTCACGAGCCATGAAAAGCAGCAGGATCACAGCAACGACGACATGAACCCAAAAGGCTGCCTGCTCCAGATCCGCGAAGTCATGTCTCATGTCTCGCTCCCGCTGAAGTCTCCGACCGTTTCCGGCTCATGGATGGGGTCGGGTAGTCCGTCGCTATCCAGCCGGCAGTAGCCCGGCATCACATGAGGTGTGGCGCCTCATTGTGTAAACGAAGCCCGGCAGCCCAATCTCAAACTGCAAATCGAACAGCCGGGATGCGCCGGCGTGACGGACTCGTGCGTCAATGCGGCACGTTCACGATGCCGTCATCGACGCTGATCGCATTGCTGCCGGGATTCGCAACGATGGCCGGCAGGTTTGCCACACCAAGCGGCGGAGCCTTGCCCGGATCGCCACCTCTCGGTATCGTGCGGATGACCTGCGACGGCGGCAGCGGCGTGCCGCTCTTCAGGTGATTCCACATCAGATCGAGCGCCTGAATATTGTAGTAGTGAACCGGCACGAAGCGCGTATCGAAGCCAGCCACGCCGAGGAATGCATCGAAGTGCTGCCCGTTCGTCACTTCATAGAACGACAGCCTGCTGCGCGAACCTTCTCTTTGGCTGTTCGCGGCGAGATACGCCCGCGAAGCGTGATTGATCGGCACGAGCGCATCGCTACGTCCCTGGACGATGATGGCAGGCTTGCCATGCAGGTTTGCGTTCACGCTGATCGCTTCGACACTGCGACGCATGCGAGGATCATTACCCGTCCACAGCGCACGCAGGCAGGCGGCACCCTTGAAGCTCGCATCGGACGTCGCCAGCCGATGATCCGCGCCGCTTTGCGATGCGCCGTTGTAGACCAGATTGATACCGTTGGTGGGCGGCACGCCGTTACCCAGCCCGAAGACGGTCGGCATCGGCGGAACGGCGGGCGCAACGCCCGCTGCGCCCGTCGACGCATTCGTTGTGCCGAAGCTGAATCCACACAAATTGTCGATCACGCTCGACCTCGTGTACGCGTCGGCATACGTCACTGCGACAGCGGGCACTGCCTGCGAGTCCCACATCGGCGCTTGCAGGACGTCTGAATCCGCTTCATAGCCGGCCTGGTGCAGCAACGCGAGCGCGTCGTTCGCCTGGGTTTGCACGTCGCTGCCGTGCACGTACCCCGCAGCCGCGAGTGACGCGCATCGCGCGGTGCGAATGGCATTCGTCGTCGCAACGGGCAACGCCGTCAGATACGGTGCGTTGGCGGCGGCGTCCGCGAGTGCGGCGCACGGCTGGAGCAGGTTGGCCAGCGTCATATAGTCGGCGAGCGGTTTGCCCGCCGCCGCGATAGGCTGACCGCCTTCCTTGACCTGCGCATGGCCGGGCAGGCGCACGTTGATCTGCGGCTCGCCCACGACTACGGCCGTGATCCAGCCTCGCGTATCCTGCTCGGCCGCTGCCAGCGACGCGCCGCCGCCGTTGCTCACGGAAGCGGCGATGGTGGTGATGTCGCCGGCTTCGTAACGTACGCCGGCAGCCGATGCGCCGATGCGCGGCCCGAACTGCTGGTTAAGCGCCCAGTACGCAAACTGGATCGCGGCGAGCGTGTCCCTGCCCCAATCCGCCTCCGGATTCTGCTGCGAGTGCGCGTGCTTGAAGGCGTAGCGGTACGGGTATTTCTGGTTATAGTCGGCAAGCGAATCCGCAGGCACATTCGCCGTGAACAGGCTGCTGCGTCCCGCGGTGGCGGCATCGGCGACACGGCCATCGATCAGCGTAACGAGGCCTGTCATCAACTCGTTGGCACCGTTGCCTGAACCCTTGTCGGTATAAGCGACAGCGCAGCCCCGCTTCAGCCCCCACTCCCCAGCCGCCGAGATAGCGCCGTACACGCCGCGCGAGCCGGACGACGTTGCCGTCACGATGCACGGGCTTCTCGGGTTAAATGCAGCCGGCACCTGGACGAGCAGGCTGACGTTACGACGCCCCGTGCCGTCGTCGGCATACGCAAGATACTCGGTACCCGCGATTTTTCCTTCTCCGAGTGTGTCGCCGCCGGAAAGGTCGACATTCGGCCCCCAGAAGCGACCGTAGCCCCCGTTCGCGGTCATGTCGACAAGCGCACGGTAGTTCGACCAGATCGCCAGCCTGCGCAGTTCCGCTGCCGTCGGGGCGGCGGGATTTGCAATGGCGGGCGCCGCGCCCGCCAGTCCGGTTTTTCCGAGGCCGGCCGTCAGCAGATCGTCACTGACACCGTCATAAACGGTTGTTCTCAGACTGTCTGCAACAACGAACGGCGGCAATCTGTTGAGCTTCCCCCGACCCTCATCCTGGTCGCCTGCTTGCGCGCCATGCGCGAGCGCCGCGCCGGCTATCGCCAGCGCTGCATTGCGCAGCACCCTTCTGCTCCAGACTGCCAACGGTATACCCATCATTGCTGTCTCCTTGTTTTTGGTTGGACAAGACGCACTGCCGGTGGACAAGCTTTTGGGCGCCGGATCCCGGCGTCGTTAGACAGTAGGACATTCTGCGCGCCGATACCAGCCAGAAACGCGCATACAGGGGACGCGATGTTGAGCGCATTGTTGCATACGCAACATGGGTGACGAATCGACTTTCGAAGGGTGCTGCAAGGCGCGGACGCAAATATCGGCAATCGCGAGACACGCCACGAGGCGGCGTCCAATGTCAGCCGGACCCGTAAAGGTCTCAGGGTGCGGATTTCGTCTCGCGACTTCGGCTGGCGCCCGAGTGAACGCACTCTTGAAACCGGGCCGTCGACAGGAGATTACTGAACATCGGCATCAGGCACCTTGCTCCAGCCCGGCCCCGGATCGAACGACTTCGTCGCCTCGGCTTTGGCGGCGCTGTCCGGTCCGAGGTCTCGCTGATAGACCTGTCCCGCATGGCTCACCATGAAACTCTTGATACCCGTTTCTCCGTATTTCACCGGCCAGGCGATCACGGCAAATCCGCCAAAGAGCTTTCCGTGCACGACGTAGCCATATGCGCCGCCGGGCGCGTGCGGCCCTTGCGAATCGAGCAGCTTGTAGTGGTATCCGTAGTAGCCGGCATTCTTCGCATTGCGCGAGCTGGCATCGACGAATGCGTCGCCGAGTGGACTCGCCGGTTCGCCCGGGCCCGTCGGCCAGTACAGGCCGTCGTGTTTTCCGGACGAACTCACCATCCGCGACGCATAGGCAAGCACGCCTTCACCGTCGTGAGCGGTTTGCGCGTATTCACGCTGCGCGTCATAGATCGCGAGCATGGTCTGGATGACGGCGAGCTCATTGCGTCCAATTCGACGCAGGCGCATTTCTTCCGCACCGGCGCGGGTATCGAAGCGCCATCCCTGCCCGGTCTTCACAAGCGGCACCGGAAACGTCCAGCCGCTGTCGCCTACGACGATATGGGTGTGGCCCGCCTCCACCGGCTCGATGGTATGGGACTTCGCCCACTCGGCAACAAACGTGTCCCGCACTGCTGCACCAGCGGGTGGAATCAGTTTGCGAAAGTCATCGCCGAAGATCGTGCGCAGCGCGTCTTCGCGGTCTTTCACCACGGCATCGCCGAAAGCTTTCATCGCGGCCTCCGGCGAGGTAAAGGTCTTTTGCGCATACGCCGCAGTGGTCGTCGCGGCCGACAGGACGGCTACGGCCACGAGGCTTGCGAGTTTGAGCGTGCGCCGTTGCGGGGCGACGCGTGAATGGACATTCATGATTCACTCCTTAACGCCTGCCGCGGAACCCGCCGCCACCGCCGCGCATGCCGGCGCCTCCGGAGGGCCGGTTAAAGCCCGAGCCCTGCACGCTCGATCGGCCTCTGTCGAAGTTGCGCTGCGCGCTTCGGCCGCTCCCGCCCACGCCGTTGAAAGCGCTGTCGCGCCCGCCGCCGACACCGCCAGCGCGATCGCCGCTGCTGACGCGATTCACGTCGCCTCCTGCGCGATTCGAGCCGCCCCGGTTTGCACCGGCAGAACGGTCCGCCGTGGCTGCGCGATTGCCTGCCGCGGCCCGATCACTCGTTCCGGCGCGGCCACCCGTGTCCGCGCCACGGCCGCGGTACTGATCACGCGTGCCGGCACGCGGCGACTGACCGGCGAATTTATCGCGCGTGGCATTGTCCCGATAGGCGACGCCCTGTCGATGACTCGCATCATGCTGCCACCGGCCGCCCTGCGCTTGTACCTTGTTGCGATCGAAGTTGCGATTGATGTTCGCCGCCTTGTCGACGTTGATATTGACGTCGCCCCCACCCCAACACGAGTTGCAGTTACTGAAGATTGCGCCGGCGGCGGCGAGACCAATGCCCCAGGCGAACCCCGTCGCAAGCGCGGCACCAGGGTAGTAGCCAGGGTAATACGCGGGATACGGCGGCCAGTAGTATGGCGGATACGCCGGATAGCTCCACGCTCCATAGACGACCGTCGGGTTGTACGCCGGTACGTAGATCACCTGGGGATTCGCCGGTTCGATCCGCACGATCGTCGATGTGCCAGCCTGGCTGCCTGCCGGTGCGGGCTCGACGATCACGTTCTGCTGCTCGTTCGATGTCAGGTTGCCCGACTCCTGCGCTCGCGAACGCAACCGCTGCACCGCGTCGAATACCTCTTTCTGCTGGGCGAGAAAAGCGTCGCCGAGCCGCTGTGTCCAGTCGAGCTTGTCGCTCATCGGCTCCAGGATTTGCGGGAACGCCACCATCGATTTCACGCTGGTGTCCCAAGGTTGATCCGCAACCGCCTGTACGGCGGCATCGCCCTTCACATTCGGATTGGCCTTCACCCAGCGTGCCGCGTGCACGATTTCCAGCGGATACGTCGATGCCATCAATACCTGAGCCAGCACCGAGTCCGGGTAGAGCGCGATTGGTGCGACCAGGGCCTCGATCTCCTCTGGCTTGAATGGCGCAGGCCCCGATGACTCCAGGCGTGACGGCGGCGCAGAAGGCATCGACGTGGGACCGGTTGGCGCAGCAGCCGCCGGCACTGTGCCCGGTGGTGCGGAGCCAGACGCAACAGCGCCCGATGGCGCGGACCCCGCCGCACCGTAGTCCGCACACGATGACATTGTCGTCAGCACGAGCGGACATAGAAACAGCGCGCTCGCCGATCGGGCTCTCCAGCTGGTCATAGCCACTCCTTCCGGCCGTGTGTTGACGCGGACAACGATATGGCGCGCAAACGTCGAGTATCCATGAGCCCACCTACGGGAACCACGAAGCAACCGTCCAATGCGGATCACCGGCTTACGCGGTGGCTGCCTGCCGTGACGGCCAATTCAGAACGCAGCGTCGTGGTTTTGCTCCGCTTCCGTTTGCTGGCGTGATCGATCTTCGTCGCAGCGGCAGTCGTGCGCCCGATCTGCCGCGGGTCTGCAGGTAAAAGACTGAATGCTTTCAGCCTATACGCGTCGAAATGAATCATGTATTGGACCTTGGTCCAATGACTGGTAATCGTGCGCGGGCGCCATCAGGCGCACGCCGATCCACAGCAGGAGCACACCGCCGGCAAGCTTGAGAAACGGCAAATTCAGCAGCGCGACCACAAACGCGATCAGCACCACGCGCAGGAGGATCGCACCTCCCGTGCCCCAGAGAACGCAGCGCCGACGTTGCCGCTCAGGCAGGCTGCGACAGGCGAGCGCGATCACAACTGCGTTATCGCCACCCAGCAGCACGTCGATAATCAGTATTTCGATGACGGCGGTCCAATTGAGCGTAACGATAAATTGAGTCATGGCAGCGGAGAATGCGAAGTCGTACGGCTCGCGAGACCGTCACCTGCACCGCGCAATCGCGTCAAACGCATCTGCTACGACGGAATCGGCTTGCGGCCACGTCGAGTGCAGGCCGGGAGCATGGTCCTTTGGCGCGCTCGCGCCGGTGCGCACGAACACGCGCGCTCCCCGGCCGCCACGGCTCGACGCAACGTATCGTGCAACCTGCAAGGTACCGTCGGCCAGCATGTCACGTGCGGCGATGAGTATTTCGTTGCGGCTCGTGCCCAGTCGCTCCGCCAGCTCCACCGCGGTGCACTGGCTGCCGTCCGCCAACAGCGTCTCGATCCTGCTGGCGAGGCGCTCGGACCTTCGCTTCTGCCCATTCAAACCCGCCGGTTTCGTCG
Source organism: Paraburkholderia phymatum STM815 (assembly GCF_000020045.1). GTDB lineage: Bacteria > Pseudomonadota > Gammaproteobacteria > Burkholderiales > Burkholderiaceae > Paraburkholderia > Paraburkholderia phymatum. The sequence goes on along the minus strand of NC_010625.1, from coordinate 400,472 downwards.
ACAGCACCATCGGGGCGGCTCGCTGCCTGATCGCATCCAGATCGGTTTGCACCTCTCTCGCGACCTTCCCAGGATTGCGCGCGCGATAGCAACGCTGGTCGATATCCAGTCGACAAAGCGGGTTGTCGAAGATCACTGCCAACTGGTCGACGCTGAAGCGCGCGCGCAGCGCCCGCCACACGTCTTGCCATGCGTCGCACAGACCGCTGCGAGCGAGGTCGTAGGCGCTTTGCCTGATCGATTCGCGCGTTTCGATGAGATCCCAGTTGATCGAACGCTTCATGACGGTTCCGTCGCTGCGTCGAAATCTGTTTGGCCTTCCGGCCGACGAGCCGTTTGCCGTCGCGCCGGTTCGGGATGGTATGGCGTTCGCATTGCTATCCTCAAGCAGGAAAATGCGTCGAATCAAGAATATGCTTCGCTTCCAACGCGTGATATTGGACCTTGGTCCAATAGGGCTGACGAGCAGTTTGGGACACGCAAACACCACTTGAACTGGACCCACTTTCAGCTACAACGTATTTGACGCTGGTGTCATATCAAGTGGATGGCAAACGTTGCGCGCCTGACCGGATTCGATCCCGAGCGCGATGGCGACATGCCGTGAACGCGAACTTTCAGCCCGAGGAGCCGATGAATACGCCAGCGTGGAGCTTCGTCGCAGCCGTCCGCGCGGTCCTGCTCGCGGCGCTCCTGACGGGTTCGGCCGTCGCCACCGCAGCCGGATCGGAAACGCTCGCGCACATCAAGGCACGAGGTACGCTGCGATGCGGCATCAGCGAAGGCATCGCGGGCTTCTCGGCAGCCGATGGGGCCGGGCACTTTTCAGGCATCGATGCCGATTTCTGCCGCGCGGTCGCGGCCGCCGTGCTAGGCGATCCCAACAAGGTTACCTTCGTCCCGCTTAAGGCTTCGGCACGCTTTCCCGCGCTCAGAACGGACCGCATCGATCTGCTCGCGCGCAACACCACCTGGACGCTGCTCAGGGAGGGAACACTCGGCATCCAGTTCGCGGGCATTCTCTTTTATGACGCGCAGGCGTTCATGGTGTCCAGGAAAAATGGGACAGCGTCCTCTTCGCTGAACGGAGCTACCGTCTGCGTGCAGCAGGACACGACGAGCGAGCGCAATCTGATGGGCTACGCGAGCGCGAACTCGCTGAACGTGAAGCCGCTCGTCGTCGGTTCGGTGCCGGAACTGGCGCAAGCCTTCTTTTCCGGCCGATGCAGTGCAGCGACGGCCGACGCATCGCTGCTCAGCGTGCTGAAGAGCCGCGCTCCGGGAGGCGCGTCGACGGTCGAGATATTGCCCGAGCGCCTGTCGAAGCAGCCGCTCGGACCGGCCGTTCGCGGCGACGATGACGCGTGGCTCGTCGTCGTTCGCTGGGTGCTCTTTACGCTGATTACAGCCGAGGAACTCGGCGTGACCCGCGAGAACTACGCCGCGCGTGTCCGCGATCCGCTCGTGGCGCGCGCGCTCGTACCGGACGCCACCGTCACCGCCACGCTCGGCATCGAGCCCGGCTGGACGCTCAGGGCGCTGCAGAGCGCGGGCAACTACGGCGAAATGTTCGAGCGCAATCTCGGCGCGGGAAGTCCGCTTGGGCTGGAGCGCGGACTCAACAATCTGTGGACGCATGGCGGTTTGATGTACGCCCCGCCGATGCAATAGCGATGGCACGGACGGATCATGAGCGACTGGCAGATCTATCTAGTGGTCGGTGTGTTTTCGGTGGTCATCCTCGTGATCGCCTTCGACGTGATCGACATGGCCGTAGCCGCGCTCGTCGGCGCGAGCGCACTGATCGCGCTGGGCATTCTGGAAGAAAAGGATTTGCTGGCCACAGCGCGCACATCGGCGGGTCCAATCAGCCTGCTGTTCGGCGGCATGATCGTCGCGCGGATCCTCTCGACCACGGGCCTGTTCGATCTGGTCGGCGACTTCTATCTCAGGGCGACGGCGGGCAGCGGCAAGCGCTTCCTGCTTCTGCTGATCGTAATCGTCGCGCCTTTGTGCGCTCTGCTTCCCAACGCGACAACGGTGATCCTGCTTGCACCCATCATCGTTCGCGTGGCGCGGGCGCTCGACATCGACATCGTCCCGCCGCTGATCCTCACCGCGATCCTCAGCAATGCCGCCGGCCTGCTGACGCTGGTCGGCGACCCCGCGACCTTCCTCGTGGGCAGTTCCATCGGCATGACGTTCGGCGAATATCTCAGGCGCGCGAGCCTCGGCGGCGTGCTCGCGATCCTCGTGGCGATCCCGTTGCTGCCCGTGATGATGCCCGGCATCTGGCGGATGGCGAGGCCGTTGCCGCCGCGTACAGCGCGAGCGCAACTGAAGCGGCCCGTCTACGCCGTGTTCGCGCTGGTCGTCCTGATGCTCATGATGGTGCTCTTTGTGATGGGCGAAGACCTGCCGACGCGCATCGTCCCGCCCGTGGTGGCCGTTATCGCCAGCGCGCTCGCGTTACTGGTGGCCTTCGCCTTCAAGGTCGAGCCGACCGAAAACGTACTGCGCGACGTCGACTGGAAGACACTCCTGTTCCTGTCGTGCATTTTTTGCCTCGTGCAAGGCATGGCAAAGACGGGCCTTCTGGAGGTCATGTCGGTCAAGCTGTATGAAGTGTTCGGGACGCGCCTGACGCTCGTTGCACTTGCGATGATCTTCGGCATCGGCGTGCTGTCTTCCGTGCTCGCGAACGTGCCCGTCGCGGCGGCGTCGATCGTGATGGTCAAGGGGTATCTCGTCACGGCCGAATTCGTTCCTGACGCCGCGCTATCGGATCAGTTCACGCAGTGGCCGCCTGCCGTCATCCCTGTTTTCGTCGGCATGATGTACGGCGCGACGCTGGGCGGCAACGCGACGCTCGTCGGCTCCGCGGCCAATATCGTCGCTGCCGGGATCTGTGCGCGGGAGGGCACACCCGTCAGCTTCGGACGGTTTCTGCGCTATGGATTGCCCGTCACCGCCTGCCAGCTCGCGGTCGCGGCCGGCTATCTGGTCGTGCTGACGAAAGTGCTGCATTGAATGCGCCAGCAGACCGTCGAATCAGAGAGGCAACCATGAAAGCATTCCACTTCGGCAGTTTGCTGGTCGTCGCCGCATGCGCGACGTCGAACGTATTCGCGCAAGCGTCAAACGCCATGCCGATGGCGTCGAGTCCCGCTGGCGGTTCAGGCAAAGGGGCGACATCCGACAAACAACTCGCTCGCGATGTGCGTAAGGCGCTATCGAAAGCGCCCCACTTCAACGTGTCGAACGTGTTCGTCAAGGCGCGCGGCGGTGTCGTCACGCTGTCAGGCAGCGTGTCGGACGGTGCCCAGATCCAGCAGGCCACAGAAGTTGCAATGGGGGTGCCGGGCGTAACGTCGGTGAATAACCATCTGACGATGTATACGAAAGGCTATTAGCAACGTCCGTCCCGGATTCGAATGGCACTGTCTCGGGCGGGGTGCGCCAGGCAAGCATCGACGCATCTCGCCGTCATGGAAAAACCCACCGGATGGTGGGCTGAATCCATGTCCGCCATTCGCGCACGTAAAGTACGCCGGCTATGCCAGCCACTTCTTGATGTTGGCCGCCATCACGCTCGTGGAAATGCCATAGCGGTCGTGCAGCGTCGGCAGCGCCCCTGCATCGAGGAATGCGTCGGGCAGCGCGATCTGCCTGAATGAACAGGACACATGGGCGCTCAACAACGTCGTCGCCACTGCTTCGCCGAGGCCTCCGACGACGGTATGATTCTCGGCAACAACGACCATACGCCCCGAGCGCCTCGCTTCGCGAATGATGCTTTCCGTGTCGAGCGGCTTGATGGTCGGCACGTGCAGCACGGCGACATCCACGTTGTCCGCTTCTAGTGCCTTGGCGGCTTCGAGCGCGCGCATCGTCATCATCCCCGACGAAACGATGAGCACGTCGGCGCCGTCGCGAAGCATCTTTGCCTTGCCGAGTTCGAACCGATAGTCGTACTCGTCCAGCACAGCAGGTACATTGCCGCGCAACAGGCGCGCATAGACAGGCCCCTTGTGAGCTGCGATGGCGGGCACCATCTGCTCGATATCCAGCGCATCGCACGGATCGATGACGGTCATGTTCGGCATCGCGCGCATCAGCGCAAGATCTTCCGCGGCCTGGTGACTTGGACCATAACCCGTGGTCAAACCCGGCAGAGCACAGACGATTTTCACATCCAGGTCGTCTTCGGCGATGGTCTGGTGAATGAAGTCGTACGCGCGTCGCGTCGCGAATACCGCATACGTGGTGACGAACGGCTGTGCGCCTTCGTGAGCGAACCCGGCCGCAGCGCCCATCAGCAACTGCTCCGCCATGCCCATCTGGTAGTAGCGCTCCGGAAACGCCTTCGCGAAGATGTGCAGGTCGGTGTACTTGCCGAGATCGGCCGTCATTCCGATCACATTCGTTTTCGTACGCGCCAGCTCGGCGAGTGCGTGACCGAACGGTGCGGAGCGCGTGATCTGTCCTTCACCTGCAATAGACGCGATCATCGCAGAGGTCTTCAGGCGAGGCTTTTTATCGATGACCGAGTTCATGCTTTTCTCCCTGCGAACGTTGCGTCAAGTGCTTCGAGCGCGAGCGTCCACTCGTTTGGATCGACGCGGATAAAGTGATTCTTCTCGCGCTGCTCGAGGAACGGCACGCCGCAGCCCATCTTCGTGTCGCAAACGATGATGCGCGGTTTGGCTTCCTTCAGGTTTCGCGCGTTGTCGAACGCCTGCTTCACGGCGTCGATGTCGTTGCCGTTCACGCGCTGCACATACCAGCCGAACGCTTCGAGCTTCGGCACGAGCGGCTCGAAGGCCATGATTTGCGTCGAGGGGCCATCGGCTTGCTGATTGTTCACGTCGATCATCGCGATCAGATTGTCGAGCTTCCAGTGTGCCGCCGACATCAGACCTTCCCAGATCGCCCCTTCATCGAGTTCGCCATCCGAGAAAAGCGTGTAGACGAATGACGTCGAGCCCTTGCGCTTGAGCCCGAGGCAACGGCCCACCGCGATCGTCAATCCTTGCCCCAGAGAGCCGCCGGACATCTCCATGCCGGGCGTGTAGCTTGCCATGCCGGACATCGGAAGACGGCTGTCGTCGCTGCCGTAGGTTTCGAGCTCTTCCGGGGGAAGAATGCCCGCTTCCAGCAATGCTGCGTACAGCGCAATCGCGTAGTGTCCGTTCGACAGCAGGAAGCGGTCGCGATCTTCCCAGTCGGGATCGGCGGAACGGTAGTTCATTGCGCCGAAGTACGAGACGGCCAGCACATCGGCGATATCGAGTGCCTGCCCGATATAGCCCTGGCCTTGCACTTCGCCCATCAGAAGGGCATTGCGTCGGATGCGATAGGCGCGCTCGGCGAGCGTCACATCCTCGATGACGGGAGTACTCATTTGCATGTCTCCAGAAAGAAAGTTTCGATTCAGCGATTGACGGTTCGGGCGGGAACGAAAAACACCATGACCGCGCCAAGCACCACCGCCGATGAAATAAAGAGCAGGCCCGCAGTGGACTTGCCTGTGAGGTCGTTCAACCAGCCCACGATGGCGGGCGAGAAGAAGCCCGCAAGATTGGCGAAGCAGTTGACGGCTGCGATGCCCGCCGCTGCCGACATGCCGCCGAGTACGGCTGTCGGCAGCGCCCAGAAGAGCGACGACGAGGCGAGAATGCCGGCCGCTGCAACGCTCACGCAGACTATCGAAGCGCCCACGCTGCCGAGCATCGGCAATGTGGCGAAGCCTGCTGCCGACACGAGCATCGGAATTGCCAGGTGCAGACGGCGTTCGCGTCGCTTGTCCGCACTGCTTCCAAGCAGGGGCAGTGCGATGATGGCGCAGATGTACGGGATCGCAGTCAGGATGCCTACCCACAGCGGGTCGACAACGCCCGTGCGCCGGATGATCGTCGGCAACCAGAAAGTGAGTCCGTACTGGCCAAGCACGACACAGAAGTAGATGGCGGCCATCAGCCACAGACGCCGGTCGGCGATGAACCCGCGAATCGACACATGCTCGGTGGTCTGGGTGCGATCCTTGTCGACGTTGCGCTTGAGCAAGGCCTTCTCGTCGTCTGTCAGCCACTTCGCGCCCGCGATGCCGTTGTCGAGATAAAGGATGATGGCAAAGCCCAGCACAAGCGACGGAACGGCTTCGAGCATGAAAAGCCACTTCCATCCCGCGAGGCCGTGCAGCCCCTGAAACGAATGCATGATCCAGCCCGACAGCGGCCCGCCTACGATGCCCGCGAGCGGAATCGCCATGAAGAACATCGACAGCGCCTTTGCACGCCGTGCCGCAGGAAACCAGTACGTGAGGTACAGAATCACGCCGGGAGCAAAGCCCGCCTCGGCGACGCCAAGCAGGAAACGCAAGACATAAAACACAGTCGGCGATTTGACGAACACGAAGCTGGCCGAAATGAGCGCCCAGGTGAGCATGATGCGCGCGAGCCAGTTGCGCGCGCCGACCTTGTGAAGAATCACATTGCTCGGCACTTCGAAGAGAAAATAGCCGAGAAAGAATATGCCGGCGCCAATGCCGTATACCGTTTCGGAAAAGCGCAGATCATTCAGCATCTGAAGCTTCGCGAAGCCGACGTTGACGCGGTCGAGGTACGCGCCCAGGTAGCACAGCATCAGGAATGGAATCAGACGGCGAGCCACCTTGGCATAGGTTCTCGCTTCGAAGCTGACGACGTCGTCGGACGCGGAAAGCTCTGCGCCGATCATGGGCGAGGCGATTTTGGATTTCATCGGTTGTCTCCTGTTGGCCAGACGCATGCCATCGATGCTTTGCCTGACCGCAAGCTTGTGAGCCGTTTTTTTGCGGCGCGACGCCCCGTGTGTTCCGGGTGCGCCGTGAGCGTGCATGTCGTAGCGACGCGCACGCGGCTTCATCGTCAGTGAATCAGCATGCCGCCGTTGACATCGAGCGTGATGCCCGTGAGATATGTCGACAAGTCGCTTGCCAGGAAGACGCAGGCGTTGGCGATATCGTTCGCTTCGCCGAGACGTCCAAGCGGAATGCCCTTGATGATGTCGGCACGCATTTCCGGCGTCAGCTTGTCGCCTGTGATGTCAGTCTGGATGAGACCCGGCGTGATCGAATTCACGCGGATGCGATCGGCGCCGAACTCGCGCGCCATGGCCTTGGCAAGACCGAGCACGCCCGCTTTTGCTGCGCTATAGTGCGGGCCGCCAAAGATGCCGCCGCCGCGTTGTGCGGAGACGGAGGACATGCATACGATGCTGCCGCTTTGCTGCTTCTTCATCCAGGGGATGACCGCTTGCGACATGTAAAGCGTGCCGAGCAGGCTGACGCCAATCACCGCGTCGAAATTTTCGCGCGCGATCTCCAGCGTCTTGATGGGCTGCGTGATGCCCGCGTTATTCACCAGCACATCGATGCGACCGTATGTGTCGATGACGGCATTGGCGGCGGCGACGCATGCAGCCTTGTCGGTGACGTCGCAAGCAAGGCCCAGGTGGCCGTCCCCGAGGTCACGCGCGGCGCTTTCGGCGTCGGCCTGCTTGAGGTCGAGGATCGCGACGCGGGCGCCTCGCGCGGCCATCGCTTTGGCCGTCGCCTTGCCGATACCGCGCGCCGATGCCGCGCCCGTGATGATGACCACTTGATTCTTGAGCAACATGTCGGTGTCTCCGTCGATGAACTAGGTGTAGGCGAAGTGTCTCCGCCTGTGACCCGACCATCAACGCAGTTTTGCTCAATCGATGCTGAGAAAATTTCAGCTGCGGGATTTCCCTGAGGCGTTGGGCGCAGTGCGCTCGATCTCCTGCTCAATCCATGCGATGAAGCGAGCCACTCTCGGCAGATCCGCGTTCTGGCTCGGGTAAACCAGATGATGAGCGCCTACCTCGACTGAATGCGCATCGTCGAACACGGGCACCAACGCGCCTTCCCGAATCTTGACGGAAGCCAGCATCAAACTTTCCAACGCAATGCCGAGTCCCAGCGCAGCCGTCTCGATCGACATGTAGGAACGGTCGAATGAAAAATCGAAGGTCTTTTGCGCGCCCGCGACGCCGACACGTCCAAACCATTGTCGCCACTGGACAAGCGGCGTTTCGGAAAAAATGAGCCGGTGCGCGAGGAGATCGTCGGGGGACTTTACCGGGTATTGCTTCAGATATTTCGGCGAAGCCAGCGGCGCGATGCACTCACCCCGGAGAGTCTTGACTTCGACATGGGTCCATTCGCCGTATCCGTGACGGATATCGATGTCGTAATAGCCATTGGAGAACGAGACATTTTCATACGAGCATGCAAGGTTCAGCTGGATGTCTCCATTCGCTTCCTGGAACGAAGCCAGCCGTGGCATCAGCCACATGAGACCGAAGCTCGGGCTCGAATGGACACGCAGGATGTCGACCTCCTTACGGCTCGACGCCCGCTCGGTTGCGCGGCTGAGGTCTGCCAGCGAGCCTGTTACATCGGCCAGATAGCGCTCGCCCGTAGGCGTCAGAACGAGGCCGCGCCCGGTTCGCTGGAACAATGGCTGGCCAATGATCGACTCCAGATTGCTCAGTTGGTGGCTGACCGCGGATGCTGTCAGGCCGAGCTCCTCGGCTGCGCGGTTCACGCTCCGGGTTCTGGCAATGCATTCGAAGGCCACGATGGCCTTGACGGGAGGAATACGCATGGTCGAATTGTTGTGAATCGATGCCGCTTCCACACTTCAACATGTTCTCTTTTTGGTTTCGCAGAGAATGGAGCATGGCTTGGCAGCAGTCTTATATCGATAGCCGATGAGATCTTATGCTTTAAGCAGAGCGCCGTCCGCCACCACGGCGATCAGGGGAAATGGGTGCACGTAAAACGCGCAGACGCCTTTGAACAAGCACCCCCGCCAGGAGGCACCATTCTAAGAGTCGCCATTTTCTCCATCGTACGAAAATGGCAACCAGCAAGTCAGCCCCTTCTGTCCGGATAGTGTTCGCGTCTGGCGATACTGTCGGCAATCCTCGATCAGGAAGACCGCTGCTGCTCGATGGAACTCGCCCGAATCGATTGTACTTCGGCATTCTCGGGCACAGTCCAGCTCAATCGGTCCACCGACATACTATTGTGCAATATGCGTTGTTTAGCGCTTCTGCAATCTTTCAACGACACACTTCCACATCTGCATTTCCCGCTCGACTAGCGCCTCGCCTTCCGTGGAATCTATTGAATTGGGTGGGCCCCGCCATGTCGGCGGTCGCACAATTCAATTGCGTTCGGATACGCAGGCACAGCGAATGCGTACCTGCATCGTGTCGTCGCCACTGTGGAGTCATCGCGAATGGCGCACCGGCCGGCGACTTCGGCCACCCGTCCAGATCCGCCACAAAGATGGCGAACGCCTTCATCGCTCGAAGACGTACGATAGAAAACCGGTTGACCGCTGCCATTGCCGTGGCGGAACCAAGGGTTTGAACGCGCAGAACGGTCCCGCGGCGCATTTCGATGAGCATTCCGCAAGGGGACGGTACATGAATGTAGTGACTGGAAAAATTAGACGAAACGATCCGAAGCGGGTTGTAACGTCTAGCCGGGCCGAGTTCCCACATGCGGATGCAGGTCTGGCCGAACTTGCGCCTTCGGGTGCACGTCTTCCTGATGCAGACATCACGGCTGTACCGCCCCTGCGGGGCAAGCGCCTCGCGCTTTGGGTTGCGTGGGCAATCGCCTCATTGGGTGTCGGGGTCGCGGGTATCGTCGCGTTCGGCGACCGGTTCGGCCATGATCAAGCGCTCGGGATTATCGGGTCCACGTCGCCGTCGCAACACACTTCCTGGTCCGGTGATGTCGCGCCACCATCGCCGCCCCCCACTCGCGAAACTGCGGTTGCCAGTGCCGAATCCGCCCCGCCTGTGTCGCCCGCTTCATCCGATCGACTCCCTGGACCTACTCCGGATCCCGCTCCTCCACAGTCGGCGGCTACACGAGTGCCTGCTCAAGCCAGCAACGCCACCGCACAGAATCGCAGCCATCCGGCGCCGCACGTCGGAGCCGTCTCGCGGCAGGCGTCCAGGATCGTCCGGCCCACGTCGCGAGCGCAACAGACGTCTTCGACCGCTCATGTCGCAAGATCATTGGCACCTCCTGACCAGACAACGGCAATTGGCGATGCTGAGCGCGCTCGGCCAGCGGGTACCGCTTCGTTCGATCACAACAGCGCACCTTCTCCTGACGCTCCATCACTGAAGCTCGCTGAAGGACAGCCTGCAGGCAGTCACGGCGGAGGTGGCTCGAATGCAGGCGGTGCTGGTGCTGGTGCGGGTGCGGGTGCGGGTGCGGGTGCTGGCTCTGGTGCTGGCTCTGGTGCTGGCTCTGGTGCTGGCTCTGGTGCTGGCTCTGGTGCTGGCTCTGGTGCTGGCTCTGGTGCTGGCTCTGGTGCTGGCTCTGGTGCTGGCTCTGGTGCTGGCTCTGGTGCTGGCTCTGGTGCTGGCTCTGGTGCTGGCTCTGGCTCTGGTGCTGGCTCTGGCTCTGGTGCTGGCTCTGGCTCTGGCTCTGGTGCTGGTGCTGGTGCTGGTGCTGGTGCGGGCGGTCACGGCGGGCCGGGTGCGGGTGCAGGCGGTGCGGGTGCAGGCGGCACGGGTGCTGGTGCCGGTGGTGCTGGTGCTGGTGCCGGTGGTGCTGGTGCCGGTGGTGCTGGTGCGGGCGGTGCTGGTGCCGGCGGTCACGGCGGGCCAGGTGCGGGTGCAGGCGGCGCAGGTGCCGGAGGCGCAGGTGCCGGAGGCGCAGGTGCCGGAGGCGCAGGTGCAGGCGGCGCAGGCGCAGGCGGCGCAGGCGCAGGCGGCGCAGGAGCCGGAGGCGCAGGCGCGGGAGGCGCAGGTGCGGGCGGCGCAGGCGCGGGCGGCGCAGGTGCCGGAGGCGCAGGTGCCGGAGGCGCAGGCGGTCACGGCGGAGGCGGTCATGGCGGGGGCGGAAATGGCGGCGGCGGAAATGGCGGCGGCGGATCCAGGTAATCCACCCCACCCTGCTTGCAGTCGCTCGTTCGCGCAAACGAAAAAGGCGATGACGGGGACCAGACGAGTAATCCCCGTCGTATGACGCATGAAGCGCGAGGTCCCGTGCGTATGCCCATCAACCTGGCGAAAGCTCCGATAGCTGTATGCAACTGCCCACCCCGTACGAGGCACGGAGAAGCGCTTCGGCCAGATGCGCGTCCATTTACTCTGTAGAAGAACGGCATAACGGAACCGGCCGCTCTCAGCCACACGCAGCCCGCTAACCGGCAACCGGTCGCCCGGCGAACGGGCGACCTCGAGGTGTGGGATCCGATTCGTCGAACCACTCTCAATGGCTCGCGCCCTCCACTGCGCCGATACCGGTTTCCGAGCGCACCGCTTGCGCCTCGAACCCCGCCTGGTCGATGCGTGCGCGAGCGGACCGGTCTGTCACCGAGAAAACCCAGATGCCGGCAAAGCCGATCGCCATCGAGAAGAGCGCCGGCGATGCATAGGGGAACGGCGCACTCGCGTGATGAAATACATCCACCCATACCGCCTTCGATAGCACAGTGAGCAGCACCGCCGAGAACAGGCCGAGAAAGCCGCCAATCGCTGCGCCGCGCGTCGTGCAGCCACGCCACAGCACGGACATGAACAGTACGGGGAAATTCGCGGAAGCCGCCACCGCGAAGGCGAGCGAAACCATGAAAGCGATGTTCTGCTTTTCGAACACGATGCCGAGCACGACAGCGATGATGCCTAGCGCGAGCGTCGTGACCCGCGAGACAAACAGTTCGTTCGCGCTCGATGCCTTGCCATGCTTGAACACGGTCGCATACAGATCATGCGAGACAGCCGACGCGCCGGCGAGCGTGAGACCCGCGACGACAGCGAGAATCGTCGCGAACGCAACGGCGGAAATAAAGCCGAGGAACACATTGCCGCCGACGGCGCTCGCCAGATGCACGGCTGCCATGTTCGTACCGCCCAGTAACTTGCCCGCTGCATCCTTGAAGACGGAGTTCGTGCTCACCAGAACGATCGCACCAAAGCCGATGATAAAGGTGAGAATGTAGAAATAGCCGATCCATGTCGTGGCCCAGAAAACCGATTTGCGTGCTTCCTTTGCATTCGGCACCGTGAAGAAACGCATCAATATGTGCGGCAGGCCCGCCGTGCCGAACATCAGCGCGATGCCGAACGAGATCGCCGAAACGGGGTCCTTGATGAAGTTGCCCGGCCCCATGATCGACGCTTTCTTCTCGTGCACCTCGACGGCCTTCGCAAAGAGCGCCTCGGGACTGAAATGAAATTGCCAAAGCACCATGAAGGCCATGAAAGTTGCACCGGCGAGGAGCAGGCAAGCCTTGATGATCTGCACCCAGGTCGTTGCCGTCATGCCGCCGAAGAGCACATACACCATCATCAGCGCGCCGACGATGACGACCGCGATCCAGTATTCGAGTCCGAACAGCAGCTTGATGAGTTGCCCCGCACCCACCATCTGCGCGATCAGATAGAACGCAACCACGACGAGCGTGCCCGATGCCGCGAACGCGCGTATCGGCGCCTGTTTGAAGCGGTAGGCCGCAACATCGGCGAAAGTGAAGCGGCCGAGATTGCGCAGCCGCTCGGCCATCAGGAAAGTGATGATCGGCCAGCCCACCAGAAAACCGATCGAATAGATGAGACCATCATATCCGTTCGAGTAAACGGCCGCCGAAATGCCGAGGAAGGACGCAGCGGACATGAAATCACCCGCGATCGCAAGACCGTTCTGGAAGCCGGTGATGCCGCCGCCTGCCGTGTAGAACTCGGCAGCCGAACGTGTCCTCCGCGCAGCCCATTTGGTGATGAAGAGCGTTGCAATGACGAACACCACGAACATGCTGATCGCGGTCCAGTTGGTTGCCTGCTTGACCGTTTGCCCGAGATCGCCCCCGGCAGCAAAGCAGCTGGATGACAGGGCGAACAGCGCGCTCGCGGGAATGATATGGCGGGGCTTCATGCGGCCTCCTGTTTGATACGGTCGGTGAGTTCGTCGTAGGTGCGGTTCGCGCGCCGCACGTAAAACCCAGTGATCGCCACGGTGAACACGATGACGAAGAGTCCGATCGGCATGCCCCAGGTCATCACGCCCGCGCCCATCTTCGCCGCAAGCAACTCCTTGTTGAACGCGACCAGCAGCACATAGCCGTAGTAGACGACAAGCACAAGTGCGGTCAGTGTCCATCCCAGCCTCGAACGTCTTCGCACGAGTTCGTGGTACGTCGGGCCTGATTTGATTCGCTCTGCGAGTTCCAGATCCATCTTCGTCTCCTGCATGACTATCTTTTGCTGCGTGATAAGCACCATCGTTCGGACGAAACCGAAACGAGTGGCGAACGTATGTGCCTGGGAATCCCTTGTCGGGACGTCATCCAATGCTTGCGCGCATGCGCTTTGGACGAGTCGTTGTGTCGATGCGCTCGGTATAACGTTAAGAGCGCCCGCTTACCCGGTTCTTACGCGAAGCAGACTCTGTGGGCGGGGTTTACGAGAGGGTGGAAACTTTCGCACGTGTGATCACGCTGCCTGGGATGAAAAGCGCCGAAAGCCCGGCACCCGCGCATAGCGGCCGATGGGGAGGCTTCTCTGATGACGCAATACATCACCGCATAAGCCACGACCGACATGAATGAAATGAGTCCACAGGCACTTTCAGATCCTGATGGTCTCTCCGTCTTGTTCATGTCATGGCTTCGCGCAATCCGTCCAGCACGACGTCGCCGCCGATGTGCATCGTCACGCGTAAGCCGGCCGGGCTGGCGTCGCATGGATCGTCAGCGGCTCTCTTTCACCCATGCGTGAAACTCCGTCTCGACCGAGACGATCGATCGCGCGCAGGTCGAATACAGCAGACCCGCGCCGCCATCACTGTCATACATGCCCCTGCACATCGTCCTGAGACGAATGACGATTTTGCCGGCCTCGTCCGCGCTTCTCGAGGCCGCGAGATAGACAAACCCAAACGCATGCGGAAACGCGGTCTGAATCGCCGAGTCGTCTGCCTGAACGATCCGTGTGGCCGAGTGAGTCTGGATGAACGTCCGGGTCCGCGCCCACGCTTCGTCGCATGCGACAGCCGTCTCGCACGCGATGCTGGCCTCCTGACGGCCCCGGGAAAGTTCTATCTCCTGGGTGCGGAACGCAGTTTCCCGCGATACCGTCGAGCACCCGTCCAAAAGTATCGAACTCGCTAACGCCGCATACAGCAAGACTTGCGCAGACGTCATTCGACCTCCGTTCCCTGACTTTCGCGAATCCACACGTTCCTGCTCCGCGCCGAAGTGATAACCCCGTCAAGATAATGGCGAGCGCCGCGCGGCAACTGATACTGATCAATGACTGTGCGTATGACGTGCATCGCCCGAATGTCCGGACAAATCCCCCTCGCGGAGGACGACGAGCGTTGACCTGAATCAATCGCGCGCCGACCGTTTGCGCAACACTGCACGAGTCTTTTTTCCGAGGAGCGTCGCATGAGCCGCCACATGAAAGCCGCTGTTGTCAGAGAGTTCGGCTCGCCGCTGAGCATCGAAGAAGTCGCCATCCCGGAAGTCGGTCCGGGGCAGATTCTCGTGAACATCAAGGCATCGGGTGTCTGCCATACCGATCTGCATGCCGCCGACGGCGATTGGCCCGTCAAGCCGACGCTGCCCTTCATTCCCGGCCATGAAGGGGTCGGTTACGTCGCTGCTGTCGGCAGCGGCGTCAAGCGCGTGAAGGAAGGCGACCGAGTGGGCGTGCCGTGGCTCTATACCGCCTGCGGACAGTGCGAACACTGTCTAAGCGGCTGGGAGACGCTATGTCATGAACAGAAGAATACGGGTTACTCGGTCAACGGCGGATACGCCGAATACGTACTGGCCGATCCCAACTATGTCGGGCATCTTCCCGCCAACGTCGCGTTCGATGAAATCGCCCCCATTCTCTGCGCCGGCGTCACAGTCTATAAAGGCATTCGCGTCACCGACACGCGTCCGGGTCAATGGCTCGCGATCTCGGGTATCGGTGGGCTCGGACATGTCGCTGTGCAGTACGCAATCGCGATGGGATTGCACGTTGTTGCCGTCGACATTTCCGACACCAAACTCGAACTTGCACGCAAACTGGGCGCCACGCTCGCAGTCAATGCGAACACCACCGACCCGGCGGCCTTCATCCAGAAGGAAATCGGCGGCGCGCATGGCGTGCTGGTCACCGCAGTTTCGCGCACCGCATTTGCGCAGGCTCTCGGTATGGTCCGCCGCGGCGGAACGATCTCCCTTAACGGTTTGCCGCCAGGCGACTTTCCGCTGCCGATCTTTTCGACGGTTCTCAACGGCATTACGGTGCGCGGATCCATCGTCGGCACGCGGCGGGATCTACAGGAATCGCTCGACTTTGCGGCACAAGGCAGCGTTCGAGCCCACGTTCATCGCGACCGGCTGGAGAACATCAACGCTGTATTCGGCGCACTTCGCGAAGGGACAGTGGATGGACGGATCGTGATGGAACTCGATTGATGCATCAGGGTGGCCCGCCGGCCAGACCGCGGGCCCCCCAGATCATGCAGCCTGGCCTGAAGAAACGGCTTTCGCGCGACGTCCCTTCCGATGGGCAGGACGTCGCGTTTTTCGACGCGTTTACGGTTTCGACGTTTGTTTCGACGTTTCGACGCATCACGCCTGTCCATGCCCGGCGGAACCGAACCGTCAACCGTCATGCCGGAGCAGCAGAACGGGACGCTCCGTCGCGCGTACAAGGGACTCCGCGACGCTACCGAGCAAGAATCGCTGGGCGCCGCGCCTTCCATGCGTACCGATCACGATGATGTCGGCATCGCATTCTTCCGCCGCGCGTGCCAGCACCTCGGACACATTCTCACCATACGCATCGATCGCCCGCACTTTCCCACTGACGCCGGATTCCCGGAATAGCGTTTCCGCCTCCTCGAAAATGCGAGTGGCCGCGTTTGCCGCAGCGGAAGGCTCGGGCTCGAAATCGAATCGCGCGCTGTCCTCGGCCGGCCACCTGCCGCGGTCCACGACCGACAGTGCATAGACCAGGCCACTCGAGATTTTCGCGAGCTTGACCGCCTCGCCGAGTGCCATTTTCGCGCTCGCACTGTCGTCAAGCGCAACAAGAATACGGTCGTACATGATGAACCTCCAGCCGCGATGCACGGTTATCCGGAACGGCAACGACGCCACATGAATGCCAGTGTGTTCCTGCGCCCAAGTGGCTGCTTGACTCAGGTCAAGCGAAGGTGGTCTGCATCGTACGCGCACGGCCAGAAACAGCGCGCCGCGCTCTCCCAACACACCACCGTCGCGCGGATGCGGCTTGCGGCGACTATACTTTCTAACAGTCGGGACAAATCGGCGAACCGACGGGAAGCCACGTCATGAAATATGCAAGCTCGCTTCTGGCAATCGTTGTGACCATCTGCGCATCGGCGTCAGCCTTGGCTCAAGCCAATGGCGGAAGCTATTACACGCCGATTCCAGCGCCACCGCCGCCCGTCACCTACCAATCCCGCTATGCGCCCCCGGGTGCCTATGGGGCGCCGGGTACCTACGTCTACCAGTCCAATCCACCGCCAGTCGTGTATTCACGGCCACCCGCCGCCTACGGCAACGGCAATGCACAGGGCGGTGGTTGGCACAGGAGCTGGGAACACCACAGCCACTGGTGACGAACGGTCTTTGGCGACGATTCGAACATAAAAGCCTGGCCCGGCAACATCGGTGGCTGAAGCCTCGCAGCATCACGCCACTTGCCTGGTCACGCTCGCCGTCTCGCGCCGCCCCTTCCCTTTGTATTCCAACGTATCTACAAACAAAGAGGGATACACACGCTTACAGACAATCCACTTTGGCACACGGGCGAGATACGTCCATCCGTTCAAATACGTCCAACGAAAGCAGAACTCCCCTATGACAGCGCCGCCGCAATCCGTGCAGACAACGCGTGGTATCAGGCCTTGTCGCGAGACTTCAGCGACGCCAAGGATGAATTGCCAGCTGCAAAAGCCTGTTCTCGTGATGCGCGGTTCCAGATTCATGCAGTTAAGTGTGCATATGCATACAAGATCGTAACCTTGCCCGAGAGGTACCTGATATGAAAACGAAATCCATTCACAACCGCCCCATTCTCGTGCCTTTGGGCGCAAGGACGGTATGACCGCATGACGAACGACCTCTTCCAGCTCACGGGCGGCAAGCCCATGACCATATACGACTTCGTGAAGGTGCACGTCGCCGACTTCACGCGCAAAGCAACACGCTAATCGAAGCAGGAGACCCGCCCCATGCCACAAGATACGCCCCAATCCTCGTCGCGTCGGCAGTTCGTCGGAATGGCTGCGGCGGCGCTCGCGGCCGGTTCGCTGAACCGGCTCGCCTTCGCCGACACGAGCCCTGCCATCGGCAAGATCACGGAGCCCGCGAATGGCGACAAGTCCGCGCTTCGCCCGTTCCGCGTGCATGTCGCCGACGCGCAGCTCGTCGACATGCGGCGCCGCATCAAGGCGACGCGCTGGCCGGATCGCGAGACGGTGCCCGACGAATCGCAGGGCATCCAGCTCGCCACCATTCAGAACCTCGCGCAATACTGGGCGACCGGATACGACTGGCGCAAATGCGAAGCGCGGTTGAATTCGTATCCGCAGTTCGTCACCGAGATCGACGGACTTGATATCCACTTCATCCACGTGCGTTCGAAGCATGAAAACGCGATGCCGTTGATCGTGACGCACGGCTGGCCCGGCTCGATCATCGAACAGTTCAAGATCATCGATCCGCTCGTCAATCCGACTGCCTATGGCGCGCCGGCTTCGGACGCATTCCATCTCGTGATTCCGTCGCTCCCGGGATACGGCTTTTCGGCGCGGCCCACGACAACGGGCTGGGGCCCCGAGCGCACCGCGCGCGCGTGGGTCACATTGATGAAACGGCTTGGCTATGAGCGCTTTGCTTCGCAAGGCGGTGATCTCGGGGGCATCGTCACGAACATCATGGCACAGCAGGCACCGCCCGAGCTCATCGGCATTCATGTGAACTTCCCTGCGTCCGTTCCGGCCCAGATTCTGAAGTCGCTGGCCGCGGGCGATCCGATGCCTGCCGGCTTATCCGACGAGGAAAAGCACGCGTATGAACAGCTGAGCGCCAACTTCAAGAAGAAGCGCGGCTACGCGTTCGAAATGGGCACGCGCCCGCAGACGCTCTACGGGCTCGCCGACTCGCCCGTCGCACTCGCTTCCTGGCTGCTCGATCATGGCGATGGCTACGGCCAGCCCGCCGCCGCGTTGAGCGCGGCCGTGCTCGGCCATCCCGTCAATGGTCATTCAGCAGGCGCGCTGACGCGAGACGACATACTCGACGACATCACGCTTTACTGGCTGACCAATACGGGCATCTCGGCCGCGCGCTTCTATTGGGAGTCGCACGCGAACTTCTTTCTTGCCGCCGACGTGAACGTGCCCGCCGCCGTCAGCGCGTTTCCGGGAGAAAACTACCAGGCGCCGAAGAGCTGGACCGAAAAGGCGTATCACAACCTGATTTACTTCAACAAGCCCGAAACGGGCGGGCACTTCGCGGCATGGGAAGAACCGATGATCTTCGCGAACGAAGTGCGCACAGGGTTGAGGTCTTTGCGTACCTGACGTATGAAGCGCTCCGACGCGCATGCGTCGGAGCGCGCGTCGACGTTGGCGTACGTCCGACGCGACATTGCCACCTCCGTTGCCGGATCCTGCGCGTGACGGCAAACGCCTGTTTCGTATCGGCTGCTCTGATCGCCTTTTCTCGATTCATTTTTGCAACGATTCCTGGTGCTCGGTACGTCGTGTGGTTAGCGTTCAAGTCCAGACGCAATGCGCTTTCGACTACAACGGCGTCGGCAGACACCGTGCGTTCAAGCCTCAAGGGTCTTCGACGCACGGTCTTTCGGCGATCGGACACGCGAAAAGGCGGCGATCCGCTTACGCCGCCTCCTCTGCACATGTTGCCGGAAATAGAACCAGCTAATTACCTCCGAAATAAAGCTGTTTCATTTCATCTGTACTAGCCGGGCGGCTAATAGCGCGAGAGCCGGATCCCGATGTGCCCGACGTCACCCCGCCATAAGCCGTTGCGCCGCTTTGGCTCGATACGCGCGCTTCTGCTGCCTGAATATCTGCCGGATAATTCGGGTTTTCTCCTCTAGCCGGGTCATAGCCGGCTTGCTCCAGCTGCTGTAGTTCGGCGCGTACTTGCGCACGCGTGGGTGTCGCATCCGTCTGTGAGAGTGCGGAGATTGGCAACGCAAGCGCCGACACCGTGGCGATCGCCATAGCAATTGATCTCATGGGGAACCTCCTTGTAAATGCCAGGGTCGCGTAATACGGATGCATGGCTCGATCACTGGCAACCGAAGTCTAGGCGGCCAAGCCTTCAACTTCGATACGACCGTAAGCGCTCGTAGCGCGCGACGCTAGCCGTAAATGAAAGACGATCACAGGGCAACGAAATCGCATTTTTTTCTCAGCACGATATGCATGCATAAAAGCAGCACGATTCGTCCAGACCCGAGCGTATTCGACAAGTGCTTGCGTGAGCGATCAACTGCCCGTCACGCACATAACTCTCCGAAATCTTGCGATGCGCGTGGCCTCTGCGTTACTGACTTGTCATGTGGGACAGGCGCCCGTGTTGCCGCAAGCGTCGCAGACCGGGTACGACGTTCTGGCGCGCTCATGTGACATTGACAGCGCGATCCGTTGCCCCGACGCTGGATTTCCGATGTCGACGGGTCTATAAAGAACGAAAGCACCTCCCCGAATCGCCTGCATTCATGGCTGCATTCGGGAGTGACTTCAACAAGAAGAACGTGGATTGTCATTTGGTGCGTGCCATCCCCTTACCGTTCTTGCGGCTGATCGTGTGGGGTAGCGCATCGCGTGCCTCGCCGCGACAGGACTCCTTTCCTGCGATCGGCAGTTTCCAAGCTCGATAACAGGCAGTCTATCTGGCGTGTTCGACCCAACACATGTCATTCGATGTGTTTGGTTCGTCATCCTTATTTACATTTCGCTATCGAATTCTCTAGTACAGGTGAAAAAATGAGACCTCGTTTTTCTGCATTGCTCGCTGCAACGGCCCTGTGCGCTGCTTCGAGTGTCGCGTATTCACAGACATGGCAGTCTCCGGGAAATGCCGGGCAGCCGATGCCTCAAAGCGCGACGACATCGCAACAGCAAATGACCCAACCTACCGGCTCGATGAACCGCTACGACTACGATTCGACTGGACCGCAGCCCGGCGGATCGAGCGGAAGTGGACGAGCGAGAAGCGGTGCGCCATGCGTCGTGGGATTGTCGTGCGACATTTACCAAGGAAGTTGACGTTTGATCAATGAATCGCGCTGGCCGTGCCGGTCGTTTCCCGGTTTCGGTCAGCCAAAATATCCCGCTGCTGCCGCGCGCGCATCGAAGGCTCACGTGTGGCCCCGGCGACGCAGGCCCGTTTCCCCTACTCGCTCGTCTGACAAATTCCACACTGCAAGCTGCAAGAAGTGGGACAACCGTACGAGGTTCCGCTCGTTTCGTTCAATGCGATGAAGGAACCCGCGCATCGGGCGCGTCATCCTTTTGGGCAGATTCCAACCTATGAAGAAGGCGCGCTTGTCCTGTTCGAGTCGGGGGCAATCGTGTTCCATATCGCAGAGGGCCGTCCGGGCCTGCTGCCTGACGATCCGCATGCCAGGGCTCGCGCGATCACGTGGATTTGCGCCGCGCTCAACACGGTCGAACCGCCTATCCTCGAACTCCAGACCGCCAGGTTCATGGAGCGCGACAAGAGCTGGTACGAGCAGCGGCTGCCCATCGTCGAGCATCGCATCCGTAACCGGCTAGCCGAGCTTTCCGATCGTCTCGGCACGGCCGACTGGCTCGATGGTGAGTTCAGTGCTCGGTCATTTGACCGATACCGGCACGGCGCGCCCAGTGCGATGCTTCCCCGCGACACATTCATGGAATCCGTTAGGGAGTGGCTATGGTCGATCGCGATGGACTGATGACTCGAGTTCTTGAAGAACGCTGGCTCACACGCTATTACTTCGCCCGGACTGCGTTTTCAGCTGTATGGGTCGCACTCGCTATTTCCATTGGCGAGCGCTTTCCGATCGTGGCCGCTGCACTGCTGGTCGTGTATCCCGCATGGGATGCGCTGGCCAATTACATCGACGCTTCGCGTAGCGGAGGAATGGCTGAGAATCGTACTCAGGCGATGAGCGTCGTGATCAGTCTCGCCACAACCGTTGCTGTAATCGCCGCATTGCGATGGAACTGCGTATTGGGCATATTCGGCATGTGGGCCGTACTCGCGGGATTGCTCCAGCTCGCCACCGCCGTCCGCCGCTGGCAGCATCTCGGCGCGCAATGGGCAATGATCCTGAGCGGCGGGCAATCGGCGCTGGCGGGCGTGTTTTTCCTGCTGCAGGCCCGCATGCCCTTGCAACTTGCCACGGGCAGAGTGGCAGGCTATGCGGCCGTCGGCGCCGTCTACTTTCTCGTATCTGCGGTATGGCTTTCAGTCGGCCAGATGCGCAGCAAGCGTGTTCGAACGTCTTGACACCCCCGCGCATCGGTTACCGGCGTCTCATGTGATTCGAACGTCCGCTGGCTGACGAGCGGACGCAAACAGCGCGCCTCGATGAAACCGGCCAACGGACATCCGTCCGAGAAGTCCAGCGATTTAGCCGAGCCTTTTCCTTGACGCCCCGCCAGTCAGCCAGTCATATGCCGATGAAGCGAACAAGCCAGCGGACCATGTCTTGTCCACTGGCTGAACACTACGACCACCGGAACCTCGTGCAGAGATGGTCTAACTGACGACTCGACTACTTCGTCGCGAAGACCGAGATTCCCCCGTTCGGAAACGCGGCGGCGCCGGGCTGGAACGGCACATAGACCTGGCCGAGGCCGCTGTCGATTGCAACCGAGTGCGCGCCAGTGCCTACCGCGACGGTGTAAAGGAGCTTACGCGTCGCGCCGTCGATCACGCCCATTTGCGGCGTAAAGCCCGAAGCTGCCGCCGTGCCGCTCGTCACCCAATGGCGCGCAGGCAGGAAATAGCGATTCGAGCCGGGATCGTATGCGACCTGGTCGGTTCCGCCAAAGGGTATCGACGCAAGCTGGGCCCCCGTGTTGCGGTCGAGAATCAACGTGATCAGCGGATTACCCGCGGACGGATCGCAGCCGATCAGCACATCGCTGTTAGGCCCGAGTGCAATGCCAGACGGCTCGCATTTGCCAAGTGAAAATGCCTTGCTGACAACAGGCGTACCCGATGTAACGGAACTGGCTGTGATGACGTCGAGTTCGCCCGTCGGATTAGCCGTCGTGCCGTCGTTGTTGATGAGGAAACTCTTCGACGCCGCGTCATACGTGCACGCTTCCAGCCCCGATGAGCCGGTGAACGTCAACTTCGATACGACGGCTTGCGTCGTCGTCGAGATGAACGTGACATACGGCGGCGTTTCGCCCGGGCTTGCGAACATGATGAGATGATCGTCGGGATCGTAACAGCCTTCGTCGACGCGCGAACCCGACGTACTGATCGGGATGGTCTTGACCGTTTTCAGCGCGGCCGTATCGACGATTTTCACCGAATCCACGTCGCCCACATACAGCGTATTCGTTCCCGTCACACCGACGATGCCGTCAGGCCCGGACGCATCCGTGCTCGCGCCTGCGCCCGTAAAACCTCCTGTAATCTGCGCGATCAGCGTGTTCGATTTCGTATCGACGACGTCGACGGATTTGTTGTTTCGGTCCGCCAGATAGTACCTGCCTGCTTCTGTGTAGCCGATATCGAAACTGAACGCGGGCGTCGTGGAATTGGGCACGGCGATGGTCGTCAACAGCCTGGACGGCGTGGGCGCGGGTGTCGATGAAGTCGGCGTCGAGGTGGAGTTGTCTCCTCCGCCACACGCTGCGAGCACAGCTGTCGCCACGAGTAGAACGGCCAGTAACGGTTTTTTCATCAGTCGGCTCCTTTGAGCGGCAAAACAGGTGGGAGAAACGCTTGAGTGCTGTGTGCAGTGCTTCGTTCCGGTGGTAAGGATGAGGAAGGAGCGGCAAGAATGCACAGAAAATAATTTGATGGTTTATATAGAGAGATACGAATGAATGTATGGATGACGAAATATTCGTACAGTCCATCAAGCCATATTTTCGTAATCTTTGATTTCCGCTCAGGAGCCTGAATAACAATGAGAAGCGATGCAAGCACGTCGGCAATGGGGTCTATGCCGCATTGCCACATTCTCTTGCGTCGTTGGTGGTATTGCAGAAAGTGATGCTCGACGGGCAGTCGCTTGCGGACAAGTTACCGCGCACACGTTGACATGCTGCACTCGTTCTTTACTGGCGTTCGCTGTAAGGCCCGGTTATGAAGCAGAAAGCGTCAATTTCAGCGAGCAGAGAAGAACGAGGCGGAAAGAACATGGAAGGTCAGGGAAAACGCCTGGCGCCTACCCCATCCATCGACGAAACAATCCGTTGCAACAAGAAAGAATGTCTTCATTAATGATCTTGTTGAATGATTCGTGTAATGCCTACCGGAATATAAAAATAAACATCAAGTGTCAATCAAGAAACTCCCCCTTAAGCAAAATATAAGATTGTGGGGAATACAATCTTTTATTCCATTTTTCCGGTATTTCCAATACTAACTAAGGAACCCAAAGTTATCGCTTTTCGACTCGCTTGGACTTGCCCCATCGCGTGTTTTACTGCGCAAGCTGCCAACGCAACACAGGATGCGTCGCGCCGGCTGGCATCGCCCATACGCCCGTCGCGCTGAAGTCGTACGACACGAACGACGCGGGGTTGCGCATCTGCGCAGCCGTCAGTCCGTTAGCATCGGGTATCGGAGTGCCGTATTTAACGCCGATCGATGCAGCCGTCGTGTCCTTATTCCAGTACACATCGTTCGAGATCGAACCGGTATTCGTGCGCGCTATCCCAATCGGCTCGTAGAAAGGCTGCGTGACGAGCCCCGTCGCGAACGACTGGTTGACCGTCCCTTCGTTGGTCACGACGAGTCCTGCACCACCGCACGGCGTACCGGCCGCGCCGCGGCAATAGCCGTAGAGTGACACGGGTCCCGTGGCATACGATCGGCTGATCGTGCCCGTGTTGTCGCCAGCAAGACCGCCGCCGCCCTGGTTGATATAGCTCGACGACACTACTGAACCACTCGCAAACGACTGATCGATCAACCCACCGTTCGCGCCCACCAGTCCGCCGAGCGTGTTGCCCGTCGCCAGCGAGACGCTGCTCGACGAGCGCAGAATCGCGCCTGTATTGCCGCCTGCGAGGCCACCTGCAATCGTATAGTCGATCGCACTGAAGCTGCCGCTGGTCAGCGTACCCGCCACATTGACGCGCAACACGGTGCCCGCGTTCTGGCCGGCCAGCATGCCCATGTACGCATACTGGTTTTCACCGAGCGCACCCCTGCCGGTGACGTTCAGATTGCGCACCACGCCCTGACTTCCAATCGCACCGAACAGGCCCACCATCTTGGGAGCGTATGGGCTGGCGGGCACCCAAGGCGCAAGCGTCAATGAACCGATCGTTTTGCCCTGTCCGTCGAGTTGACCCGTGAACGGCGTGTTCGCGTTGCCGATCGGCATATAGGAGCCGTTGCTTGTTGCGCTTGCATCGATGTTCTTGCCGAGCGCGTAGCTGCCCGCGAGATCGCTCGCCATGCGTTCCAGGTCGCTTAGAGAGTTGACGAGCTTGTATCCCGTGGATTGCGACAGCAGCCCGCTGTAGGCGCCCGGCGTCCATGCCGCGTTACCCCGTTGCGTGCCCGCCAGGTAAGTGCCGTTCATGTCGTAGAACGCGCTCACGGTGCCAGTGCTGCGCGACCAGTCGATCACGCCGTGATTCGCGACGGAACCGGCGTTGTCGAGACTGGCCGCATCGGCGCGCAAGCTCAGATCGCCTGCGCCCCGATTGGCGATACTTGCTCCCTGCGCGATTGACACGTTCCTGTACGCAGCGAGTCTGAGGGACGCCGCGCCCTGCCACAGCAGATTCGTTGCGACATTCAGATCGCCCATCGCTCCGTCAGCGCCCGTCGTCGAAACATTGACAGATGTTCCCGCGTTCAGGCTGTGCCGCAATGCACGTGCGGCAGCAGCGTCGATCGTGAAGGAAGGTGTCGACAGATTCCATTGCGCAGCATGCACCGCGGCATTGCGGCCGAATGTCAACTGTGAAGCTTGCGTGTCGACGGTTCCACCGCTGCCGTCCGCGCTCGTCGCTACGATGACGCCCGACTGCGCGACATGCCCGCCATCTGCCAGCAGCCATACGTGTCCGTCGCGCGTCCCCGTGCCTGTAGCGCGAACCCGCGTGCCGCCGCCAGCGAGCGCATAGACATTGCCGTCAGCGGCCTGCAGGGAGATTTGCGCTGCCTGTATCACGCCCCTGTCGGCGACCGTGCCCTGACTGCCCGTCTGCACGAATACCTGCCTGCTGCCGGTCGAATCCTGCAGCAGCACCTTGCTGCCCGATGCGAGTTCCGCCGAGCCCTTCGGCGCTTCGATATCGCCGGCATTGACGACGGCGCGGCGCGCGATCAGGAACACATCGCCGCCGCCGGAGCGGATTCTGCCGAGATTGACGACGCTTGCATTGGAATCGCCCGACAGCGTGAGTGCGTCGCCGCCCTTCATGAACGCGCAGTTGCACACATCGAGCGTCGATGCAACGAAACGTCCGCCCGTGGTGACGACGCCCGACGGACCGACCAGGATGCCTTGCGGATTGATCACGTACAGGCTGCCCGTTGCGCTCAGTCTGCCGAGGATCGCGGACGGCGTGCCACCTGTCACGCGATTCAGCGTGGCACCCGTACCGTTGTCGAACGACACGCTGTTGTTCCCGCCGACTGAAAAACTGTTCCACTCGATGATGCCGCGCGTCGAACCTGGCTGCGTAACGACGAGAGCATTGCCCCCGTTCGCTATCGAACCCGCGCCGGCGACATATCGTCCGCCTTGCGGTAGAACCCCCGCCGCCCAGGCTGCGTGCGCAAATGCGAGTTCGGCGATCGACACGCCGAATGCGATCCAAAGGTGTCCTGTCGACGGCTCGCAGCGCGATACGCACCGAATGGACGAGGCTCGGACTGCACGTCGCATACATCCCCCTTCCCGCTCGTGCGCGGAACGGTTGCCGGCGACCGCGCAAGGCCGACCGGGCATGCATCAGTCGCGGCTTTGAACAATAGGCAGTGGGCGCCGCAATAGCGCGTCAAGACCTCAACGTTTCGCGCCATTTTCACGGGGTTTTGGCGCTCGTGATGACGACGCTGTCCACCTCATGCAGGGCACATAGTGGCCGATGGCGCTGAACTTTAGGCGCAAAAGGCTGATATGTGTCGCGACGCGAAACGATTGGTAAGCAGAAAGCGTCTGCCACAATACCGCTGACCGCGAAGGCTCCGGCGCGCCAACGATACCCGCCATCAGTGATCCGGCCTCCAGCACAACAAGGTATCGTGCGCGCGTTGTGGCTTGCGGCCGATACCATAGCCAGGGACAGAACCATGATCACAGATCAACGGCTGGTATCGCACGCTTGTGACGTCCGACGCAATTCGAATGCGCGTTCGCTCTGCGCTCACTCGTTCCACCCGATCAACACGTTGCGCGTTGCCGCGCTGCTGGCGCTTTGCTGCGCGGCATCCGCACACGCTGGCGGACTGCTGCCCGCGGGCGGGCGATTCGTCGGCGGCAGCGGGTCGATCGCCACAAACGGATCGACGCTAACCGTCAATCAATCGACAGGACGCGCGGTCGTTAACTGGGACAGCTTCTCTATCGGCAACGGCAACCAGGTTGTGTTCGCCAACGGCAGCGGCGCGACGCTCAACCGCGTCACGGGTGGCAAGGCATCGGCCATCCTGGGCGCACTCACGGCCAGCGGCAGCGTGTACCTGATCAATCCGCAAGGCATCGTCGTGGGTCCGCGGGGCGTGATCGCCACCAACGGACGCTTTGTTGCGTCCACACTCGACGCCGATCCCGCCGCCTTCATGAAAGGCGGCCCGCTTGCGCTTGCGGGCAATTCGAATGCAAGCATCGTCAACCTCGGCAAGATCGCCTCGAATGGCGGCGACGTCTTTCTGATCGCGCGCAGCGCGATCATGAACGACGGCATGATCAGCGCACCCAATGGAACCGTGGAACTTGCCGTGGCGAAGCAGGTATTGCTGCAGGATTCGTCGACGGGCAGGCAGGTGTTGGTGCAGTCCGGCGCGGGCGGCACGCTCGCCAACACGGGCGCTATCCAGGCGGCGCAGATCAGCCTGCAAGCCGTGGATGGCAACATCTACGCGCTAGCAGGCAATCACGAGGCCATTCGCGCGACGGGCACGGCCACGCGTGACGGCCATGTGTGGCTCGTTGCCGAGCAAGGCACCATGCGGCCGGGCGGCGTCATCGGCGCATCCGGCGGCACCGTCGACATGAACGCGAAGACGCTCGCGTTTCCCCAAGGCGGCACGACGGTGGACGCAAAACAATGGAACCTCTCCGCCCCGACATTCACTGTCGACCAGATGGCAGCAAACGCGCTTTCGCAAGGGCTCGGCCACGGCACATCGGTCAAGGTGCAAACGACGGGCGCGAACAGCAGCGGCGGCGACCTCAACGTCGATTCCGGCATCCACTGGCAAGGAGGCGCGTCGCTGACGCTTGCCGCGTACCACACGTTGACGCTCGGCTCCGATGCGACGCTCGCCAATCAGGGTAACGGCAACCTGACACTGCGCGCCGACGCCGCCAGTCTCGACAATGCGGGCGCGGTCGTGAATCACGGCGCAATTGACTGGTCGCGCAGCACGGGCATTGTCAACGTGCTATACGACATGAACGGCGCCTACAGTGGGGGCACGCTGCTTGGCAATCCCGCATGGAAATCCGCGCCTTCGAGCGGCCAGCTCACGCAGATCACCGGCTATAAGCTGGTCAACAACGTGAACGATCTGGAGAACATCAGGCAAGACCTGGCGGGCAATTACGCGCTCGGTGCCGACATCGATGCTGCGGCGCATGTGTTTGCGCCGATCGGCAACCATACGACGCCGTTCACGGGGCAGTTCGACGGCATGTGGCACACCGTTTCCAATGCCACCATCAACATCGACGATTTCAGCAAGGACTACTCGTCGGGACTGTTCGGCGTGGTGGGATCAGCGGGCGTGCTGCGCGATGTCGGTATCGAGAACGGCTTCGTGTCGACAAGCAACCAGGGCAGCGGCATCCTCGCCGGCGTCAACCGGGGCGTCATTGCATACGCGCATACCTCGGGACGTGCAGGCGAAGTCGAGCAGAACGGTACGGACTTCGGCGGGCTCGTCGGCAGAAACGAAGGCACAGTCGAACGCTCGTGGAGCAGCGCGACGGTCTCCGGCTCCGATGCGAACGGCGGACTGGTCGGCTACAACCTCGGCACGATTTTGCAGTCGTATGCAACGGGTGCGGTGAGTCCCGTCTTCTCTACGGGTTCCGGCGGCGGACTCGTGGGCATCAACGAGGGAACGGTCAGCCAGTCGTTCGCGACGGGTGCCGTGCAGACGCGCTCGATGCCGACGCATGGCGTGATCGCGTTCGGTTCCGGCACGCTCGCACCCGACGTCTACTGGAACCGGGAGACATCGGGGCAAAGCGTGAGCGGCGGCGACCTGCCGCCCGCGAACGGCCTGACCACCGCGCAGATGAGCGATCCCGCGAGCTTCGTGGGCTACGACTTCGGACCGAACGGCGCCTGGCTCATGCCCGCGGGCGCCACGCATCCTGTATTGAGGCTACCCGCCGCTCACTAGACGATCCCTTGCATGCTTCGACACGACAGCGGGCGGCGATTCGCGGCGCGCGCAGCAGCCGGCGTCACCCGTTCGACTTCATGCGGTGGCTGATCGTCGCGTCGTGCGCGGCTGCCGCCGTGCACGGCTCGCCTGTGGCAGCCCAGGCTTATCGCGACGTCGCGCCGCAACCTGCGCCGCAGTCGCCGCGCAGCGCGCAGTCGAAGCCTCAATCGCAGACGCAGGGCGACGCGTCGAAGGTCGCCGTCGAGCGGCTCGCGGGACTCGTGTTCGAGCCGGCCGGCGTGCCCCCTACCATGCCGCCGGCGCAGCAGCGCATCGTTGCCAATGCGCTGCCCGTACTCGATGCAGCCTTCCTGCAGAACTTCACTGCCGATCTCGACAAGCCGCTCACCTTCGGACGGCTCGCCGAAATACGTCAGGCCGTGATCGAGCACTACCGAAAAGCGGGCAAGCCGCTCGTCGATGTCTATGTGCCGGAGCAGGACGTCAGCTCAGGTGTCGTGCGTATCGATATCGCCGAGTTCAGACTGGGCCGTGTGCGCGCGAACGGTAACCGCTATTTTTCGAGCGGGCTGCTCGAACGCGAGATGCCGCTCGCGTCGAATGAGCCCATTCTTCAAGCGGACGTCTCGCTCGGACTGGCGGTGCTCAACGCGAATCCCTATCGCAGGGTGGATGCGATATTCGCACCCGGCGAAGCGACGAACACGACCGACGTCGTGCTTCAGACAGACGACCGTCTGCCGGTGCGTGCCAACGTGGGCTATGACAACGAAGGTGTACCGTCACTTGGCCGGGACCGCCTCTTCGCCGGCCTCGGTTACGGCAACCTCTTCGGCCTCGATCAACAGATCGCGTATCAGTTCACGGCCAGCAACGACTTCGTCAGCGGCAATCCGTCTATCGAAGGACGGCCTGACCGTGCCCGCTTCATGGCGCATGCGTTCAGCTACGTCGCGCCGTTGCCGTGGCTCGACAGCATCGAGTTCTTCGGCGTGTACGCGCAAAGCACGCCGCGACTGCCGGACACCTATGGACAGACGGGCATTTCTGCGCAGTTCAGTGTGCGCTACGACTGGCGTCTGCCGTCGACGGGTGATTGGGCGCAGTTGGTCCAGTTCGGTTACGACTTCAAGCGCAGCAACAACGACCTGGAATTCGGCGGCTTTCAGGTATTCAACTCGAACACGCATATCCATCAGTTCGTGGCCGTCTACGACATCAGCCAGCAGAAGGACACGGGGACAGCGCACGCAGCCGCAACGTTCGTTGCCAGCCCGGGCGGTCTCGACGGCGACAACAGCGACACGGCATTCAACACAGCGCGGCAAGGCGCGACGTCCCGCTACACATACGTGCAACTGACGGGATCTGACGCGTTCGCGCTCGGCCGAGGCTTCACGCTGGCGGCAAGCGGCACGTTTCAATGGACGCCCGACACGCTGTTGCCAAGCGAAGAAATCGGGCTTGGCGGCGAGACCAGCGTGCGAGGCTACGATCCCTATGTGATGCTCGGCGACCGCGGCTGGAACGTGCAGACGGAATTGCGCACGCCCGCTTTGGCGATCGGCGCAAGCGCTGTGCTCGCACAGCCGTTCGTCTTCTTCGATGCCGGGCGCGTGTGGACACGCATCGACCAGCCTGCGGAGTACAACCCCGGCATGCTTGCGAGCGTCGGCGCGGGCGTGCGCTTCAGATGGTCGCGCTTCGTCGATTTCCGGTGCACCTATGCCGCGCCCTTGCGCGCGGCGACGCCGGACGGATCGAAAGCGCCGATGGTGATGCTGTATCTGTCGATCGGAACGTGACATGTCCGCGCGGCTGCGCGGCGCAGACATGTCGATACATCACTTGCCGTACATAGCGAACGGAAAATATGTCGCTTCGATCTTCCTGTACGTGCCGTCGCGCAGAATTTCGAGCGAAGCCCTTGCCGCCCGGCGTGTCGAGAAAGCCCGGCTTGCCCGGTAAGGCGTCCATCAGCACGGCGTCGTGCCCGGCGCGGACCGGCTCATTGAACCAGACGCGGCGGTGTTATCGCCCCATAGTTCGGCCCGACGCCGCCGGCGTTCTTGGCCTGGCACTTGTCCGGCTGATTGCTCATCTGCAAAATGACATACGGGCTGGAGCCTTTCTTCGCACCGAGAACATGCACGCAAGCAAAGGCAACGACGGGCTGATAGCTGCCAGTCCCAAGGCTGCTGACGACAGGCACCGTCTCGTATTCACAGGTATGGTCTCCGGCAGCACTGCAATCGTTGACAGCCGTGTAGAGCGTATTCTCCTCGCCAGGCTGGATGTAGGTTCCAGGCTGCGACCCGATGCCGAGCGAATCGGTATTCTGACCTGCAATCAGTCCCCGCACGAACGTAACGTTGTTTTGCTGACTGGTCAGCGTAGTCCACTGCCCTGCTTCGCAACCGTTAACCTGATACGACGACGAGACCTGAAAGATGTATGGCGTGTTGGGTGTCTGGTTAAAGTCCTGTCCGGGGATCTTTGCCGTACTCGTGGCCAGCTTCGGCGAGTTGGTCGACGAGTCCCAGTAGTTGTCGAATAGACACTTGGACATCGCGAGCGGAAAAAGTCCGCCGGGGCCGACGTAGCCAGGTCTCGACACGGCCGCTGTCGCCGTTGCGCTCGCCGAGAGCGACGTCACGCCAAGGATGCTTGCGAGATAGACGGGAACACTGCCGTTCGCATTGGCGGCGCTCTTGGTGATCGTCACCTGGATGGCGGGCAGATCGTTCGTACCGGGTGTGAACGGCACAGTCTCCAGGGTGCCCGGGCTACCCGTTATGTTCCAGTAGCCCGACCCTGTCTGCGCCACCTTGATCACACTCCCCTGCACCGTGTTCGACGTCGAGGCCGTTGCAAAGCTGGACGCCTTCTGCGTAGCCGTCGTCCAGTCGGGCTCGGTTGCCGTCGTATTGCCGCACTGCGCACGCTGATACAGGCAAGGCGCACCTGCGAGCGCGGCAGCGTCAGCCGCATTCTGCAATTCGTTGCGCGACACCAGCAGATTGCCGATGTCGATCGCCAGCGCCGCCAACCCCAGAAGCGACACCATGCTCACGGCCGTGATCACCGCGACGGAGCCTCGCTGTTTTTGTTTGCTCATTCCGTGCATGATCGCGCCTCACTCGTTGTTCATGACCGTGGTCGCGGTCATCGTGATCGGGCCGGTAAGCGCGGACAGCATCGCGCCCAGTCCCAATCCCGAGTACTGGTATGAGACCGTCACCGTAAGCGGCGTTCCGAACGTGCCGCCGACACCGGATGGAACACTGACCGTCGGCGTATTGCTCGAGCCGAACGTCACGAGATAGTTCTGGCAATACGCGAGCACCACATTCGTGATGTCCTGCGTCGTGGGCTTCGGCGTTCGCAGCAATACGCCGGCGCGCGCACCTTCACGACTGGCGTTGGTGATCATCGCCTTGTCATAAAGCCCGATTCCCAGTTCAACGATGCCGAAGAGAATGAGCAGGAGAAGCGGCAGCACAATCGCGAATTCCACGGCTGCCGCGCCGCGTTGAGAGGTGTGGTGAGTACGACGATGTGCGCCCGTCGTAAGCCCGCATGCAGGATATCGTTTCATCATTTCCCCCGTGCTTCGGTCACTGCCGGGTTTGCACCGGCATTCATGACTCGCACCGGACTGCCGCTGCAGGACCCTTGCAGCAGCCATCGATGCGTAGTGTCCGCCCTCTCGCACAGAACATGCCATGAGCGTTGGCGGGTTGCGCAGTGGGACGTACAGCGGCTATCGCTGGATGCGCGATGCGGAAAACGGATCGCGGATGTTTCGCGTTCGAAACAGCCGATGGACCTGCGCCACGCGCCCCACTGACGGCGCGACGTGCCAGAGCGGCGGAAGCCGGTTCGACGGCGAATGTCGAACCTGTATCAGGACTGAGACAGTGCCTGGACGCGCAACAGACAGCACGCATCGCACAATGAAGCGAAATCCAGGTTGCCGTGGTCAGAACTTCTCCCCACGACCCATCGCCGCGCGAGGTTGTTGTTCGGATTCGCGCTGCCGCGAAGGTTCGTTCTTCTTATTCGGCAGATAGCAGCGCAGCAAAAGAGTGGCTAATTGCGCACGCAGGATCGGGCCACCAGGCGTCGACGATAACGCGAGAATGCCTGTCATTCGCAAGCGTTACCAGAATGCTTTCGGTTGTTACAAAAAATTCCCGCAATACGCTTTCTTACGATCTAAAGTCCTTTCCACGCGTCTGACGAATGCCCGTCATTGCGAAGCGTCTCATCATCGCGCGGCGTCGGTTTCGACGCGCAGGCAAAACAGCTTGATATCGAGTAGCGAAATCGTGACCGATGCGCTGGCGGTGATCAGCGCTGGCAGTCCGCGGCAGTCGAAGCTGTAGTGAGCGTGGCAAGCGAATCATGGCGGAGACATCGAGACCTCATCAGGCGAAGGCGACATGCCGCTCCACTTCGTTCGCAACTGGCAGCACGCTACGGTGAGCTGCAACGGATCGCAATGGAGAAGGAGTCTTCCATGCGTTGCAACAAGCCCCGTGTACTTTTGAGTGGCATTTCGATTGCCGTTGTTCTCGCAGCAGGCATGACGGCCGGTCGGGCCGCAACCGTTTCCGGCCCAAGCCTCTTTGCCAGTTGCGCCGTCGGCGGCCCCGGCACGAACTATGTGAATGCCGAAGTCGAGCCCTGGATCGCGACGAACCCGAAAAACCCGTCGAACCTCATCGGCGTATGGCAACAGGATCGATGGAACAACGGCGGCGCCCACGGTCTTGTCGCCAGTTCGTCGTTCGACAGCGGATCCACATGGACTACGCCAACAGCACTGCCGTTCAGTGCATGCACGGGGTTGCTCGGCTACGAGCGCGCGTCGGATCCGTGGGTATCGATCGGTCCCGACGGCACCGCGTACGCCGTGTCGATCTCCTTCAATCAATCGGACAACAGCAACGCGGTGGCCGCCTCGGTTTCGACGGACGGCGGACTGACGTGGGCGAAGCCGAACATCATCATCGCCAACAACGAACCAACGCTGCAATTCTTCAACGACAAGGAATCCGTGACGGCGAACCCTGTCAAGGCTGGCGTCGCGTATGCGGTGTGGGACCGCCTCGAACTGCCGAACGGCAACCCGTACGCGAACCTGCATACGGCTGCCTTCCGCGGACCGACGCTGTTCTCGAAGACGACGGATGGCGGCAGCACATGGAGTACTCCGACAACCATCGTGACCGTGCCTTCGCGGCAGCAGACGATCGGCAACCAGATCGTGATCAACTCGCAAAACGGCACGCTCTACGATTTCTTCGATCTGATCACGCCGCCGTTCTCCAAAGCGGCCGGCAAGGTGGCGTTCATCAAATCGACCGATGACGGTGCAACGTGGACCAGGCCCACAATCATCTCGGGTCTGCAAACCGTATCGGTCTTCGATCCGAACACGGGAGAGCCGGTGCGTTCTGGCGACATCATCCCCGAGCCCGCGATCGATCCCGCGAGCGGACAGTTGTATGTGGTGTGGCAGGATTCGCGCTTCAACGGCGGCCACTACGACGAGATCGCGTTCTCGACCTCGAAAGACGGCGGCGCGACATGGAGCGCGCCGATCCGGGTCAACACGCCCTCCGGCCGTCCTGCATTCAATCCGAGCATTCGCGTCAATTCGTCGGGAACCGTTGCCGTGACTTACTACGACTTCCGCAATCTCGCGGATGGCAACACCGCGACACTGCCGACGGATATCTGGCAAACCACATCGGCCGACAATGGAACGACGTTCGGCAATGAAGCCCATTTGGCGGGGTCGTTCGACCTCAAGTTCGCACCGAACGCCGAGGGCTTCTTCGTCGGCGACTATCAGGGATTGGCCGCCATCGGCGGGACGTTCGTGCCGTTCTTCGTAAAAACGAACCAGGACCTCAACAATCGCACGGACGTATTCGCCCTGCCTTAACGATAACGAGTGACTCGGTTGGCGCGCAGCGTGCACACGTGCGCTGCGCGCGACGCCGTTGATAGCATGCGGTTGTATCGATTCGTCGCCTTCGGCGCAGCGGCGATCAACCCTGGCGGACACGCATGCGCGGCAGTGACAGCTTCCAATGGTGCCGTCCCCGCCTGCCGCATTGACCGTGCTTCCCTCATTGCCGAACGCCCCTGCGACTGCTGTCGAAGCTGTGTTGTGCGGACCGTCAATGGTGCAAGGAAGCCGGTGAAGGTTGGTACTTGCTTTCGATGCGGCGCTCGACGGGACCCGGCGGCGCATGAGCGCGCCTTTTCCGCGATTCTGCAAACCAACTCTTATATAAGACATAAGACATTTGACGTTGCAGCACACAGCCATTAAAATCGCGCTCAAGCAATGCCCGAAGCAGCCGCGGAGCGCCTGACAAGCGTTCCCCTTAAAACGCAATACCAGCAGGTCCCCCATGCTTGAAAACTTTCGTGCTCATGTCGCCGCGCGCGCCGCGCTCGGCATTCCTCCCCTGCCGCTGACAGCCCAACAGACCGCCGAGCTGGTGGAACTGCTGACCAACCCGCCTGCCGGCGAAGAGCAGACGCTGCTCGACCTGATCACCAACCGCGTGCCTGCCGGCGTGGACGAAGCTGCACGCGTGAAGGCCGGCTTCCTTGCAGCCGTGGCCAAGGGCGAGACCGCCTGCGCGCTGATCTCGCGCGCCCGCGCCACCGAACTGCTCGGCACGATGCTGGGCGGCTACAACATCCAGCCGCTGATCGAGCTGCTGTCCGACGCCGAAGTCGGCACCGTCGCCGCCGACGCGCTGAAGAAAACCCTGCTCATGTTCGACGCGTTCCACGACGTCAAGGAGCTCGCCGACAAGGGCAACGCCAACGCGAAGGCAGTGCTGCAAAGCTGGGCCGACGCCGAATGGTTCACCAGCCGTCCGGAAGTGCCGCAAAGCCTGACCATCACCGTCTTCAAGGTCACGGGCGAAACCAACACCGACGACCTGTCGCCCGCCCCGGACGCCACCACGCGCCCGGACATCCCGATGCACGCGCTGGCGATGCTGAAGAACGCCCGTCCTGGCATCACCCCGGAAGAAGACGGCAAGCGCGGCCCGGTCAAGTTCATTGAGTCGCTGAAGGAAAAGGGCCACCTGGTCGCCTACGTGGGCGACGTGGTCGGCACGGGCTCCTCGCGCAAGTCGGCCACCAACTCGGTGCTGTGGTTCACGGGCGAAGACATCCCGTACATCCCGAACAAGCGCTTCGGCGGCGTGTGTCTCGGCGGCAAGATCGCGCCGATCTTCTACAACACGATGGAAGACGCCGGCGCCTTGCCGATCGAACTCGACGTGTCGAAGATGGAAATGGGCGACGTGGTCGAACTGCGTCCGTACGAAGGCAAGGCGCTGAAGAACGGCGAAGTAATCGCCGAGTTCCAGGTCAAGTCCGACGTGCTGTTCGATGAAGTGCGCGCCGGCGGCCGCATTCCGCTGATCATCGGTCGCGGACTGACGGGCAAGGCACGCGAAGCGCTGGGCCTCGCGCCGTCGACGCTGTTCCGCCTGCCGCAGCAGCCGGCCGACAGCGGCAAGGGCTTCTCGCTCGCGCAGAAGATGGTCGGCCGCGCATGTGGCTTGCCGGAAGGCCAGGGCGTCCGCCCGGGCACGTACTGCGAACCGAAGATGACCTCGGTCGGCTCGCAGGACACGACGGGCCCGATGACCCGCGACGAACTGAAGGACCTGGCATGCCTGGGTTTCTCGGCTGACCTCGTCATGCAGTCCTTCTGTCACACGGCAGCGTATCCCAAGCCGGTGGACGTGAAGACGCACCAGACGCTGCCGAACTTCATCAGCAACCGCGGCGGCATCGCGCTGCGCCCGGGCGACGGCGTGATCCACTCGTGGCTGAACCGTATGCTGCTGCCCGACACCGTCGGCACGGGCGGCGACTCGCACACGCGCTTCCCGATCGGCATCAGCTTCCCGGCCGGTTCGGGCCTCGTCGCCTTCGCCGCTGCTACG
Organism: Paraburkholderia phymatum STM815; assembly: GCF_000020045.1. Classification (GTDB taxonomy): domain Bacteria; phylum Pseudomonadota; class Gammaproteobacteria; order Burkholderiales; family Burkholderiaceae; genus Paraburkholderia; species Paraburkholderia phymatum. Next base: position 363,598 of record NC_010625.1, on the reverse strand, counting down.
GGCACCATGCCGCTGGACATGCCGGAATCGGTGCTGGTTCGCTTCAAGGGCAAGATGCAGCCGGGCGTGACGCTGCGTGACCTGGTCAACGCGATCCCGCTGTACGCGATCAAGCAAGGCACGTTGACGGTTGCCAAGCAAGGCAAGAAGAACATCTTCTCCGGGCGCATTCTCGAAATCGAAGGCCTGCCCGATCTGAAGGTTGAGCAAGCGTTCGAACTGTCGGATGCATCGGCCGAGCGCTCGGCTGCCGGTTGCACGGTCCATCTGAACAAGGAACCGATCATCGAGTATCTCAACAGCAACATCACGCTGCTGAAGTGGATGATCGCTCAAGGGTACCAGGACCCGCGCAGCCTGCAGCGCCGCATCAAGGCGATGGAACAGTGGCTGGCCGACCCGCAACTGCTGTCGCCGGATGCCGACGCCGAATACGCCGCCGTCATTGAGATCGACCTGGCTGACATCCACGAGCCAATCGTGGCCTGCCCGAACGATCCGGACGATGTGAAGACACTGTCGGACGTGGCCGGTGCGAAGATCGACGAAGTATTCATCGGCTCGTGCATGACCAACATCGGCCACTTCCGTGCGGCGTCGAAACTGCTGGAAGGCAAGCGCGATATTCCCGTCAAGCTGTGGGTCGCTCCGCCGACCAAGATGGACCAGAAGCAACTGACCGAAGAAGGCCATTACGGCGTGTTCGGCACGGCGGGTGCGCGTACGGAAATGCCGGGCTGCTCGCTGTGCATGGGTAACCAGGCGCAGGTGCGCGAAGGCGCGACGGTCATGTCCACCTCGACCCGTAACTTCCCGAACCGCCTGGGCAAGAACACGAACGTGTACCTCGGCTCGGCGGAACTGGCGGCGATCTGCTCGCGTCTGGGCAAGATCCCGACCAGGGAAGAGTACATGGCCGACATGGGCGTGCTCAACGCAAACGGCGACAAGATCTATCAATACATGAACTTCGACCGGATCGAAGACTTCAAGCAGGTGGCCGACACTGTCACGATGTAAATGTGCTGACGGACTGCGGTGCGGCGTTGTAGTTATCGTCGGCCGCTGCGGTGCCGTTTTGCAGTGCCGTTTTGCAGTGCCGTTTTGTAGTGCAATGCGTAGCGCCGCAGGCTGAATACCTGCGGCGCCATTTTTTTCATCCACAACAGCGGCGAGAGGGAAAGCTGACGAGCGATGCGCGCGCCGGCTTCACATCATGGCAGGCGACTTCGACGTCGCGCGCCCCGCTAAGGCTTGACGAACCTGAGCGTCATGCGATCCGATTCTCCGATTGCAGCAAAGCGCGACCTGTCGGCTTCACCGCCGCGGTAGGTCGGCGGCAGCGACCACACGCCGTGCGGATAGTCCTTCGTATCTTTCGGATTCGCATTGATCTCGCTGCGCGCGATCAGCACAAAGCCGGCTGCTTCTGCGCGCTCGATGACGTACGCTTGCGTCACGTAACCGGAATCGATCATTTGCTGCAGGGTCGTTCCGGGCCGCGCGCGATGTTCCTCGACGCCAAGCTCGCCGCCATGCTTCAGCGCGCCATAGAACGCGCGCAGGTTCGCATCGAGCTGGCCGTCCTTGATCCAGTTATGGATGTTTCGAAACGTCAGCACACGGTCGAATCGATCATTTGCATCGAAGCCGATGAACTGGCCTGCATGCAATGTGCCGATGACCACCTTCCCGTAAACCGATGGATCGTTCGCAAGCTTGCGCCGATAAGCGGCATCGGTCGCGCTGTCTTCGGCGGCGAGATCGGCGGAGGTGCTCAGGTATTGCGCCTCGTAGAGCTGACCCGCTTCGCGCAGGTACGGCGCCAGGACGTCCGTATACCATCCGCCTCCCGGCGCGATCTCCAGCACGGCTTGTGCCGGACCGACGTCGAAGAATTGCAGCGTTTCTTTCGGATGGCGATAGACGTCTCGCGCACGCGCCGGACTGCTGCGCTGTGGGCCTCTGATGGCGGCATCGAGCGATGCGGCGCTGGCGTCCTGCGACTGCGATGCACGCGATGCGTACTGTGAATGCAGCGACGAGGACGCGCATCCCGTCAGCGTGAGTGCATAGAAAGCGGCGGCGATCGCGATGGCGCGCGCCCGGTCAACGCGAGTAGCGTACATGGAATCGATCCAGCTTCGAGAGACGAATACGATACCCGTTTTTTAGCGAGCGATGTCGCGCACCCGCCGTGAGGCTGCGCGCATTCGCCGGCCCTTCTGCTCTTGCAACCATCGCAACGATTCCTGCACGACCTCGGGCGGCACCTCGTAAAACGTTGTGGTGCGTATCAGCGTCTCGCTTGCGGCGATGTCGTTGAACCGTCCCAGCGTGTTCTGCACGGACGTCAGTTCCTTGATCGTACGTTCGTACCCGCCTTTGATGACCGGTTGAAAAAACTCGAGCAGGTACCTCAGCTTTTTGCCCGCCTTTCGAACATCGTGAAGCGCTTCCTCGTGTGCAGCTTCGCCACGGCGTCCTGCGCGCCTGCTGCGCTTTTGAAGTGTGCGCTGCGCCAGACGGACACGCTCCCTGGCGAACGCACGGATGGGAAGATCGTTGCAATGCAGTTGGAGCGCGCTTTGCGCGCGATGGAGCGCATCGTTGAGGAACGCCTCGACATCGTCGCATCTGATCATCGTCTGACTATGCACAACCGCCTGCGCGCGTTTCTCGCGCGCCGCGGCCGCCAACAGTTCGACCGATGCGCCCGATTCCTGCGCGGCTTGCAGGAGTTCCCCTGCGATGTCCCAATCACGGGTTCCACCCGCCACTGCTGCAAGACGCTTGAATTCTTCGGTGGCCTGCGCGGTCGCTTCTTCGCCAAGATACGGGGAGTATGCCCAGTACAAAGCACGAAGCCTCCGGAACGCAACGCGAAGCTGATGAAACCCTTCGACATCGCATGTTGTGGATAGCTCTCTGGCCCTTTGAACGGCTTCGGCCACCACGGGCGTCGCCAATGAGGAAAAGGTACTTGCGATGGAAGATGTTTTCCCAAGCGATGAACCGGCCGGGCGCCGGTTGGCCTTGAAGAATGTGGTTGGCCGCGGTAAGGGCCAGTCACCATCCATATCCATTGCAGCCTCGCTTGGGACAGGAGAATACGCGTCGCTGTGACCTTACCATAGCCATATTCGCGCGCCGCAACTGTTGTGACGTTTTGGTGGAATGTGGCTTGTTCGCGTCGCGTGTACGCCGTGCTCGCCTCGAGATACCACCCGCTTCTGCCGTTCTGTATTAGCATACGCGGCTAGGTCAATACTGCCCGATACGGTGGCGCATCGTGCGCGCCTCCAGAATGCCTGGGACATCAGTGGGAGGACGGTTTGAAGAAGCGCGCCACCGTGATTTGCCGCAGAGGTAAGCGAATCCTCCTCGTCGCACGCAGTCAATCAAAGTGGGCTTTGCCGGGCGGAATACTCAAGCGGGGCGAAGCTCGCACGGATGCCGCACTTCGGGAACTCAAGGAAGAAACGCGGCTCTCCGGCAAGTCAGCCAAGCACCTCTTCGACTTTCGCGGCAAGCAGAAGCATCATCACGTGATCGCCTGCGAGATTTCGAACCGCGCTAAAGCGCGCCCGAGTAACGAAATCGCGAGGTGCCGCTGGGTTCATCTCGACGACCTCCCCGGCCTGATGACCAGCGGGCCGACGGTCAACATCGTCAAGCTCATGAGCCAACGGCGCTGGAAGTAGCAACCCGTCTTCGAGACTAATTGCACGAGGTCCGGCGGCGCGATCCAACTTTGCCTGTGGACGGCTCGCGCACAGCGCCACGTCGTCCGGGTGACTGCGCCTCTGCGACGATAACGTCTGCAAGACGCTGTGCTGCCACGTTCATCTGCGCACCGCTGAAGCCCCCGAATCCAAGTATCAGACCCGGACGTGCGGTCCCCGGCGCAAAGGTCGGCGACACCGCACGCACGGAAACGCCCGCGCGCGCCGCCAGATCGACAACTTTCCGGTCGTCGATACCTTCCGCGAGCCACAGGACGAAATGCATACCCTGATCGCCGGGTTCAATCCATGCGAGTTCCTTGGGAAGCAAGGTTTCGAGCGTTTCGATCAGCTGCACCCGATGTTCGAAGTACACGTTGCGAACCTTGCGGATATGACGCTCCAGATGGCCCTCGGCCATGAAGGCCGCCAGTACGTGCTGATCGGCATTGGGCGGGTGACGGTCCATCAGCACGCGCGCGCCGCAGAACGCATCGACGAGATCGTCGGGGACGATCGCATAACCGAGACGCAGCGATGGAAACAGGATCTTGCTGAAGGTGCCGAGATAGATCACCCGATCTGGATCCAGCCCCTGAAGCGACGGAAACGGATAGCCCTCGTATCGAAGCTCGCTGTCGTAGTCGTCCTCCACTACCCACGCGTGGCTGGCGCGTGCCCACGCGAGCAATGCGTTGCGCCGCGCCATGCTCATCGGCATGCCCAGCGGATACTGGTGCGACGCTGTCACGAACGCAGCCCGCGCGTGCGGCGCCTTGCGTATGCCTGCTTCGACGTCGATACCTTCAACGTCGACGGGTACGCGAACCATCGTATCGCGACGGCCCGTACTCTCAAGTATGGCCGTCACGCCACGATAGGCCGGATTTTCAACCCACGCCTGATCGCGCGGACCGAGCAACACCTGACACGCGAGGAAGAGACCCTGCTGCGTTCCGCTGGTCACGATGACCTGTCCCGGCTCGCAACGCACTGAGCGCGACTTGCGCACGTAACTCGCAATCGCCTCCCGCAGCGGCAGCGCGCCTAGTGGGTCGGTGTAGCCCGCCGGCGCGCCCGGACCCTTGGCACGCAGCCGGTTGCCGAGCCGTCGCCAGATGTCGGCAGGCGCCGTGAGACCCACGGGAACGGAGATCGCAAACGGCACGTGCGGAAGCGGCCTGAACTCCTGCGCGATCTGCGCAAACGCGGTGGCAGGCTCGGGCAAGACGGGCCGCGCCGTACGCCCGCGGACGGCGCGCGGCTCGCTGGCCGGTGGCGCTTCGGCGAGCGCGTGTGCGACGCGCGTGCCGGCACCTCCTCTCGACTCCAGGAACCCTTCGGCGATCAACTGCTGGTAGGCCTCGATAACCGTACCGCGCGCGATTTGCAACGACTCCGCCAGCAGACGTGTGGACGGCAGCGCATCGCCGGGCAATACATCGCCGTTGCGCACCGCTTCACGAAGTGCCTGTGCGACCTGACGGCTCAGATTGCCCGCCGCGCGATCGAGCGTGCCGATCCACGGGATTTCCACCCTCCCGGCCGTTCTCGCCATGATTCTGGTTCACCAATAATTGTTCAAACTGGATCTTTAGCATAAACCAGTTTCCGGCCACAATGGCCGCTCGGATCACTCACCTCACACCTCGCCAGGCAAGTGGAGTCGAAATGTACCTACCCAGTCAATTCAACGAAGACAACCGCGAAGTGCTGCACGCACACATCGCGCAGCATCCGTTCGGGATGCTGGTGACGCATGGCAAGAGCGGACTGGATGCGAATCACATCCCTTTCGAACTGGCCGTGGAAGGAGAGAGCCTGGGCGTACTGCGCGCGCATGTCGCGCGGGCCAATCCCGTCTGGCAGGATGTCGCGAACGGCGATGAAGTGCTCGCCGTCTTTCGCGCCGGCGACGCTTATATTTCGCCAAACTGGTATCCGAGCAAGCACGAAGCGCACAGGCAGGTGCCGACGTGGAACTACATCGTCGTCCATGCGTATGGCCGCATCACCGTTCGCGATGACGAACGATACGTACGCGGCGTCGTGGGCCGGCTGACTCGCAAGCATGAAGCATCGCAAGCGCAACCGTGGAAGATGGCCGACGCGCCGAAGGATTACATCGATACCCTGATCCAGACGATTGTCGGGCTGGAGATCGAAATCACGCGGCTGGTCGGCAAGAGCAAGCTGAGCCAGAACAAGGAAGCGCGCGACATTCGCGGTGCTGGTGAAGCGCTCAGGGCCCGCGGGCAATTTCAGATCGGCGACGCGATGCTCGCCCGGTTGAGCGACAAGCCGCAGTGAAGCAGTTGGCCCCAGCAACGCACTGGCCGCCGCTTGCGGCCGACAGCCGTGCTGGCTGCACGGGTGACGAACGAGTGCGCGGCACGACGATTGCTTGCTAGTCTGATTTGCGGCCCTATCAGCGACGAGGCGGTCGACGGCGCGCCCCGTCGTTGAATGGAAGTGCCCCGCCAGTCCATACTATTTCGCCTAACGATGACCGACCCAACGCCGTGCCAACCTTCACCTCGACCAACATGCGTCCTGCGGGCGCGATGCTTTTGCTCATCGGTACGCTGCTGACGGGCGCGGGATACGGCGCCACCTTTCTTCTTTCGATGCGCTTCCGGTCCATCGGCGGAAACGAGTTCGATACGGGCATCGCGCTCGCGGGCGGCGTGCTCGGAACATTCGCGGGCGTGACAGCCGTCCGCTCGCTCGCGCCGCGCATCGGCACGGCGCGCATGGCCTCGCTTTCCGCACTGGGCGTCGGCATCGGGCTGGCGGGCTTTTCAGCAGCGATACGCGACAGTTCGCTCGAAGTGATGGCGGGATTTCTTCTTGGTCTCGGCTGGGGCGCGTTCTATGTTGCCGCGCCGCTGGCGTTATCTGAGCGCACACATACAGCCAACCGCGGTACGTGGTTTCTGCGCTTCGGCACGTTCCAGATGGCGGGAATCGGCGGCTGCCCTGCGCTTGCGGCATACGCGATCCACTTTTTGCACTGGTCCGTCAACAACGCGCTTGGCGTCATCGCGGGCCTTTGTGCGATCGCGTCCGTTCTACTGGAGATCTTCGGCCGGCTCTCGCCGCATTCGCCCGGCGAAACAAAAAAAGCGCGATGGCTCGGCGATCTTGGCGCGATTGCCCGCACGCGTGCCGTCTATCCCATCCTCATGATTGCGCTCGGCGCTTGCGTTTTCTCCGGCATCATGACCTTCCAGATGTCCCTGGTTCAAGGCACGCATGCACAAGCGAGCACGTTCTTCAGTCTCTATACGCTAACCGTGGTGTCGATGCGCTGGCTGCTGTCGCGACTCGTCGCCAGGGTCCCGACTGAAACCGCGACAAAGATGCTGCTCGTCGTCATGGTGCTTGGCATTGCATCGATGTTCGCTGTGCCCGTCCACGTGTTCTTTCAGGTGACGGCGGCGGTGCTGTTCGGAACGGGATATGGCCTAGTCTATCCCGTCATGCAGACGCAACTCGTCAACGATACCGAGGTGACGCATCACAATGCCGTTCTGACGTGGTTCGTGACCGCGTACTTCATTGGCGCGTTTGGTTTTCCGACGGTCGGAGGCTGGTTGCTCGTTCACAGCGGCAAAGGCGCGCTGTTGACCGTCATCGCAGCGTGCGGCGTGGCGGCGCTGCTGCTGGCATTTCTGCGAGACAAGCGCCGCGTGCGGGCGCTGACGATCAAGGCGTAATCCGACGTTGGCTGGATACGCCGCCATGAGAGGGAGCACGACAATGAAGATCCGTTTTTTCGTTGCAGCAGCCGTCGTCGCGATGACGACGGGCCGGGCCGCAATGGCCCAGACGCAGCCATCCGTGGAAGTCGAAAGAGGCAATAACAAGACCACGGTGAGGGGCACGACGACGGTCGTCGCGACGGTCACGGCCATCGATCCCGCCACGCGGACCGTTACGCTCAAGAACAAAAACGGCAAGACGGAAGAACTGAAGGCCGGCGAGCAGGTGCGCAATTTCGATCAACTGAAGATCGGCGATATCGTCACCACCGAGTATCACGAAGCGAGGTCGCTGAGTTTGAAGAAAACGAGCGGGCCGCGGTCTTCCAGCGAGAAGCAGATCCTGTTGCCGGCTGCTTCCGGGACCAAGCCCGGCGGCACGATCCGTCGCGAGGTGACGATTGTGGGCGATGTCGTCGCTATCGATGCGAACGGGGAACACATTACGGTTCGTGGGCCACAAGGGAAGGAGAATGTGCTGGTGGATCCCGAGCAGTTGCGGGATATTCACGTCGGAGATCAGGTTGAGATCGTGCGCAGCGAGGCCGTGGCTATATCGGTTTCGCCAGGGGTGGCGAATTAGGACTTGGCCTTTTGCGTTCCGTACGCTCAGCTAAGCGGCTTTGCCGATGATGTCCCGTTGGACAGCACTTTCCAGGGAGCAAAGCCTCTTAATCGTGGGCGGTTACCGCCAGTGGAAGTCGCTGGAATAGCCAGTCGAGATATGAAACGCGTCACGACCCGCGCGCAAATGCGAACGGTCAGATCGCTGGAATTCAAAGCGTGAACTGGGTGCCCGAGCACGAGCCGCGCGATGCATCGACGCATGCATCACACGGCCGCGCGTACGCTGTTTTTTGTCGCCGCCACACAGCGGCGCGTCAACGGGCATGCGCATGCCCGTGGTCGCCCATCGTTCGCGCTTCGTCGTATTCCCGCGAAATATCGCGGTTCGTATAGTCGCCCAGACGTGATGCAGCCACCAGACTGATCACGGCACACACGAACACGTACGCCGCAATCGCATAGCCCGAGTGGTAGTAGGCGAACAGCGCGGTCGCGATCAGCGGCGCGGGCCCGCCCGCAATCACCGACGCAAGCTGATAGCCGAGCGATGCCCCGCTATAACGCAGGCGCCCCGTGAACGTCTCCGCGATCAATGCCGCCTGTGGGCCGTACATCATCGAATGCGGCACCAGCGAGAGCACGATGGCGGCGAAGATCCACGTCGGGTTCTTCGTATCGACCATCGCAAAGTAAACGAAGCCGAATAGGCCGGCCATCGCCGCGCCGATCATGTACATCCGCTTGCGCCCGATCAGATCGGATACGTGACCGAACAGAGGGATCGTGACAAACTCGAGCAGGGAAGCCGCGAGCACGGCCGTCAGCAACAGATCGCGCGACGCGCCCAGCGTCCGGACGCCATAGGTGAACACGAAGGCCGTGAAAATATAGAACGGCGCCTGTTCGGCCATACGCGACAATGCGGACAGCAGAATGTCTTTCGGCTGACGGCGAATCACTTCGAGCGTCGGCGCCTTCTCTATCTTCCGTTCCGCGAGCAGGCGCGCAAAGATCGGCGTCTCCAGAATGTTCAGCCGGATATAAAGGCCGATCGCGACCAGCACGATGCTGAGGAAAAACGGCACGCGCCAGCCCCACGTGAGAAAAGCGCTGCCCGATAGCTGGCTCATCGCCAATACCGCGAGGTTCGCGATGAACAGCCCGGCAGGCACGCCGAATTGCGGCCAGGACGCCACGAAACCACGATGCGCATTGGTACGCGCCCATTCCATCGACATCAGCACCGAGCCGCCCCACTCGCCGCCCACGCCGACACCCTGGATGAAACGCAAGATGGTGAGCAGGACCGCGCCCCAGATTCCGATCGTCGCATACGTCGGAACAAAGGCAACGGCGAAAGTGGCCAGCCCCATCAGCAGCAGCGTGACGATCAGCGTCGCCTTGCGTCCGATGCGATCACCGTAGTGCCCGAATATGGCCGCGCCGACAGGGCGCGCAATAAAACCGACCGCGTAGATCAGGAACGCCTGCAATGTGCCGACGAGCGGGTCCGATTCCGGGAAGTACAACTTGGCGAAAACGAGACCCGTAACGGTGCTGTAGAGGAAGAAGTCGTACCATTCAATCGTCGTGCCGATCGTGCTGGCGATGACGGCGCGGCGCAATTGCCGGTGTGCATCTTCTTCGGAAAGGGGTGTAGCCCCCGGCTGTACCGTATCCATTTCGCACCCCTCCCAATTGCAAGCGCGATATGGTTTTCCGACATGGAATATGCCGGGTGGTTCCAATAGTCTGATCGGCAAGGCGAATTATTCGTTTTATGTCATAACGTGATGCATAAAACGAACCCGCTGCACCATCGGACCCCGCTATGCCGCAATCGGCCCATGATCCGGTTGCGCCTCGCGCCTGGGCACGGCGATCCGCCGCCCTTCGCTGCCTGCCAGCGCGGGCGTCGATTCGAACAGTTCGGCGACCCAGTCGGCGAACACGCGCACCTTCGCGGACAGATGCCGGTTGTTCGGGTACACGATCGAAATGGGCTTGGGCTTCGGCTTGAACGCGGGCAGCACTTCCTTCAGCGAACCATCGCGCAGTTGCGGCGCGACCATGAACAGCATTGGCTGAATCAGGCCGAAGCCTTCCATCCCGCACTTCACATACGCCTCGGAATCGTTGACCGTGACCACGCCGTTCATGCGCACTTCGATCGGCTTGCCGTCGACGAGGATGATCCACGGCATCGGGCGCGTGCCGTGCGCAACGCGGAAATTCACCGCGTGATGCATCGCGAGATCGTCGATGCTCTGCGGCTCGCCAAAGCGCACGAGGTAATCGGGCGATGCGCAGGTGACGCGCTTGAGCGTGCCGATGCGCCGCGCGACCATCGACGAATCTTCGAGCGCGCCTGCCCGGATCATGCAATCGATGCCCTCCTCGACGGGATCGACGGGCCGGTCCGACAGGCCGAGATCAAGCGCGATGTCCGGATAGCGCTGATGAAAGCTCTGCAATGCAGGGATCACCAGGTGACGGCCGAGCGAGTTCGGCATGTGCACGCGCAACGCGCCGCTCGGCTTGCGGTTGCCTGCCTGGAAACTCGCGTCCGTTTCCGCGATGTCCGTGATGATGCGGATGCAGTGTTCGTAGTACGCGGCGCCTTCCGGCGTGAGCGACAGACGCCGCGTGGTCCGGTTCATCAGACGCACGCCGAGCACCGCCTCGAGATTCTGGATGGTCGTCGTCACCGTCGCGCGCGGCATGCCGAGTTGTTCGGCGGCACGCGTGAAGCTGTTTGCATCGACCACACGAGTGAACACTTCCATTGCCTGAATGCGGTCCACGCTATCCCCTTTCGGTTTCGAAACCACACAGGATAGAACGCGCGGGATAGCAAAAACAAGCAACCCCCGTCATTAGCCGGATTTGGCGAACAGTTTGGCACGCCCAATGCAGAAGGGCGCGAAAATGCTGCATATGGGAAGCACTCAGCCGCCGCGATACATCGGATCGATGCTGTCGGGCTGCTCGCGCCGCCCGGACTCCGATTTTCCCGATCTGGTGCCGCCGACGGCGCCGTGATTCCTCGAACCTGCGGAACTCGTGCCGCCATCAGGCGAGACGGTCGGAGCGGCTTTCCGAACCTGGGACGCCTTGATGACACCCGCTGTCCGGGCATCGGAAGCAGCGTGGTAACCGCCAGCGAAGGCAGGCATAGCGAAGGAGCACGCGGTCAGTAGCGCGCCGAATAGTTTCGCGTTCATATGGGACTCCATTGCGGATGCGGCGGCTAGCGCCAGACAGGGCCGTCATGCGGCCCGCAGCGACTTTCGCAGGAGCTATACCAATCGCGTCCCGCGAAAGGCGGGAGGCCCGGAACCAAAGGCTTTGGCAGCCGTTGCAATCGCAACGGCGGGCAGGTCGTCGAGCCGAAATGACGGACGAACGCCAACGTCGGATGACCCGTTGTTCGACTCCGGCCAACACCGCGCGCACGAAACACCGCCGCGCGCCCGTCGTATCGTGCCGTCGTATCGTGCCGTCGTATCGTGCCTGTCATTAGACGCGTGGCGCTTCCCGGCGCGTATCCCGATGCCGACGTCAGCATCGCGCATCTGATACGTTTTGCGCAGACGCTCGAACGCGTGCTTCGCCGCGTTCTTCATGGCCGATCATCTCGCCGCGCTCAACATGCTTCCGGACGCGATCAAGCGCAGTCACGCGGTCACGTGATTCGAGCCGTTGCGCGATAACCTCGGCTTGCCCCGACGGGAGAATCCCCGCTTCGCGCGCCGCGCCGCGGGCTAGACGGTCACCGCTTCGCGCAGAAAATCGACGAGCGCGGACTGCACCGCGTTCAGCGCGCCGCCCGCACCGACCAACGCGAGTTCGGTGGGCGGCAGACGCGGCAGATCGAAGCACAGGCTGTGCTCGGGCAGCACGGCCGTAGTCGGCAGAACCGTGATGCCGAGCCCGGAAGCCACCGCTGCCTGAATACCCGTCAGGCTGTGGCTGCCGAATGCGACCCGCCAGCTGCGTTTCGACTGATCGAGCGTGCGGATGGCGCGCTTGCGGTACACGCAGCCTTGCGGAAACAGCGCGAGCGGAACGGGTTCGCCCTCTTCGGACGGCACTTCGACCTGGCGGCCGCGCACCCACACGAGCGATTCGGGCCATGCAGCGAGACTCGGCCCGCTGCCCGGCTCGCGCTTGACCAGCGCGATATCGATCTCGCCGCCTGACAGCTTGCGCTGCAGATCGCCGCTCATGCCCGTGACCGTTTCGAGCCGCGCATCCGGCCGCGCCTTCACGAAGCCCGACAGGATCGACGCCATACGCTTCGCGCAAAAGTCCTCGGGTACCCCGATGCGGATCGGCACGCGCGATACGTCGCTGGCGAGCGCGTCCTGCGCCTCCTGTGACAGCGCGATCAGACGGCGCGCATAGTGCGTGAGCAACTCGCCATGTTCGGTCGCCGTCACCTGATTGCCCGTGCGGTCGCGCATCAGCAACGTGCGCCCCACCCGTTCCTCCAGACGTCGCACCTGCTGGCTGACGGTGGACTGCGTGCGGTGCACGCGATCGCCCGCCCGCGTGAAACTGCCTTCGTCGACGACGCAAACGAGCGTCTTCAGGAGTTCGAGATCGAGCACGGCGCGTTACCTCATATTTGTGTTTCCACTGACTATGCCATTTTAATTTAATTTCCCGATATCGTCCGTACGGCTTAGCCTGTGCTGCACATCGACGCTTACGGAAAGAAACGACCATGTCGCTCGAAAACACACGCCGCCCGTCGTGGCTGACCTTTGATTGCTACGGCACGCTGATTCAATGGGACGAAGGGCTGCAGAACGCCGTGTCCGCGATCCTGGCAAGCAAGCACGCAGCTGCCATCGATCCTCGCAAGTTCATTGCCGTCTACGACCGTCACGAGCATGCGCTCGAACAGACGCCGCCGCACCGCTCGTTTCGCGAGGTCGCGGGCGAGGCGCTGCGCATCGCGCTCGAAGAATTCGACCTGCACGCGGAGGTCAGCGACATCCGCCTGCTCACTGAGCGCATCTCCGCGATGCCGCCCTTCCCTGAAGTGGTCGCCACGCTGCATGCATTGAAGGAAGCCGGCTACCGGCTGTGCATCGTGTCGAACACCGACGACGACGTGATTGCGGGCAACGTCGCGCAACTCGGCGGCCATATCGACCGCGTCATTACCGCGCAGCAGGCGGGCGCATACAAACCCGACCGGCGGCTTTTCGACTATGCTCACGAACAGCTCGGCGTCGCGTATGACGACGTCGTGCATATCTGCGCGAGCCCGCATCTGGATCATGCGGCGGCGCGCGACATCGGCTTTCGTTGCGTGTGGATCGATCGCGGCACGGGGCGCCAGCTCTTGCCGGACTACACACCCGACGCGATTCTGGCGACGCTCGGCCAGGTGCCTCCGCTGTTCACGTCGCTCGGCTGGTGAAACGTAAAGAGGACCTGCAATGGCTCATACGCTCGACGTCAAGACTTCCGCTCTATCGCGCCGCGACGCGCTCGATTCCGACGCAGTGCACACTGCCCGCGTCGAACTGGCCGCGTGCTTTCAGCTTGCCGCACAACATGGCTTCGAAGAAGGCGTATGCAATCATTTTTCCGCGGTCGTACCAGGACATGACGACCTGTTCTTCGTCAATCCGTACGGCTATGCGTTCTCCGAGATCACGGCATCGCGCCTGCTGATCTGCGATTTCGACGGCAACGTGATCGAAGGCGAAGGCAAGCCGGAAGCAACAGCGTTCTTCATTCATGCGCGCTTGCACAAAGCGATGCCACGCGTGAAGGCTGCCTTCCACACGCACATGCCGAACGCGACCGCGCTGTGTCTGATCGAAGGGCCGCCGCTGCTGTGGCTCGGACAAACAGCGTTGAAGTTCTACGGCCGCACCGCCGTCGACGAGGAATACAACGGCCTCGCCCTCGATACCTCCGAAGGTGACCGCATCGCGAACGCAATGGGCGACGCGGACATCCTGTTCCTGAAGAACCACGGCGTGATGGTGGCGGGCGCGAGCATCGCGGAGGCGTGGGACGATCTCTACTATCTGGAACGCGCGGCGCAAGTGCAACTCAAGGCGATGCAGAGCAACCGCCCGCTCAAAACCGTGCCGCACGCCGTCGCGCAACTCGCTTATGAGCAGATGCGCCTGGGCGACAAGGAAAGTGCGCGGGCACATCTCGACAGCGGCATCCGGCGTCTGCGCGACGCGGGCAACCGCTTCGAGACGTAACCCGCCAATAACCGGTGCAACACGCGCTCAGACCGACATGCCTTGCATCCGCCGCCCGAAATGCGCGCGCTCGGCGCCGTCCATCAGCGCGAGAAACTGTTCGCCATCCATATGCACGAGCGCTTCGTGATCACCGGATTCGAAATACACATCAGGTTGACGCACGAGGCTCTCGTCCAGATACGTTTTCATGCCGTACGCCGTGCAAACGGGCGGCAGCGCGCCGTATTCGCAATCTTTGAACAGTTCGCGCAAGTCCCCTTCCTTCGCGAGCGAGAGGTGCCGTCCCGTTTTCGACGATAGCTCGGCGAGGCGCACGGCGTGGGTGGACGACAGCACAGCAGCGACATAGCCCTGCTCGTCCTCGAAGAGCACGGTCTTCGCCAGTCGGTCGCCGGGGACATGCGCGGCGGCCGCCGTTTCCATGCTCGAATGGCTGTATGGATGACGCACGATTTCATAACGGGAGCCCTTGTCCGTAAGGCACCCCTGGAGAGTCGCAGACATTGACATGACACACCTCCGTGTCGAAAGTCGCAGGCGATTCATTCAGGATAGTTCGCTCGTGCATGATCCGCATTGCGTTTGTTCACCTGGCGACGAGGCCCTTCTGCGCCAGCCACTCCGGATTGAAGAGCCGCGCGCGATACAGTTCGCCGCGGTCGCACAGCGGCGTGACGATCGTGTGGCCCGGTCCCATCTGCCGCGCGAGCGCGACGGCGGCCGCCACATTGATTCCCGTCGATCCGCCGACATACAGCCCTTCTTCCCGCAACAAGCGGTACACCATCGTCACGCAAGACTGATCGTCGATGCGGAACGCGTCGTCGATCGCCGTGCCTTCCAGATTGGCTGTGACGCGGCTCGAACCGATGCCCTCAGTGATCGAACTGCCTTCCACCTGGATCTCGCCCGTTTTCACGTAGCTGTACAGACCGCTGCCGTGCGGGTCCGCGAGCGCAATGCGCACTTGCGGGTCCTGTTCCTTCAGAAAGCGGCTGACGCCCGCAAGCGTGCCGCCCGTGCCCGTCGAGCACACGAAGGCATCGATCGTGCCTGCCGTGTCGCGCCAGATTTCGGGACCCGTGGTCTCGTAGTGGGCCAGGCGGTTGGCGACGTTGTCGAATTGATTCGACCAGATCGCGTTGTCGAGTTCCCGAGCGAGGCGGCCCGCAATCTTCTGATAGTTGTTCGGATCTTTGTACGGCGCAGCGGGCACTGGCCGCACTTCAGCGCCGAGCACGCGCAGCAGTTCCATTTTTGCGGGCGATTGCGTGTCGGGAATCACGATCACGCAGCGATAGCCGCGCGCCGCGCACAGGTGCGCGAGGCCGATGCCCGTGTTGCCCGCCGTGCCTTCCACGACCGTGCCGCCGGGTTTGAGCGCGCCACGGCGCTCGGCGTCGAGAATGATGTACAGCGCGGCGCGATCTTTCACCGAACCGCCCGGATTCATGAACTCCGCTTTGCCGAGAATTTCGCAGCCGGTTTCGGCGCTGAGCGCTGCGAGCCTGATGAGCGGCGTGTCGCCGATGCATCCCGTGAACCCCTGGTGTACGCGCATGAGCGTTCCCCGTTTCGGTGATGGGCAGCGAAAGCGGCTGCCTCATTCGAAGCATAGTTCGCTGGCCTTGCCGATGTCAGGGAACATGTCACGCGCCAGCCCGACTGGCAGCGCGCTGAATGAAGCGCCGCACACACGCGGCGCAGTATCGGATCAGGGCGCGAGTTCGACAGTCACTTCATCGAGCGCGCGAAACGGCGCGAGCAGCGCATCGTCGGCGCTCGCCGAGGTGATGAGCCGCCAGTCGCGTTGCATCGGTGTCCAATGCTGCTGACGGGCGCGGCCAAGCTTGTCCGAATCCGCAAGCACGATGATTTCAGCGGCCCGCGAGACGATGCATTCCTTCAGATACGCCTGTTGCGCCGACGCTTCGCACAGACCGAAGCCCGCGACCACGCCGTCTGCGCCGAGAAATGCGCGATCGACGGTCAGACGGCTCAAGATCAATTCCGCCAGCGGCCCGAGCGTGCTCATGCTGGACCCGCGCAATTCGCCGCCGATCAGCGTGAGCCGCACGCCCGGTGCATTCGCGAGCGCGGTGACCGCCAGCAGATTGTTGGTGACGACATGCAGCGCTTCGCGCGTGGACAGATGCCGCGCGAGCGCGGCACAGGTCGTGCCGCCGTCGAGCAGCACGGTATCGCCGTCGAGCACGTGTGCGGCCGCGGCCTGCGCGATCGATTCCTTTTGCTCGCGCTGCGCCGACTTGCGCTCCTCGA
Source organism: Paraburkholderia phymatum STM815 (assembly GCF_000020045.1). Lineage (GTDB taxonomy): Bacteria > Pseudomonadota > Gammaproteobacteria > Burkholderiales > Burkholderiaceae > Paraburkholderia > Paraburkholderia phymatum. The sequence goes on along the minus strand of NC_010625.1, from coordinate 347,020 downwards.
GCGATGCTTCCGGCTCGTGCACGCCGACCAATGCCGTCGCGCCGCCATACGTGCGCACGAGGCGCTTCTGCCTCGCGAGCGCCGTCAGGTCGCGGCGTATCGTCGCTTCCGACACGCCGAGCGCCGCGCACAACTCTTCGACGTTGGCATCGCGGGCACGGACGAGATCGAGAATCGCCTGATGACGGTCTATCGTTTTCTTCACGTGTGCACGAGTCCAGGAATGGGGCTCGATCTTACACCACGCACGCCGGCCGCGAACGCCACGCTACGATCAGCGGCGCGTCGCCAGTTCGGCGCCCTGGCGCAGCGCTTCGAGCATGCTGCCTTCATCGACGACACCCTTGCCCGCGATGTCGAAAGCGGTGCCGTGATCGACGGACGTGCGGATCACTTCCAGCCCCACCGTCACGTTCACGCCCGCTTCGAGACCGAGCACCTTCACGGGACCATGCCCCTGGTCGTGATACATCGCCACCACCAGATCGAAATCGCCGCGGCCCGCGCGGAAAAACAGGGTGTCGGCGGGCAACGGGCCCGTCACGTCGAGACCGCGCTCCTGCAGCAGCGTCACCGCGGGGATGATCTTCTCTTCCTCTTCGCCGTAGCCGAACAGACCGTTCTCGCCCGCATGCGGATTGATCCCGCACACGCCGATGCGCGGACGCTCGATCCCCGCCTTCACGAGCGTCGCATTGCCGCGTTCGATCGTGCGCTGCACGAGGCCCGGCTCGATCTTGCGGATGGCGTCGATGATGCCGATGTGCGTCGTCACATGGATCACGCGCAGTTGCGGGGCGACGAGCATCATCGACACTTCGTCGACACCCGTCAGATGCGCCAGCATTTCCGTGTGGCCCGGATACTTGTGACCGCCCGCATGCAGCGCTTCCTTGTTCAGAGGCGCCGTGCAGATCGCGTCGATCTTGCCCGACTGCGCGAGTTCCACGGCGCGCTTGATGTACTGGTACGCGGCATCGCCCGCGATAGCCGACAGCTGGCCGAACGGCAGGTCGTCGGGAATCAGGCCGAGGTCGATGCAGTCGATCGTGCCCTGCTCGTAGCGCGCTTCGGAGGCGTCTTCGATGCGGCGAATTTTCATCTCGCCGCCCACGATCTGATTTGCGCGTTCGAGGCGCTTCGCGTCGCCGATCACGAGCGGACGGCATTGCGCATAGACGGATGCATGCGCGAGGCTCTTGACGACGACTTCAGCGCCGACGCCGGCTGCATCGCCCATCGTGATGCCTATTACGGGAAGGTAGTTGCTCATGATTTGATCTCGTGAATACGTGCTGTTCATTGCCGGGCGTCAATGCGGCACGACGTCCCGTTCAGTTTGGTTGCGCAGCGTCAGCCATGCGGCGTAGAGCGCGTGATCGGTGCCGAATGCGCCTGCCTTCGTCACCACGCCGGGGCAATGCGTGCGCGTCGCATCGAGCGGCCGTGCGACGGCGACGCCCGCTTCCACTTCGGCCAGCAATTGCAGATTGCCGATGCGCGCGGCGGCGAGCATCGCGCGTGCGGTCTCGCCTCCCGTCGCAATCACCCCGCCTGTCCTGGTGAAGTGCGGCTCGACCAGCGCTGCGAGGGCCGCCGACAGTTGCGCGCCTTCTGCGGGATCGAATGCATCGTCGCGGCCGATGCGCAGCAGCAGATCCACATCCGCCTTCAGCGATACGCCGATCTGCTCCTGCAGCACGTGCCAGTCGCGATGCGTCGCGCCTGCGCGCAACACGGCGGGCGGCACGATCAGTTCTTTCACTCCGCCGCGTTCGCGCAGCATTGCGCATTGCCGCTCGCTGACGGCCGACAGGCTGCCGACCAGAATCAGGATCGGGCCGCCGGGAAATGTCGTATTGCCCGGGCCGCGCCCGGCCGGGTCGACCCGCGAATCGAGCGCCGCGATTTCGCGCGCCAGTCCGCCCGAGCCGACCCAGAAAAACGGTGCATCGCTACGCAGCGTCGCACGCGCGAGCGCGCGCAGCGCCCGCTCGCTGTGCGTATCGACGATCAGGGCCTGCACGCCGTTCGCGGCCATCGCGCCGATGCACACGGCCAGCGTTTCCGGTTCGTCGGCGAGCGCTTGCGCGTCGAGGCGTTCCGTCGTCAGCCCCACCGCTTCGAGTTGCGCCGCGATGCCGGCAGGCTGGCCCGCGTGCTCCAGCTTCCATGTCGCCGTCTGTTCGAGCGGCTCGCCGTGCACGAACACGCGGCCGTCGCGCACCGTGCGTCCCGTGGCGGGAAACGCGGGCGCGACGATCGCCATGCCGGCAAGCGCCTGAAGACCGGCCACTTCAGCGGCCCAGTTGCCGCGCAAGGTCGAATCGATCTTCTTGTACAGGCGCTGGCCGCGCGCGCTCATCTCCGCATACGCCGCTGCCGTGCGCGTCGCGGCATCCTGCGGCGTGAGACGGCGCGTGTCGGTATCGACGGCGATCGTGTCCGCGCCGTCGTGCGCCGGCATGCACGTCGCCTCCAGCGTGACGACCGTGCGATGCCCGGCGCTCGCGAACCCGATCGCGCAGTCCGCGGCACCCGACAGGTCGTCCGCAATGATCAGAATCTTCATCGTGCCAACCCTTGGCGGTTTCCTGAGCGAGCAGCTTGCTGTCGCTGCTGATAGCGCTTCGCGACGGCCGAGGTCAGGATCGGCGACAGTATCGCCGTCACGACGACACACGCGGCGACCAGTAGCGTCGCGCTTTGCGCCGCTGCGTTATAGACCGGGTTGGCTGCCGCGACAAGCGCGGGCACAGCGGCCGCATTACCCGCCGTATTCGCTGCCGCGACACCTGCTACGCCCGTACCGCCCGTCAGACGATCGGCGAAATACAGCGGAATGCCCGTCACGATCACGACAGCGATACCCAGGCCGATGCCGAGCAGACCCGCTTGCCATACCTTGTGAAGATCGAGACCGGCGCCGAGCGCGAGTGCAAAGAACGGAATCATCACAGGGACCGCCTTGGCGAGGAAGTCGCGCATGTCGCGGTCGAGGTTGCCGAGCAGCATGCCGAGCGCAAGCGGCAGAATGCTGCCGACCAGCGTCTGCCACGGAAACGCCGACAGCCCCGCGACGCCGAGCGTCACCATTGTCAGAAACGGGCCCGATTCGAGCGACATCAGCGTGTACGCGCCCACGTCCTCGGAGCGGCCGTACTGGCCCATCAACGCCATGTAGAGCCCGCCGTTCGTGTCGTTCATCGCGGCGACCACGGCGAGCGTCGAGATGCCTGCAAACAGGCCCGACGACACCGGCTGCTCGCCGATCAGATGGCCGAGAAGGACGCCGACGATCACGGCCGCGCCGACCTTCGTAACGAGCAGCGCGCCGCCTTTCTTCATCAGATACGGCGTCGCCTTCACGTCGATGCTCGCGCCCATGCACACGTAAAACACGGCGAGGATCGGCAGCGCGCCCGTGAACAGCGCATTGGTGAACGAACCGAAGAACTTCGGCATGCCGGGCAGAAACGTTGCCACCAGCGAGCCGACGAGCAGCGGCACGATCATCATGCCGCCGGGAACGCGCTCGATCGAGCGCTTGATGGGGATTTGAACCATGCGAGTCTCCTGGTTTTATTCGAGTAATGCGTTTGAACCATGCGCCGGGCGCCGTTGCAATTTGATCGAAATAATCACAATCCGATCGAATCGATCAGTCCGCAGTGTAGCCGGTTCGATCCAAACGCGCAAATCGATCAATCATTTGCTCGAAACGATCATTTTCCGGATGGAGAGGACCACTCGACCAGTGTGCCGGCCTGTGAGTCCGCATCCGTTGCGCCGCTTCCTTTCCGCCAGCAAAAGCGAAAACCGCGACGCACCTTCCGGCACGTCGCGGTTTCAAAAAGACCAGCGTCCGATTACTGCGCCTTGGCAGCAGCCTCGATGATCGCGTTCGCCACCGCTTCGGGCTTGCTGAGCATCGGCACGTGGCTGCTGTCGACATGCGTTACTTTCGACTTGATTTGCGCCGCCATCGCGTCTTGCAACCGCGGATCGATCATGCGGTCACGATTCGCGACGACGTAGTACGTCGGCTTCGCGTGCCATGCGGCATTCGTCACCTTGTCGTCGGTTGCGCCCGCGAACCACGGACCTTGTGTCGCCGCGACCACGCGCTTTTGCGCCGGACTCAGATCCTGCGCGAAGTCGTCGTCGATCGCTTTCGACGACAGCGTCAGGAAGTTGCCCGAATCTTTTTGCAACTCGCTCGCCCAGGCGGGCGCGGGTTTGCCTTTGAGCATGTCGTTGATCGACTGGCCGCTGTCGGGCGCAAAAGCCGCCACGTAGACGAGCGCCTTCACCTTGTCGTCGTTGCCCGCCTGGCTGATCACCGCGCCGCCCCACGAATGGCCGACCAGCACCACGGGACCGTTCTGCGCGTCGATCGCGCGCTTTGTCGCGGCAGCGTCGTCAGCAAGCGAACTCAACGGATTCTGCACGGCAACCACATGCAGGCCACGCGCTTCGAGCAGCGGAATCACCTTTTCCCAGCTCGAACCATCGGCGAACGCGCCGTGCACCAGCACGACGTTCTTGCCTTTCAGGTCCTGCGGCTGGGCGGCCTGCGCCGCGTGCAACGACAGCACCGAACCGGCCAGCATGACGGAGGCGATGCACTTTCTGAGAAGCGGATTCATGAGCGATATGTCCTTGAGGTGGCGCCCGTATTCAGCGCGAGGAGCAAAGCATCGCAAGCGCCGCTGACGCCCGCCATCGGTCAAATGACCGATCTCGCCCGCAGATGCACGGGGTATAGTGGGGCTCGACAATCGACCGCTCTATTCATGCAAACTTCGCCGGGCCCTGCCGTTCGCGTGTTCGATGCCGTGAAAGCGCTCGCCTTCATCGGCGATCTGAGCATGGGACAGCCGACCGACCATTCCATCCGCACCGCGTGGCTCGCCGTGCGCCTCGCGCGCGCCGCCGAACTCGACGACGCCGCCGTCGCCGTGTGCGAGGCATCGCTGCTGCGCTGGTCAGGTTGCACGGCGAATGCAGCGGGCTTTGCGGAAGCGACGGGCGACGACGTCGCGAGCCGCGAAGCGATGCTCGCGCTCAAGCCCGACTGGGCAGGACCTCTCGAGCTGCACGCCGATCTCGGCGCCGTCATCGCGCCGCTCGCGCGCATCCATTGCGAAGTATCGAGCGAAGCGGCGCGCATGCTCGGCCTCGGTCAAGACACGAGGGCCGCGCTGCGGCATGTGTTCGAGTCGTGGGATGGCAGTGGCTCGCCCGACCACCTGGCAGGCAATGCAGTGCCCGCCAGCGTATTCATCGTGGCGCTCGCCGGCGAACTGGAGATCTTTTCGCGCACCTACAACATCGAGCGCGCTCGCGCACTGATCGGACAGCGCGCTGATTCGCGCTATCCCGACAAGCTCGCGCGCCTCGCCATCCGGCTCGCGCCAGATTGGCTCGACGAACTCGAACACACTGACGCCGCGTCCATCGACGCCGCGCTACTAACGCCCAACATGAGCGATGCTACGCCCGTCGAACTGGTCGCCGACATCATCGATCTGAAACTGCCCTGGATGACGGGCTATTCACGCAGCGTCGCGGCGACGGCTGCGTCGTGTGGCGCACGCCTCGCGCTCGATTCGAACGCGCAGCATCGCCTGTATTGCGCAGGGCTGATTCACGGCATGGGGCGCGCGGCCGTGCCGAATCCCATCTGGAACACCCCGTCGCGTCTGTCGCAGGCCGCGTGGGAGAAGCTGCGTCTCGTGCCGTACTGGACCTCGCGTGCGGGCAGGCAAACGGGCACGCTCGCCGAAGGCGCCGAACTCGGCTCATATGTGTATGAACGGCTCGATGGCTCCGGGTATTTTCGTGGCGCTTCGGGCGCGGCGTTGCCGGTCGAAGCGCGCATTCTGGCCGCTAGCGCGACATGGGTCGCATTGCGTGCTGCCCGTCCTTGGCGCGCTGCAATGACGGACCGCGAGGCCGCGAAGCTGATGCAGGAAGAAGCCGCACAAGGTCGCTACGATGCCAGCGTGGTCGATGCGCTGATCGATGCGGGCACTTCGCAGCGGCGCGTCGTGAATCCGCGCGCACATAACGCGCGTCTGTCCGCTCGCGAGATCGACGTGCTGCGCGGCATTTCCCAGGGCGCGAGCAACAAGGAAGTCGCCCGCGATCTATCGTTGAGTCCCAGCACGGTGCGCACGCATGTCGAAAGCGTGTTTCGCAAGCTCGATTGTTCGACGCGCGCAGCCGCCACGCTCAAGGCGCTGGCGCTCGGACTGCTTTAGCGCGCTCGGGCGGCGGCGATGACCTCGATGCGCAGCGCCTCGCTGCCCGCCGCGATCTCCAGCAGGCGATCGACGTTCGGATGTGCGCCTGGACGATTGCGCGCGTCGGCCGTATGCTCGGCGAATACGGCAAGGCCATGCTCAGCGGCCTTCACATCGAGCGCGCCGAAGGCTTCGCGCAAATAGTGGTACACGGCGAGCGAGCCCTGCTTGCCCGGCTTGTTCTCGATGCTCGCGACCACCGCGCCCTTGCCGTCGACGAGATCGATACGTTCGATACCGTCGATACCCGGCAGTTGCGCGAGGTTGTCCTTGAATACGTTGCCCGGTTGTATCACTGAAAATACTCCATCGTTCGGAAAATGACTGGCGGGCCGTATCTTATCCGATTGCCCGCGCTGTTGACGTTGCAGCCCGCTACGCCGTACTTTCATGCATCTTTCCATTTCGGACCCAATGGAAAAGCGCGCCGCTTTTACCTCGTCAGCAATGTTGACGGATCGAAGCAAAAATTGCCCGCTTGAATTCCGTCCGTCTAGCGAGTGCGCCCGACAGTTGCCGCGCACCTGCCGCGTTGCCTTCATCGAGGGCAGACCACCGAGCGCGTGCGTGTTCGCAGCGGGCCGCTCGCAGGTGGTGGGACGTCTATGGATAGGCGGCGGCAATCCCGCGCAGGCCGATGGCGCGTCGAACGTGCGCCCCGCCGTTCGTGCGATCGGGAAGGCACGTGGCTCGCGGTGCCGTATTTCGCGACCTGGTTGATCTATCGGCATGCGGATGCGGACACCCGCGCCCCCAGCGCCGCGCACGACGCCCTTGACGACGGACACGCCCGTCAGCATCACGGCGCCATAACGCCCGAAGAAATCCGGGCGGCGTTCGTTCCGTCGCACTACACTCGAATCCGCATCCCCAACCAACGGCTCGTCCCAAGAGGAGCGCGCGCGACATGGACATGGACCGTAAGCGAATCGTCGTGATCGGCGCTGGTTTTGCCGGCCTGTGGAGCGCGCTCGGCGCCGCACGCAAGCTCGATGAACTGCGCGTACCGAGCGAGCAGGTCGAAGTGGTCGTCATCAATGGCACGCCGTATCACAGCATTCGCGTGCGCAACTACGAGCAGCCGCTCGACGACACGCTCGTGCCGCTCGTCGACGTACTCGCTCCTGCCGGTGTGCGGCACGTTCACGGCATGGTTCGCTCGATCGATTCGCACAATCGCCTTGTCGGCTACGAAGTCGACCGGGCGGCTGTGCAATGGCTCGAATACGATCGTCTGATCCTTGCTGCGGGTAGCGAGCTGGTTCGTCCCGCCATCGCCGGACTGCGCGAGTTCACTTTCGATGTCGACACGTTTCAGGGTGCGGCGCGCCTGCACGCGCATCTGCTCGAACTTCCCGAACAGCCCGCAGCACCGGGCCGCCTTACCGTCGTCGTGGTCGGCGCGGGCCTGACGGGAATCGAGCTGGCCGCCTAATTGCCCGCGCGCTTACGCTGCATCGTTCACGGGCGGGAGAGCGACATGATGCGCGTGATACTCGCCGACCGCTCGCCCAGAATCGGGCAGGCGATGGGCGGCGCGCAGGCTGTGATCGAAGAAGCACTCGTCGCGCAAGGCGTCGAACTGCTACCGGGCGTTTCGCTGGAAGCTGTCACACACGAAGGCGTGCAATTCACGGGAGGTAAGCAGATCGATGCAGCGACCGTCGTGTGGTGCGGCGGCATGCGAGCAAGTCCGTTGACGGCGCAACTCCCCATATCGCTCGATCCGTTCGGGCGCGTTCCCGTCGATGCTTTTCTGTGTGTCGACGACGTGTGCGGCGTGTTCGCGGCGGGCGATTGCGCGCGCCTGCTGATCGACGGCGAACGGCCGTCCGTGATGTCGTGCCAGCACGGACGCCCGATGGGCCGCTTCGCGGGCCACAACGCCGTCTGCGATTTGCTCGGTCTCGACATGCTGCCGCTCAGCATCGACTGGTACACGACCATTCTCGATCTCGGCCCGTGGGGCGCCGTGTACACGGAGGGCTGGGACCGGCGCCTCGCGTCTCAAGGCGCCGCCGCGAAGCAGACGAAACGCACGATCAACTGCGAGCGCATCTATCCGCCGCGCAACGGCAACCGCGCCGAACTCTTCGCAGCCGCGGCGCCTGTCGTGCAGGCGCCGCCGTACACGGTGCGCGACGCGCACTGAGACGGACGAGGAACGCACCGCGCTCAGAACTCGACCATCGTCGCGCAAAACACCGTCACGCTAGAATGTCGCGACCGCATGGAGAGTCCTACCGATGGATTTACGCACCGACCTGACCTTCTTCAATCTGCTCACGGGCAGCTATGCGCGCCTGCTCGGCGCGTCACTCGTTCGGGAGCGCGAGCACGCAGAAGATGCCGCTGCATGGCTGTATCATGACGCGCCGTTCGGGCTGCTCGCGCACAATTCGGCTGACGACCCGGTGTTCGTCTACGGCAACCGGCGCGCACAGTCGTTGTTCGGATACGACTGGGACGAACTCACGGCCCTGCCTTCCCGCCTTTCCGCAGAAGCGCCCGAGCGCAGCGAACGTCAGGCGTTCCTCGATCAGGTGACGCGCAACGGCTATGTGTCGGGCTATCGCGGCGTGCGGATTGCGAAGACGGGCCAGCGCTTCTGGATCGAACGCGCGACCGTGTGGCAACTGATCGACGAGCACGGCAAGCTGCACGGCCAGGCAGCGATGATTCCGCATACAACTGCGTTGCGCGACTAGTTCTCCCGTCCGCTGTTCGACTGGACAAGCCGCTGCGCCCGTTTTCCCATCTGCTGCCGTCATTTTCGCGTCATCTGCGTCTTGCCGGCCGCGGCCCCCGCCGTTAGATTCGAAGATACATGTCCCCGCCGCAACGACAGGCCGATGGACTCGGCCGCCGTTGCGCATCTCCGGGCGCGGGCGTCGACAGATGCTTGCGCCATCCCTCCAGGTTAGCCATGTATCAGTACAACGAGTTTGACAAAGCATTTCTGCTCAATCGAGCCGCGCAGTTCCGCGACCAGATCGAACGATGGCAGGACGGCCGATTGAGCGAAGACGCCTTCCGTCCGTTGCGTCTGCAAAACGGCTGGTACGTGCAGCGGCATGCGCCGATGCTGCGCGTCGCGGTGCCATACGGCGAGCTCTCGAGTGCGCAACTGCGCGTGCTCGCGCGCGTGGCGCGCGAATACGATGCGCCCGAGGCGGATGTCTATCGTCAGGCGCTGGACGCCCAGCGCAAGCTCGGCACCGTTCGCCTGCCGACGCATCACGCGCACTTCACCACGCGCACCAATGTGCAGTTCAACTGGATTCCGCTCGCGAAAGCCGCCGACGTGATGGATCTGCTCGCGACGGTCGACATGCATGGCATCCAGACAAGCGGCAACTGCATCCGCAACATCTCGTGCGACGAGCGCGCCGGTGTCGCGCCCGATGAAATCGCCGACCCGCGCCCCTTCGCTGAAATCATGCGGCAGTGGACGACGCTGCATCCCGAGTTCGCGTTTCTGCCGCGCAAGTTCAAGATTGCAATTACAGGCGCCGACGACGACCGCGCCGCAACGCAATGGCATGACGTCGGCCTGCGGCTGCGCCGCGGCGAGAACGGCGAACTCGGCTTTCGCGTGACCGTCGGCGGCGGAATGGGGCGCACGCCCGTGATCGGCACGGTGCTGCGCGAGTTTCTGCCGTGGCAGCACATCATGAACTACATCGAGGCCGTGGTCCGCGTGTACAACCAGTACGGGCGGCGCGACAACAAATACAAGGCGCGCATCAAGATTCTCGTCAAGGCGGAAGGCCAGAAATATATCGACGAAGTGGAAGAAGAATTTCGCCAGATCGTCGAGCATGACGGCGGGCCGCATACGATACCGCGTGGCGAACTGGAACGCGTCAGCGCGTATTTCGCGCAGCCCGTGGCGGATTCTGTTGCCCGGCCTGTCGATCCCGCCGCGCGCCAGGCGATTCACGACGCCGCGCTGCATAACCCGCCCTTCGCGCGCTGGCTGAAGCGCAACGTCGCGCGCCACAAGAATCCGCTGCTGTGCATCGTCACGCTGTCGTTCAAGCGTCTGCTGCAGGCGCCCGGCGATGCATCCGCCGATCAGCTCGACCATCTCGCCGATCTCGTCGACAGCTTCTCTGCCGGCGAAGCCCGCGTCACGCATACGCAGAACATCGTGCTGCCCTGGGTACACGAGAACGATCTGCTCGCGTTGTGGGAAGCGGCGCGCGAAGTGGGACTCGCGAGCGCCAACGTGAATCTGTTGACGGACATGATCGCGTGTCCGGGCGGCGATTTTTGCGCGCTGGCGAACGCGCGCTCGCTGCCCATCTCGCAAGCGATCACGGAGCGCTATCAGGACATGGACGAACTCGAGGATATCGGCGAAGTGGATCTGCATATCAGCGGCTGCATCAATTCATGCGGCCATCATCACAGCGGACATATCGGCATTCTCGGCGTCGACAAGGACGGGAGCGAGTGGTATCAGGTCACGCTCGGTGGTTCGGATGGATCGCATGCAAGCGGCGACGCACAGCCGGGCAAGGTGATCGGGCCGTCGTTTTCCGCACACGAAGTTCCCGACGTTATCGAAGCCGTATTGCGCACGTATGTCGAGCGACGCACGCATTCTGGCTCGGCTCGCGAGACGTTCATCGAAACTGTGCGGCGCATCGGACCCGAGCCGTTCAAGGCGGCGGCGCATGCCGTGCGCACGCCCGTTGAGGTGCCGGCATGAACGGCCGAACGCGTATCCGCATTCTCGCCGCTGCCGATCATTCCAGCGATGACGTCGAACACGTCGTCGCGCTCGGCAACGACGCAGATCCGCTTGCTCACAGCGACGCCATCGCCAGCGCAGATCGCGTCGAGCTACGCTTCCCGAACTTTACCGACGGCCGTGCATTCAGCCAGGCGTATCTGATCAGGCGGCGTCTGGGCTTCACGGGCGATCTGCGTGCAACGGGTGACGTGCTTGCGGATCAATTGATCCAGATGGAACGTACGGGCTTTTCGAGCGCGGTGTTGAGCGCCGATGTCGATCCCGCCGATGCGCAGCGGCAACTGGATCGTTTCGCGGCGTTCTATCAGGGCGATGTGGCGCGCGATGCGCCGTTCAGGCAACGCGATAGGAAATCAGGAAACCAGTGAGGCAATCTGCAGCGCTTCGGGTCCACGACCCGAAGCGAAACGTCTGCAAATCAGGGCGAAACTAAAACTCGATTCGCCCTTCCTTCCACCGAAACTCAATCGCGCGCCAACGCACGCTCGACTGAAATCTGTGTTGGCATCATGTTCACGTTCGCGTTGTGAATCACCCACAGCGAACCCGCGACGATGATCGCGATCAGCAACGCGGTACACACGAAAATCCCCGTGTTGGAGCGCTGATCCGCCGACGAACCCAGGTGCAGGAAGTACCGCAGCTGTACCAGCAGTTGCACGACGCACAGCGCGACTACGGCCGTGAGTCCCATCGCGCGCGGCACGACATGTGTCATGACCACGCCGAACGATGCAAACGTCAGCGCCAGCGACAGGAGCATACCGATCACATAGTGCTTCACGCTGCCATGCGACGCATCGTGGGCGTGCGCCTGTCTCAATTCAGATGTTTGGCTCATAGAAATTCACGCAGATAGACAAGGCTGAACACACAGATCCATACGAGATCGAGGAAATGCCAGAAGAGGCTCAGGCATGCGATACGGCGGCGCGTGACGGGCGTGAGGCCGAACCGGCCGATCTGATGCATCATCACGCCGATCCACAGCAAGCCTGTCGTCACGTGCAAGCCGTGCGTGCCGACGAGCGTGAAATAGCCCGACAGAAACGCACTGGTCGAAGGGCCGGCGCCGTCGCTCGCCAGCTTGGCGAACTCGTACACTTCCATGCCGATAAACGCCGCGCCCAGCACGAACGTTACAGCGAGCCAGCCGATCACGGTGCCGCGCCGATTCGCATACACACTCAGCATGCCCATGCCGAACGTGAAGCTGCTCGCGAGCAGCAGCAGCGTTTCGCCCAGCACATAGGGCAGCTCGAACAGCTGCCGGCCTGCCGGTCCGCCCGCCGTCGCGTTGGCAAGCACGCCGAACGTCGCGAACAGCGTCGCGAAGATCAGGCAGTCGCTCATCAGATAAATCCAGAACCCGAGCGTGGTGCGGGTTCCGTCGTCGTGGTGACCGCGTGCGTCGTGATGAGCGGCGGCCGCATAGGTTGGTGTGTTTGCCATGATCAGGCCATCTCCGCAATTTGCTCGTGGTCGTCGCTTCTCAGCAGTTCGAAGCGCGCGTTTTCGATCCGCTCGACTTCGGCAGCGCTCACGTAGTAATCGACGTCCTGGTCGTAAGAGCGCGCGATGAACGTCGCGATCATGCCGATCAGGCCCGCTACAGCGAACAGCCACATGTGCCACACCATCGCAAAGCCAAATAGCAGGCTGAACGCGGCAATGACGAAGCCCGCTGCCGTGTTGCGCGGCATGTGGATGTCTTCGTATGTCGCGGGCCTTCTATACGCGCGTCCCGACTGCTTGTCGTCCCAATGCTGCTCGAGCGACGTGATGACGGGCACGTGCGCGAAGTTGTAGAACGGCGCAGGCGAGGCCGTCGACCATTCGAGGCTGCGGGCATCCCACGGATCGCCCGTGACGTCGCGGTTGTGCTCACGATTACGAATGCTCACCGCGAACTGCACCAGCAGCGCGAGAATGCCCATGCCGATGATCGCGGCGCCGACCAGCGCGACGATCAGCCAGACATGCCACTCGGGTACATCGTAGTGATTCATGCGGCGCGTCATGCCTTCGAAGCCGAGGATGTACAACGGCGTGAACGCGAGCCAGTAACCGACCAGCCAGCACCAGAACGCGACCTTGCCCCAGAACTCGTCAAGCGTGAAGCCGAACACTTTCGGGAACCAGTAGCTGATGCCCGCGAGACAGCCGAACACGACGCCGCCGATGATCACGTTATGGAAGTGCGCAACGAGGAACAGGCTGTTGTGCAGCACGAAGTCCGCGCCCGGCACCGCGAGCAGAACGCCCGTCATGCCGCCGACGGCGAACGTCACCATGAAGCCGATCGTCCACAACGTGGACGTGTGATAGCGGATGCGGCCGCGATACATCGTGAACAGCCAGTTGAACAGCTTCACGCCCGTCGGCACCGAAATGATTGACGTCATGATGCCGAAGAACGCGTTCACGTTCGCGCCAGAGCCCATCGTGAAGAAGTGATGCAGCCACACGAAGAACGACAGAATGCCGATCGACGACGTTGCGTACACCATCGACTTGTAGCCGAACAGCGGCTTGCCCGAGAATGTCGCGATGATTTCCGAGAACGCGCCGAACGCGGGCAGAATCAGGATATACACCTCGGGATGACCCCACACCCAGATCAGGTTGATGTACATCATCGCGTTGCCGCCGAGCTCGTTCGTGAAGAAGTGCATGTCGAGATAGCGGTCCATCGTGAGCAGCGCGAGCGTGCCCGTCAACACGGGAAACACCGCGACGATCAGGATGTTCGTGATCAGCGCCGTCCAGCAGAACACGGGCATCTTCATCAGATTCAGACCGGGTGCGCGCATGCGCAGGATCGTCACGACGAAGTTGATGCCGCTCAGCGTGGTGCCCAGGCCCGAAACCTGTAGCGACCATATGTAGTAGTCGACTCCCGTGGTGGGACTGTAGCCGAGCTCGGACAACGGCGGATACGCAACCCAGCCCGTCGCCGCGAAGTCGCCGACGAACATCGAGATCATCACCAGCACCGCGCCGACCGCAGACAGCCAGAAACCAAGCGAATTGACGAACGGATACGCAACATCGCGCGCCCCGAGTTGCAGGGGGACGACCACGTTCATCAGGCCGAGAATCAGCGGCGTGGCCACGAAGAAGATCATGATCACGCCATGCGCGGTGAAGATCTGATCGTAGTGATGCGGCGGCAAATAGCCCGCCGCGTCACCGAACGCAATCGCCTGCTGCGCGCGCATCATGATGGCGTCGGCGAACCCGCGCAGCAGCATGACGAGCGCGAGAATGATGTACATCACGCCGATCCGCTTGTGATCGACGGACGTGATCCACTCCTTCCACAGATACGACCACTTCCCCACGTAGGTGATCGCGCCCAGCAGCGCCAGACCGCCCAGCACGACGACGCCGAGCGTGCCCATGATGATGGGCTCGTGATACGGAATCGCCTCGAGCGTAAATTTTCCAAACATTTCCACTACTCCGATACCAAAGCTGCATGTGAAGGCAGGCGTGCCGGCTTGACGTACATATCCGCGTTGGCCGTCGTGCAGATCGGGCGGCCGCTCGCATCGCGCATGTACTGATAGACAATGCCGTCGAACAGTCCCGGCACCACGTTGCTGTACAGCGTGACGGCCGTCTTTCTGCCAGGTTGCTGAAGCACGTCGTACGCGGCAACGTCGAGCGCTTGCGGCGACGCTTGCGCGCGCGCCACCCAGGCGTCGAACTCGCCGCGACTCGTGACGACCGTCTTGAAGTCCATGTCCGAGAACCCTGGTCCGCTGAACGCCGACGAACGGCCCGCATAGATGCCCGCGCTGTTTGCGATCAGATGCAGCTGCGTCTGCATGCCGGACATCGCGTAAACCTGGCTGCCCAGTTGCGGAATGAAGAACGAGTTCATCAGCGACTCCGCCGTGAGCCTGAAGTCGACAGGCGTATTGACGGGCAGCGCCAGCTGGTTGACGGACGCGACGCCGTATTCCGGGTAAATGAAGAGCCACTTCCAGTTCAGCGCGACCACTTCCACGCGAACGGGCTTCACGCCGGAGTCGATCGGCTTGTAGGGATCGAGGCTATGCGTTGTCTTCCAGATCAATACGGCAAGCGTCGCGACGATGATGCAAGGGATCGTCCACACGACGACTTCGATCGCGTTCGAATGCGCCCAGGTCGGGGCATACCTTGCTTTGGTATTCGATGCGCGGTAGCGCCAGGCGAAATACAGGGTGAGCGCGATCACGGGAATCACGACCAGCAGCATCAGGCCGAGCGCAATCAGGATCAGGTTCTTCTCCTGCTCGCCGATCGTGCCTTTGGGGTTGAAGAGCGCCATGCTGCAGCCGCCTAACAGGCCCAGCGCGCCGGTTGCGGCGACGCGGGCTGCGCGCATCAGGTGTCTTCGGAATGGATGTGAGCGGGGCCAGCGTCCCGCCGTATGGGGAGAACCCCCGGATATAGGTGGATTGCGCATGCTTTCAGGTTGGTTGCCGGGTTACATAGCTCCATGCATCTATCCCCCAACCCTTCGCTCAGACGCCAGCTTCCCGCCACGGCTATGGCCTTCCGGCGGATACATACATAGGCTATGGCGGCGCATGCTAGAGTAAGACATATGCCATACATGCGCGACAAGATGCCACACATGCCTGCCTCGTCATCCTCTACACGCAAACGCGCCGCGCGGCGTCCCGACTGGATCGCGGACTTCACGGACAACGGCAAGGCGCGCTATCTGCAGATCGTCGATCTGATCGAGCGCGCCGTCGCGGACGGCAAGCTGAACCCGGGCGACAGGTTGCCGCCGCAGCGCAAGCTCGCGGAGATGGTCGGCGTGGATCTGACCACCGTCACGCGCGGTTTTGCCGAAGCGCACCGGCGCAATCTGATCGAATCGCGAGGACCGCTCGGCACCTTCATCGCGCCGCCCAAGGCGACGTTCTTGCAGCAAGTCGATCTGAGCATGAATATTCCGCCGCCGCCTGCCGATCTGGATCTTGCCGTGCTGCTCAAGCGCGGGCTTTCACAGGTGCTGGTGCGCAGCGACATCGATCTGCTGATGACGTACCAGTTGGGCGGCGGCAGCGACACGGACCGTCAGGCGGGTGCAGCGTGGCTCGCGCCGATACTGGGACGCGTGGATCCGTCGCGCGTGATCGTGACGCCCGGTGCGCATTCGGCGCTCGCCGCGCTGATTCTGTCGCTGACGAGGCCCGACGCGCCCATCTTCACCGAGCAGCTGATCTATCCGGGTCTGCCGCTGATCGTGCGGCAACTTGGGCGCGCGCTCGGCGCGATTGCCTGCGACGAATATGGCATGCGGCCCGACGCGCTCGATGAAGCCTGCGCGCGTGCGCGCGGCGGCGTCATCTATCTGAACCCGACCATCCGCAATCCGACCGCGCAAACCATGCCCGCGCAGCGCCGCAAGGACATACTCGCGGTCGCGGCGCGCTGGAACGTGCCCGTTGTCGAAGACGATCCGTACTGGCTCTTCGCCGACAGTCCGCCTGCACCGCTTGCTGCCCTCGCGCCGCAGCAGGTGTATTACCTGTCCACGCTGTCGAAGTGCATCTCGCCGGGCCTGCGCGCCGCATTTCTCGTGCTGCCTGTCGCGGGCGCACAAGAGGCGTTTCTGAAGGCGCTGCGCTCGCTTTCCCTGATGTCGCCCCCCTTGACGACGTCCCTCGTCACGCAGTGGATACTCGAGGGCACGGCAACGGAAGTGTTGACAGGCATCCTGAAGGAATCGCGCGAGCGCCTGCTCGCAGCCAGCCAGATATTGTCGTCCGTCAACATGGCGGGATCCGGCGGCGCCATCCATGTATGGCAGCCGCTGCCCGCGCATTGGGCCGCGCAAAGCCTCGCGGCGGCGGCTCGCACGGAGGGCCTCGTGGTCGCACCTTCTTCGGCGTTCTGCCAGAGCGGCGACGTGCCGAACGCGATTCGCATCTCGCTCGGCGGCTGCACGCGGCGCACGGAATTGAACTCTGCGCTGCGCAAGCTCGCGCAACTGGTCGCACGCAAGTCATCGGATGAAGACCGCTTGCTGATCTAGCGCGTGGCGGTCAGCATCGCATCTGCTGCGCCGAACTCTGCGCCAACTGCTGCTGTACGAAAGAAAGCCGCCCGACAATAATGTACGTCGACGTCGCTTCGGGCATTTCCTTCCTCCTTTCAAGCGAAGCGCGTCGGGGATCACTGCGCGAGTGCCCTCGGCCTTCGGCCATCAACCCGCAGAGCTCGCAGCAGCAATGTTGTATTGCGCGTGGCAAGCACTAAACCTCGGCATCCATCAGGAGCCGAGGTTTTTTCATTGCAGCGGGAGAATGCGGCGCCGCGACCGGCCAGGCGATCAGCGCATCCCGCCGCTTGCGACGATGGTTTCGCCCGTCAGCCAGCCCGAGTCGTCGGAGGCGAGGAACACCGCAATCGACGCGATGTCGCTCGGCTGGCCCACACGGCCAAGAGGCGTCTGGCTCACGGCCATCGTTTCGAAGTCGGAGCCGGCGATGCCCGCTTCGTGCGTGCCTTCCGTAATCACGATGCCCGGATTGATTGCGTTCACGCGAATCTTCTTCGGTCCCAGTTCGCGCGACAGCACGCCCGTGATCGCGTCGACAGCGCCTTTCGTGCCGCTGTAGATGGCCGTCGTCGGCGGCGTGATGCTCGTCACCACCGAACTGATGTTGATGATGCTCGCGCCTTCGCCAAGGTGCTTGACGGCGGCTTGCGTCGTCAGCAGCAGACCTAGCACATTGATATTGAACTGGCGGTGGAATTGATCTTCCGTGAATTCTTCGATCGGCGCGAATTCGTAGACGCCTGAATTGTTCACCAGGATGTCGATGCGGCCATACGTTTCGACGGCTGCATGGATGATGCCCTGCGCATCCGCAGCCTTCGACACATCGCCGCCGACCGCAATCGCCTTGCCCTTTGCCGCCGTAATGTCAGCCACGACCGCATCGGCAGCAGCTTTGCTGCTCGAGTAGTTGACCACCACGGAAGCGCCTTCCGCCGCGAGCGCCTTCGCGATGCCCGCACCGATGCCCTTCGAAGCGCCCGTGACGACAGCGACCTTACCTGCAAGCTTGCTCATGACCTGTTTCCTCAATCGATTCGATAACGTTGAACGGGACCCGCTGTTTTTCTAACAGCCGGCCGACGATGGAGAGAATGTAGACAGACGATTGGCCGCGATAAAGCGGCTCACGGCGAATTGACTTGAAGGATATGGCGAACAATCGACTGCGGATGGTGCGCAGAGCCGCTCGCGAGGGAGTCTACGCGAGAGCAGAAATGCGCGCGACGAAGGTCCGCGCGACGCCGAAGCGTTCGCGTGTGCCTCGCCGCGCGGCGATCGGCAGGCATTGAAACGGTGCAATCGTCACATCAAAGGCATGACGGTCGGATAGCTCAGATGGGCGCGTGCTTCTTTCACGCCTTTCACTTCGAGCGCGGCGACGCAAAGCGCGCGTTCCTCTTCTTCCGACTGGATCACGCCCCACAGGTGTGCGACACCGTCCTTGACGATGACGTTCTCCTTCGTCAATGCCCAGCGCTTATCCCTCAATGCAGCGACGATCGCCTCGGCGATCTCGCGGTCGCTGACAACCTGTCCGTCCTGCGGTCGCGCGGGCGCGCCAGCGCTCGCCAACGCGCGAATCAGGTTGCCGCGCGTGACGATGCCGATCAACTTGCCGCCGCGCATGACGGGCACGCGTTTGATGCGGCGCCTTTCCATCAGGTCCGCAATGTCGGCAACGGGCATTTGCCAGTCGACAGTCAATACGGACGCGGTCATCACATCGGCGACGCTGCGCCCGTGCTCCTTCACGAACGTGCTCGCCAGATCGCGCGTCGTCGAGAATACTTCGAGCCAGCGCGAGCGCCTCGTTTCCGTTCCCGTTTCGACCCGGTGCAGCAAATCGCCTTCACTCACCATACCCACCAGCCCACCGCTTGCATCGACGACAGGCATGCCGCTGATCCTGTTGTCGACCAGTCGTTTCGCCGCTTCCTGCACGGTCATGTCCGGTTGCGCGCAGATCACGGAAGGCGTCATCACATCGATAGCTAACATGGTTTTCTCCTTGGCACACTCAGGTAGTGTCTGCTGCAATCGGACAAACGGGTTGATTGAAGTCAAGCGGATTCAAGCAGGCGCCAGGCGAAGGACACGGCGCGTTCTTGCGCGGCCCGTTGACGATAGTCAGTCCGTCGAGCGCAACCGCGCGCACAATGAAACGTTGCAAGTGCCCACAGCCGGTTACATGAACCGCGGAGGACCTCATGGCAAATCCAGTCGATGCGGAACACGATTCTGTCCGCGCATTCCAGCGTGTGCTGCTGGCCGTCGACGGCAGCGAAGCGAGCCTGCACGCGGCGCAATACACGAACGCGCTGTTCAGCGGGCGGGCGGCCATCGCCGTCGTATCCGTCGTGCAGAATCCGCGCACGCTGTTTCCGCTCGGCGCGACCACACAGGCGTTTCTGAATGCTGCGCGCGACGAACTGATCAGCGACGCGCGCGCCGCGTTGCAACGGATCGAGCCGGTGTTTTGCGGCGCGATGCTGGAAACCGAGGTGATCGATCTGTCGAAACGCGACGGTGACATCGTGCACGCGTTGCTCGACGCGGTGGCGCACTGGCAGGCCGATCTGCTCGTGATGGGCGCGCGGCATCATCGCGGGCTGCTGCGCTGGGTGGAGGGCGCCGTGTCCGAGCCCGTGACGCGACGCGCGAACAGCTCGCTGCTGCTCGTGCCGGAAAACAGCCGCGCCCGCACGGACACGCCGCCGCAGCGCATCCTCTTCGCGCTCGACGGCAGCGCGCATTCGCTGGGCGCGCTGCGCATCGGCCTTCAGCTTGCGTCGGCACAGACGCAGCTGCGCGCGATCTACGTGATCGACCGCGCCGTGCATCTGTTCGATATCGCGCCCGTCGACCTGCTCGAAGGCGCGTTCTACGAAGAAGGACGTGTGACGCTCGATCTCGCCGAGCGCATCTTCTCGGACGAGGGACACGCGGGAGAAACGGCACTCGTCGAAACACACAGAACGGGCGACGACGTGCCGCATGCGATCGTGCGCGACGCAGAACAATGGAACGCCGACCTGCTCGTCGTCGGCACGCATGGACGGCGCGGCATCGCGCGCTGGTTCCTCGGCAGCGTGGCGGCACGCACGCTGCCGCTCGCCGATACGCCGGTGCTGCTGGTGAGCGTGCCCGAGCTGGCGCAGCGATGAGCCGCGCCGCTGGGTCTGGCGAATCACCCTTCCGGCGCGGTTGATCTGTATCAATCCTCGCATTGCGAAGCATGGGACGATGGACGTTCGTTCTCCCGGAGGTCCGCGAGCGGAAGATGTCTTCCGTGCGCGGACGGCTCGCTATGACCAAACCTCTTTTCCGTATCGGCGCCGCGCTGCTCAATACGCCCGCTCCACGGCCCGTCGAAGGCATGCCCGTTCCATATATCGGCTTTGCGCCCGCGCACTGCACGGGCGGCATGCCCTTGCTCGACGCGCTTGCTGCCCGTCAAACCTCGCGCGAATTCGCCGATACGCCGCTCGATCACGACACGCTCGGCGATCTGCTGTGGGCCGCCGACGGCATCAACCGTGCGGGCGTTGGCGGCCGCACCGCGCCATCGGCGCTTGGCGGCTATGAAATCGACATTTACGTACTGCTGGCAAGCGGCGCGTACCGCTATGACGCCGCCGCGCATGCGCTCACGCTCGTCGTGCCCGCCGATCTGCGCGCGATGACCGGATATCAGGAGTTCCTGGGCCACGCGCCCGTCAATCTGGTCTACGTCGCGGATCTCACGCGCATGCACGACATTCCGCATGCGCAGCGCGAAGCGTTTGCATCGGCGAGTGCCGGCGCCATCTTGCAGAACGTGTATCTGTACTGCGCATCGGCGGGTCTCGCGGCGGCCGCGCGCGGCTGGATGAACCGGACGGCACTCGCCGTCAATCTGAAGCTGCCCGTGGGGTCCGTCGCGTTGCTTGCGCAGACGGTTGGTCATTTTGCGGGGAGACGCGGGCATCGCCCGTCAGATGAAGACTTTGCAACGACCGCATGCTGACGCAGTGATTGCGCAGTGACCCATACGTAATTAATGTAACGCGCCGCCCGTCGAGGTCGAGCGGCGCGTTCCCGGCAGTCGTCGCGCTGCGTCAGCGCGTCGAATCATGCTTCTTCCGGCTCGCTGCCCCGCACCAGCAGCACGGGACACTTCGACATCCGCAGAAATCGTTCCGCAACGCTGCCCAGCACGATCCGCTGCATGCCGCGCCGGCCGTGCGTGCCGAGCACGACCAGATCGGCGCCGATGCGGCCCGCACAACGCTGCAGCGCATGCGCGACGTCGTCGTTCAGCTGCTCCGTTTCGATGAGTTCGGTCACGCAGGCAACATGCGATTGCTTGCACACTGACTCCGCGTCTTCCAGCGCGACGCGGCCATTGTCACGCAACGCGTCCGTCAACACGATGGGGTCGAAGTAGCCAGCGTCGCTGAACAACGGCGATGTATCGACGACATAGACGGCATGCACCGTTCCGCTCGTCAGCGACGCCATCTTTACCGCCTCCTGAACCGCCTGCTTCGAGGTGTGACTGCCGTCCACCGCCACGAGGATTGTCTTGTACATGGGAGAGTCCTTTACATACCCGAAAGCAACACGGGGCACGCAGAAAAAATAATGGTGCCGCTACTCGATCCATTCGGTCTGCCGCAGCTTGGCCAGCCGATGCCGGATCTTCTGGCCAAAACCCTGGCGCTTCGTCCCGTCGATGCGCCGGCGCAAGTCATGCGCCGTGACAGCACAGACGGCAAGCGGCGTCTTGCCCACCGCCTTCGCCATCTGATCCAGCGCCGGCTGGCTGCCACGTCCGCCGAGCGTGCAGAACAGCGCGAGATGCCGGATGTGCGCATGCTGTGCCTTCAGCCACGCGACGGCCGGCGCGGACGCATGGCTCGCCCACACGGGCGTGCCGACCACGACGGCGTCGTAGGCAGACAGATCGTGGATGGGCGGCATCACGCGGACATCGCGATGTCGCAGCGCATCGAGAAGCGAACGTACGTAGCCGCGCGCACCCCGACGCGCGGCATGCTCGCCCGGCTCGCGAATCGCCTCGATGTCGGCGCCCAGCTCCGACGCGAGCAGTTCCGCGATGCGCTGCGTCGTGCCGCTGCGCGAGTAGTAGACGACCAGAATCTTGTGTGCAGCGGACATGACGGTACTCCCGTTATCGCAGTGCGGACGCCGCACATGGCGCCGCCTGAGTCCAGCATAAAGGTGTGCTTCGACTCACCGCTGACGCAGATCAACGCATCGGCTAGGACACTTCGATCAGCACCTTGAGCGCATGGGTGCTCGCGGCACGCGAAAACGTTTCGTACGCCGCGATCACGTCTTGAAGCGCGAAGCGATGCGTGATCAGCTGTTTCGGATCGAGGCGCCCCGCGCGCACGGTCTTCATCAGCATCGGCGTGCTGACGGTGTCGACGAGACGCGTCGTGATCGAGATATTGCGGTCCCATAGCGTTTCGAGATGCAGATCGCACTTCACGCCATGCACGCCGACATTCGCAATCGTGCCGCCAGGCGCAATCAGCGCTTCGCACAGTTCGAACGTGGCGGGCACGCCGACGGCTTCGATTGCGCAGTCCACGCCTGTGGATTCCGTCAGCGCCATCACCTGCGCGACGGCGTCTTCGTGACCGTTGTTGATGCATGCCGTCGCCCCGAAACGCTGCGCGACTTCCAGCCGGTTCGAATCGGGATCGATCATGACGATCTGCGCGGGCGAGTAGAACTGCGCGGTGAGCAGCGACGCAAGCCCGATCGGCCCCGCCCCGACGATGGCCACCGTGCTGCCCGGCTGGACCTTGCCGTTGAGCACGCCGCATTCGAAGCCAGTCGGCAGGATGTCAGAAAGCATCACGAGCGCCTCTTCGTCGAGACCGGCGGGAATCCGGTAGAGGCTCGTCTTCGCATGCGGAATGCGCACGAATTCGGCCTGCGTGCCGTCGATGCGATGGCCGAGAATCCACCCGCCCGTCGTGCAATGCGAGTACATGCCGCGCCGGCAATACTCGCACTGCCCGCACGACGAGATGCACGACACCAGCACGTGATCGCCAACGGCGAGACCGCTCACCGCACTGCCGACGCTGTGCACGACGCCCACGCCCTCGTGTCCGAGAATGCGCCCCGGCTCGCAGGACGGCACGTCGCCCTTGAGGATGTGCAGATCGGTGCCGCAGATCGTCGTGCGCGTCATCCTGACAATGGCATCCGTCGGCGCCGCGAGTTCGGGCATCGGACGTTCGTCGAGCGACTTCTCGCCGGGACCGTGATAAACGAGTGCTTTCATCAAAAATCCTCCAGGGAAGGAATGAAAATTCACACGGTCAATCTAGGCCCGCCTCGCGCAACGCGGTTGATGTCGATCAAACGATGCCGGATCCCGTATGACGATACCCAGCCGGCCCGCCATGCAGCGCCGCTTGATCTGCATCAATCGCCTCGCCGGACCGGCTCGTAGACTCGACTTCATCGCGGGCCGCGGCCCGCCCCGCGTCTGTCCATTCTGGAGCAACGGCGATGAGCTACAAGAGCATCCTCGTGCAACTCGATACGGGCGTTCATGCGCATCCGCGCCTCGAAACCGCGCTGCGCGTCGCTCATCAGTTTCACGCGAGGCTCACCGGCCTCTTCACGACCTACCTGCCCGATCCGCACGCGTTCTTCGTGATGGCGGGCACGGCGTCCTACTATGCGGAGCACGAGCGGCAGCGCAATGAGCACGGCGCCGCGCTCGAGCGCCTGTTCCACGCGGAGGCCGCGCGCGCGAAGATCGACGGCCGCTGGATCGCGGCGGCGGGCTATGCAAACGACGTCGTGCCGCCCTATGCGCGCCTCGCCGATCTGGTGATCGCGGGACAAGCCGATCCGCAAGACCCGGAATCGTTCATCGCCGATCAGTTCGCCGAGCATCTGCTGATGTCGGCGGGGCGCCCTGTCCTGCTCGTGCCCGCGACTGGCACGCACGCGACGCTCGGGCACCGCGTGCTCGTCGCGTGGGACGGCAGCCGCGAGGCCACGCGCGCGATCCACGACGCGATGCCGTTCCTGTCGCATGCCGCCGACGTCACGCTGATCACCGTTAACGCGACGCGCAACGAGCCGCCGTCACGGCGCATTCCGGGCGCCGACATCGCGCTGACGATCGCGCGGCACGGCGTCAAGGTGAACGTGCGCGAACTCAGCGTCGAAAACGATGCGGCGATCGGCGACGTGCTGCTATCGCAAGCGGCCGAATCCGGCTGCGACATGATTGTGATGGGCGCCTGGGCGCATTCCCGTCTGCACGAACTCGTGCTCGGCGGCGCGACGCGCACGGTGCTGAAGTCGATGACCGTGCCCGTGCTGCTGTCGCACTAAGCGCATTGCCGAAAAAGGAACCGACATGAGCTACAAGACCCTGCTCGTCCATATCGACGATAGCCGCCGCAGCGACACGCGCATCGCGCTCTCGCTCGAACTCGCGCAGCGCTGGGATGCGCATCTGATTGGCCTATACGTCGTCTGCCAGGATCTCTTCAGGCCGATCTTCCGGCAGGACAAGACCTTGTCGTTCGCGCAGATCGAAGCGCAGGAGGCTAACCGCCGCGAAAAGGCCGAGAATGCCTTCCTCGCGGCCGCCGAGCGCGCCGGGCGCAGCGCCGAATGGCGCGCGCCGCCCGGACCCGCGCTGGACGTGGCGATGCTGCACGCGCGGCATGCCGATCTGCTGGTGCTAGGCCAGCAGGATCCGAACGATCCTGCTTCGTTCGTCGCGCCGCATTTCGTCGGCGATCTGGTGCTGGGCGCGGGCCGGCCCGCACTCGTCGTGCCGTATGCGGGCGAGGTACGTACGCTTGGCGAAAACGTGCTGCTCGCATGGGACGGCAGCCGCGAAGCGGCGCGCGCGGCCGCCGATGCGCTGCCCTTGCTGCAAAGGGCGCGCCATGTGGGCATCGAGATCGTGCACGCACATGGTCAGGCACAGTCTCCCGACGCGCCCGAGGGGATCGACGTCGCCGCGTGGCTGGAGACGCACGGCGTGCGCGCCGCGTTCTCGACCACCCCGCATCATGTCGGCATCGGCGCGGGCGCAACGCTGCTCAATCGCGCATCGGATCTGCATGCGGATCTGCTGGTGACAGGCGCGTACGGGCATGCCCGCGCGCGCGAGCGGGTTTTCGGCGGCGTCACGCGGACCATGCTCGAATCGATGACGGTGCCCGTGCTGATGGCGCATTGAATCGGGTGTTGCACGTGCCAGCCGCGGCGAGGCACGCATGATCGGCATCATCCGCTCGTCGATGGATGCGATCGTCACGATCGCCCACGCAGCACGACCGTGCTGCGCATCGCGGATAATGGCGTGGCGCCGATCGCCACGCGAAAGCGGAGACGGGCGGAGCGCCCGTCCCAGCGAGGACAAGTCGTTCGGCCTGGTCGGCGTATGCGGACGGGCCGATATGCGCGCAGACTTCGCGCAGCCGACAGGCGGCGAACGAAGGCTTTGCCACGACGGTCGCTTGCCTTGCAGGCCGTGCAACCGGAACACTCGCATTCATGATCAAAGTAATCCTTGCCGACGACCACACGCTCGTGCGTGACGGGCTGCGCCACATCCTGCAATCCGCGAGCGGCTTCAAGGTGGCGGGCGAAGCTTGCGACAGCGCGACCACGCTCGCGCTCGTCCGCGCCACGGATGCGCACGTGCTCGTGCTCGACCTGTCGATGCCCGGCCGCAACGGCATCGATCTCATCAGGCAGATCAAGGACGAAAAGCCCGCGCTGCGCATTCTCGTGCTAACCATGCACGCGGAGCAGCAATACGCGGTGCGGGCGTTCAAGGCAGGCGCATCCGGCTATATGACGAAGGAAAGTGCAAGCGCCGAGCTGGTCGGCGCCGTGACCAAGGTGGCGGCGGGCGGCGTCTACGTCAGTCTCGCGATGGCCGAGCGCTTCGCGCAAAACCTCACCGAGCCCGCCGAAGCGCTCCCGCATCAACGGCTATCCCCCCGTGAATTCGACGTGTTCCGGCGTATCGTCGCCGGGCAGACGACCACCGGAATCGCGCTCGAACTTTGCCTGAGCGTCAAAACCGTCAGTACGCACAAGGCTCACATCCTCGAAAAGATGCAGATGCCGAACGAAAACGGGCTCGTGCGTTATGCGATCCGCCACAAGCTGATCGACGGCGAAGCCGACATTTGACGTCTCGTCTGGCACCCCGCGCGGGTAGGAATATTCCTATAGCGCCTACGCAAGTTCCTGGGCCCGCTTCCAACATCTCCGATATATTTTTGAGATTGACCCGCTGATACTGATGGACATGGATACCGCCGTGTCAACCATCGTCTCGAAGGTCTATCTCGTCGATGCCGCCGTCGAAGTGAGGCGCCGTCTCGCTTGTCTGCTCGGCGCGATCGCGGGCGTCGAAGTCGCCGGTGAGGCGCAAGACGGGGACGCCGCGCTGGACGGCATTGTTGCCTGCGACGCGGATATCGTCGTGCTCGACCTGCGCCTCGGGGGCGGGACGAGCCTCGATCTGATCCGGGCGTTGACGCGCACGCATCCCGCGATCGTCAAGATCGTGCTGACGAATCACACCGCGCGCGCATTGCGCGCTGCCTGCGAGGCAGCGGGTGCCGATTTCTTCTTCGACAAAACGTCTGAATTCGATGCGGCCTGCCACACGGTCGCAGGCATTGCACGGGCGCGCGGTGCGCGTGCGCGTGAATGAACAGGAGCCGATCATGCTTGCCGCCACCGACCTCGACACCGCCGTCGCTCTCGCCCCGACGAGTCCAGCGCCACGCACGGCAACCATCGTGCCGATTCATCCCGTCGCGCGCGACGAGCGGTCGCCGCAGCGCGCGTCCCGCTGCTCGACGTGCGCGATGCGCGCCGTGTGCATGCCGGCCGAACTGAGCGCGGCCGAACTCGCGCGGCTCGATTCGATCATCTGCGTGACGCGCCCGGTCAAGCGCGGCGACACGCTGTATCGCGCGGGCGATGCATTTCACAGCATCTACGCGGTGCGCGCGGGCTCGTTCAAGACGGTCGTGATGCATCGCGACGGGCGCGAACACGTGACCGGCTTCCAGATTCCCGGCGAGGCGCTGGGGCTCGATGGCATCGGCGCGGGGCAGCACAGTTGCGATGCGATCGCGCTCGAAGATAGCGCCGTCTGCATCATTCCGTTCGCGCATCTCGAGGTGATCTGCCGCGAAATGAAGCCGATGCAACATCACATCTACCAGATGATGAGCAGTGAGATCGTCCGCGAATCGAGCCAAATGATGCTGCTCGGCACGATGTCGGCGGAACAACGCGTCGCGACGTTTCTGCTGAATCTGTCACGACGCTTCAAGGCACGCGGTTTTTCCGCCGCCGAATTCCACCTGCGCATGACGCGGGAGGAAATCGGCTGCTATCTCGGCATGAAGCTCGAGACCGTGAGCCGGATGGTCTCGAAGTTCCAGCGCGAGCAGCTCGTGCGCGCGAACGGCAAGACAATCCGTATCGTCGATCCCGAAGGACTCGCGCGCGTGTGACGCCTGCTTCGCGTTGCCCGAAACGCACTTCGATGATGCAGGGCCGCTCTCCGGGCAACGGCGCTTCACGCTTCAATACGCGGTACTCGCGCCGGCTAGTCGCCATGCGTAGCCGTGGCGCTCCTTATTTGACGGCAACACCGAGCAGGATTACGCGGACCGGGCGCGTGCTGCCCGTCATGCGTGGTGCAGGCGCGCTTTGCCGCATGTGCACGTCTGCCGTCGTTGACGTGCCTCAATTTTCATCCACAGACACGCGATAGATTGAAATTGCGATCTACGCCACAGCACGATTCGCCGCCGTCACGCGAATCGTGCGCTTCCAGAGTGCCGGACAAGGAGCCGTCGATGAGAATCACCCTTCACCTCGATACGTTCGAATGCGCCGATCCCGCCGCCTACGCGATACTCTGGCTCGATCGCGACGCACGCAAATGGTCGCGCGAAGGACACGCGGCCGTCGATCTGCCCGAATGGGGCACGCTTGCCCTCACGAAGGACTGCACGCGCATCGTCGGCACATTGGGCGCCGACCGCGATCGTCTCTGCTGCGAACTGACGGGTCTCGATCTGCTCTCGCCGCAGGGGCCGTTCGAAGGCGAGTCTGGGCGGGCACTCTGGTATCGATATGCGGATCGTGCGCCCGTTGTCGGGCAATGGCATGTGCAGTGGATCGACGAAACCGACACCGAGCCGGAGCACGGCGTCTTTGCAGACGAATTCTGATTCCCGCGCTATCCGTAATAGCTGACTCGTCCACCCGCGCAGACGCAGCGCACCGTTTCGATCAACTCCGCCGCGCCGAAGCAGGCGCGGCTGTCGGCAACGCCCGTTTCGCGGCGTCGAACGCACAACGCACGGCCTCTTTCGCACTTTCCGGCGCATAGCGGCCTTTGCTCCTAAACTGGAACAACCGTTGTCGAACTGATATAAATCAGCTTCGAATGCGCGAAGCGTCGCCTGCCAAACTGCCGGGAGCCGCAATGGCCACGCCGAAGAACAAGCCGTCCTGCATCGCGAGAGCGGCATCCGTGTCGGATGCCCCGCTCGAAGACCGCTATATGCTGCTGATCGAAGCCGTCCAGGATTACGCGATCTTCATGCTCGACGCGGGCGGCAACATCGCCAGCTGGAATCCGGGCGCGCAGCGAATCAAGGGCTACACGCACGACGAGATCATCGGCCGGCACTTCTCGACGTTCTATACGGAAGAGGACATCGCCGCCGGCAAGCCCGCGCGCGAACTGCAGATCGCAGCCGCCGAAGGACACGTCGAAGACGAAGGCTGGCGGGTTCGGCGCGACGGTTCGCGGTTCTGGGCCAACGTCACCATTTCCGCCGTGCGCGACGCGAACGGCGCGTTGCTCGGCTTCGCGAAGGTGACGCGCGACATGACCGACCGCATGCGCCTCACGGAGCTCGAACGCGCGAGCGAGGTGTCGGCGCAAGTGCAGATCACGCGAGAAAACGAGCAAAAACGCATCGCGCGCGAATTGCACGACGACCTCGGCCAGCAATTGACGGCGCTGAAAATGAGCGTCGCACTGATCGAAGCGACACTCGCCCAAAAGGACGACACCGCGCATCTCGTGCCGCAGACCCACGCACTGCAAAAGGAAATCGACGCCATGGCGATGTCGCTGCGCCGCATCGCCGCGGACCTGCGTCCTCCGCTGCTCGACGATCTCGGTTTGACGGCCGCACTCGAATGGCTCGCCGAAGACTTCACGAAGCGCTACCGTGTCGCCGCAACGGTCCACGTCGAAGCGGACGAACCCCAGTTCAACGAATTCGCGTCGACGACACTGTTTCGCATCGTCCAGGAAGCACTGACCAACGTCGCGCGCCACG